>CAZPEM010000064.1:0-17624 GCA_964585575.1 uncultured Chitinophagaceae bacterium
CGAGGGCCAGTCTGGTGAGGGCAAGCCTGGTGAGGGCAAGCCTGGTGAGGGCAAGCCTGGTGAGGGCAAGCCTGGTGAGGACGAAACCGAAGCTCAGCTTGCGGACGGCAGCAAGCCCAGTGGCGAGTCTGGGAAAGACGACGTGAAGAAGCTTGCCCAAGACGGCGGCAAGCCCGGTGAGCCCGGGAGTTCTTCGAGCCCGCAGCCCCCGAAGGCCGGCACCGACAACAGCAAGCAGGCGGGAGAAGGGGGCGGCAAGCCGGGCGAGCCGCCACAGCTCCAGCCGCCCCAACTCGTCGATAAGGAATCGTCGCTCCAGCCAAAGGATCCGCAGGACCCGTCCAAGAGTGGCGGCGGCAAGCCCCCGCCGGTCCGGTTCGGACTTCCGACGACGCAGGCTGGCGTGACGAAGCCCAAGGCGGGCGGCGGCGGTGGCGACGATGCACCGCCGGAAGAGCAGGCCGCCGACGAACTGCTGGACGAAGCGATCGAGGCCCAGCGGAAGCTCCTCGAAGATTTTGCCAAGGTTGCGGAGGATCTGGCCGCTGTGATGGCGAATCTGGAGGGCAGCACGTTCGTCAAGCGGATCAAGCTGGCGTCACGGCAGCAGGGCACGATCGCGGAGCGGCTGGCCGGAATGACGGCGTCGGCGTTCGGCAAGTCGGACAAGCGTTCGGCCGACGTGACGAAGGCCATTCGCGACATGGCGGAGGCGAGCAGCCGGGAGTCGGACAAGGTTTCGAGCATCATGGATGACATGCAGGCCTATTTCGACCGGCGGCAGCTGCCCGCGTTCCGCACGGTGCTCGAAGAGATGAAGGGGCTCGACGTGCTCGGCAGCCTCCGCTCGCTCTCCGACGACATCAAGAAGGAAGTCGGCATGTCGATCGCGCAGGCGGAGTTCTGGGCCGACACGTTCGACCGCCTCGCGGACGACCTGGTTTCGCCTCCGAAGGGTGGAGGTGGCGGCGGTGGTGGTGGTGGTGGTGGTGGCGGTGCCCCGCCGAGCGTGCCGCCCGATGTCGTGCTTGAGGCCATGAGAATTCTGGAGGCCGAGGTGATCCTCCGGGAGGAGACGCGGGTCGGCGAGCAGACGAGGAAGGAGCTCGCGGCCGCGGAATACGCGACGCTCGCGAAGAAGCTTGGGGCACAGCAGGATCAACTCGCCAAACGAATCGTGCGGCTCGTCGATCGGCTCTTGGAGGAGGAGGCTGGCGAGCAAAACTACTCCGAGGAGATCAAGCTTTTCGAGGCGGTCGAGGAGGTGATGTCCGAGGCAGCGGACCTGCTTCGCACCCCCGACACCGGCTCCAAGCCGATCGCAGCCGAGACCGAGGCGATCGAGCTCTTGCTCGCGTCCAAATCCGCTGGTGGCGGCGGAGGCGGTGGCGGTGGCGGTGGCGGAGGCGGCGGCAGTCCTGGCGGCGCCGGGGGCGCCGGCGCTGGGGGCCCTGGCACCAGCCCTGGGGGCGGCGGCTCCGGCACCACCAGCGCGCTGGCCGAGGTGCTCCGCGGCCGTGGCAACGCGACGAAGGGCGGAGGCGAGCATCGCGAAAAGAGACAGGCCACCGGCCAGTCGGGCCGCGTGCTGCCCGACGAGTTTCGCGCGGGGCTCGACGAGTACTTCAACCGGTTCGAGAAGGAGCGGCGATGAACGGCTGGCAAACCGGCTGGCACCGGAGCCTCGTCCGACTGGCCATGGCCTGCGGCTGTTTGGCGGCTGTGTGCGACCGTGCCGCGGGCCAAGCGTTCGAGGTCGTCGGTGGCTTGCGTGCAGGTTGGGGGGTGGCCGGAGTCGGCGGTGTTCGGAATGGTGTGGACGTGGTCGTCGAAGGCGACGCAATCGGCGACCCGTGGTGGGACGAGGCCGAGCAGAAGACACCGGCGGCGGCGAACCCGGTCGCGGCGGCGGATGAGGCCGGCGTGGAGTCGGATCTGGTCATCCAGCAATTTCGAGAACCGGGCTTGACGGCGCTTCGCCGCGAACTGTCGGTCGTGCGGCAGACCTGCCCTTCGCTCGAGCGGCAGCAGCGGGCGCTCGTGCTCGCGGCCGGCCGCGGGGCCATCGAATCGTTCGTCGCCGAGATCGCGAGGGACAACCCGGTTCGTGGACGCCACAGAAAGCCAAACGACGTTGCGGCGGCCGTCGAGGCGGCGGTGCGAACCAGCGTGTCAGCCAACGCGACCCCCGACGAGTCGGCCGCGTACGAGGCGGAGCAGTCGCTGCGGCGGGAGCGGGCGAAGCAGGCCGCAGCGTCAGTCATCGTCGCCGCGGTCGATCGCGATGCGTACCTCGACGAGTCCGAGCGGGAATCTCTTGTCGAGAGCCTGGCCGCGTCGTATCGCGAACGCTGGAGTCCGGCCCTTGTCGCCATGCAGCAGGGCCGTGGCGTCGAGATGTCCACGCGGCTGCAGGGGGTCGAGCGGTGCGTCGAGCAGGCGCTGGGTAAGGAGCGGACCGCGGCGTGGCGAAAGCAGCGCGAGGAGTCGCAGACGCTGGCGAACGCCGGCAGGCTTCCTCAACCGATCGTGCCGATGCCGAAGGTCCCAAATGGACCGGTCCATGTGCAGGTCAAGGCATTCGGTGACGGCAATCAGCAGCAGGTGATCATCAACGGCAAACAGGTGTTCGTCGGCGGTGCGGGAGGCGGCCTGGAGGTGAGGGTGCAGGCCGGTGGCGGGGTCGAGATCCAGCCGGTGCCCGGGGCCGCCGCGGGTGGCGGTGAACCGAAGGAAGAGCCATGATGGACACGTCGCGGTCCAACAACCCGCTTCGCATCCTCGGGGTCGTGGCCGCCCTGTCCGCCTCGGCGGTCCGCGGCGACGACATCGTCGCGGACCAGGTCCCCGTCCACCGCCGCGGAACGCACACGACCGAACTCGGGACGCTCTTCGATACCCAGGTCTTCGGCCGGTCGCTCGACGCTGACGCGAAAGGATCGCCGCGTTCCGACACACTGCCCGACGCGATCGCCCGACGGCTCGCGCCGCTGCGGCAGCGGGCCGTCGCCCAAATCGCCGCCATCGACCGGATCGTCATGCTGTCCGACGCCCAGCGGAAGAAGCTCGAGATCGCAGTCCGGTCGGACATGCAGCGGCTCGTCGATGCCGTCGTCGAAGCACGGGCGACGTTCGCCAACCGCACGATCACCACCGATCCCAGCACCGGCCAATTTGACGAGGCCGGCATGAAACTCATGCAGGCAGTTTCGCAGGAATCGAATCGGTGCCGCCAGCTCATGCAGCAGGTGTTTGGCCCGCAGTCGCTCTTGGCGAAGGTTGTGGTCGGCGGGCTCGATGAGAAGCAGGCGGAAATCTATGCCGCCGCGATGCGCGAGCGGGCCATCTGCCGCTGGAAGGCGGTCGTGGCCGCCGGCTTGACCGCGTTCGACGACCGGATGGGCCTCACCCAGAAGCAGTATGATGCGGTCACAGCCAAACTCGTTGCCGATCCGCCGCCGCTGGATGACGAGTTCTCGCCCATGCCGGCCGCAGTGATCGTCGCGAAGCGGCTCACGAGCCTCGGCGACGAGAAGCTGGTCACGCTTCTCGATCCCCGTCAGCGGCAGCTTGTAGCGGCGGTCGCGAAATCCTGGTCGGCCGCGGCAGGCGGCGGGGTCGCCGTCGCCGAAGGTGACGCGGCGGACGAGCCCTCGCCGGCGGTGGATGAGTTTCGAATCGAAGTGAGGTAACGAATCGTGTCAGATCCGTTCATGCGTCGCGCCGTGCCGTTTTTCTGCCTGCTTGTGTCGCTCGCCGCGGCGGCCGTCGCTCGGTCCGCCGACGGGCCGCTCGTGAAGTACGGCGACCCGGTGCCTCGGGACGTCCGCGAGATCTACGACGCCGGCATCCGGTACCTGCTCAAGACGCAGGACGGCTCGGGAGCCTGGAAGAGCAATCACGGCACCCCCGCGCCGACAGCGATGACGCTGATGGTGCTCTTGGCCAGCGGCGAGGACCCCAACTTCGGCCCCTATCGCACGCCGATCCGACGTGCGATCCGCTCGATTCTCAACGATCAGGATGGAGGCGTGGGCTTCATCGGCGGCCAAGGGGGCAACCCGAGCATGTACCACCACGGCTTCGCCATGCTCGGCCTGGCCGAGGCCTACGGCGTGGTCGATGACCGCGGCCTGTGGAGCGAGCCCGGCGCTTCGGGGGGCAAGGGGGCGGGGCGGTCGATCGGCAAGGCGCTGGAATTGGCGGTGCGGGCTGCCGTGACGGCCAACAAGAAGAATCCGACCGGCGGTTGGCACTACGGCCCGGAGATGATGACGGCCGACACGTCGGTGAGCGGCGCCGTGCTGATGGGCCTGCTCGCGGCCCGCAACGCCGGCATCGAGGTTCCCGACGAGACGATCGACCGGGCGATCAAGTACTACGTGTTCATGACCGGTGGCAACGGGAGCGTGGGCTATTCCGGCGCAGCCGGCGGCGGCACCGAGGCCACCACCTCGATCGGCGTGCTCGTGTTCTCGATCGCCCGGCGACAGGCCCTGCCGCAGTACAAGTCGGCCCAGGCGTACCTCGAGCAGGCGAGCCGCACGCCGCCAACCGGAGCGACGCCGCGAATGGGCGTCCGCGCCAACGGCTCGTCGTACGAGCACTACTATCGCGCCCAGGCGCTGTTCCAGTGCAACGTTGCGGCCTGGGAACAGTGGAACGCCGGACTCGTGAAGACCCTCAAAAAGGCACAGGCCAAGGACGGCAGCTTCACCATGTCGTACGGGGCGGACGTCGACACGCCGCTGACCCTCCTTGCCCTGGCGGTCAATTTCAAGCTTCTGCCCGTCTACGAACGGTGAGCCCGATGAGACACGCCCGGAGCGCGCGGTTCGTCGTTGCCCTCGCGCAGGCCCTGCTCGGTCTCGGCATCGTTGCCGCACAGTTCGCCCGGGCTGAGCAGCAGCAGGCTGAGCAGCAGCAGAAAGAGCGACAGAAGCAGATTGAGCAGCATGCCCGCCAGATCGAGTCCCAGTACCGGCAGTTCATTCCTGCCCAGCTGGAACTCGCTCGATCGACCTGCGGCAGCCTGCCCGCCGGCGTTCGGCGCCAGGTCGCCGCGGCGGCCGACGTGCCTCTAAAGGCCTGGGCCGCCGACCTCGCCCACCGGCACATGGGCGCGGCACCAAACCCGGCGAAGCCCTCAGCCGATCCTCTGGCCATCATTCACGAGGCGGTCGCCGCCGCCCTCGCACCGCATGTTCCGGCCGATGAATTGGCCGCTTTCCGGCGGGAGCATGCGGCCACGGTCGCTCGCCGCGGTCGTGTCGCACGGCTACAGATCGTGGCGAAGCTCGACCAGCGCCTTGTGCTCTCCGCGGGCCAGCGGAAGGCGATCATGACCGATCTCGAAAAGCACTGGCAACCGGATTGGCTCATCGAGCTGTACGACAACGGGGGCTACACTCACATGGACGGCGGTGGGCCCGCGCCTGACTTCGCCGACCGCTGCATCGCCCCGCATCTCGACGCTACGCAGCGGGCCGTGTGGACGGCGTGGAGCCAAAAGGTGGGCTGGAAACAGATGGGGATGCGGCTGGATGCGCTCCAAACTATCCATCAAATAGCGATGCCCTTGCACCAACCACCGCACCTTGCAGACCCGTGGTGGAATCCATGACATCGCCGACATTCAGTTCTTGCGTTTCCGGGCGGCGATTCGGTTTTGGCCAGGCGTGGTGGCGGGCTGGGCTCGCCGTGCGGATCGGGGCTATCGGCTGCGCCGTCGCCGTCGGTCTCGCATCGCATGGCGAGGACGACGTCGTGGTCGATGACGGCGTGGAGAACCCGGCCGAAGTGCACGGACGGCAGCCGGACTACGACCTGCAGGAGTGCTTTGATCTGAATGTGTTCAATGCTCTTGCCCACGGGAACGGAATCCAGTTCACGAACCCGCGCCCATCCCCGCAGAACGGCAAAGTCCCGACGGCCGAGCCCGCCGGCCACGCGCAGTCGCAGACCGTCGCGAAGGTGCTTGCCTTCGTCGAACCGCAGTTCAAACAGTTCGCGGCGATGGTCGATCTCTCCAAGCCACAGGATCGGAAGCTCCGGCTGGCGCTCGAATCGGAGGTCCGTCGGGCCGCGGAGGAGATCGACGTATGCAGGCAGAAATATCTGGGAGTCATCCTGAAGGGGCAGTGGGGAGCAGACCCGAAGCAGCAGCAGCTCATGCAACAGTTTCAAAAGGACGTTCAGCAGTGTCGGGATTTGATGCGGCAGATCTGCCGAGCCGGCTCGTTCCTCGCCAAGACGATTCCAACGACACTCGACGCCGACCAGCAGGCCCAACTCAACGCCGCCGTCGACGGCCGGCTCGATAGTCTCTGGCGTTCGATCGTCGCCCGTCAGATGATCAGGTTCGAAACCTCGCTCGGGCTCGACCAGGGGCAGCACGAGGCGCTGGAGGCCCTGCTCGTCGAGGTCCGGCCGAAGTTGCAGCACAGCTTCGGCACCGCTCCCCACGTGCTGCAGTATGCCGACGCGCTCGTTCGGCTAGCGATCCTCGACATCGGCGACGAGCGGCTGCGGAAGGCCGTGAGCGGGCGGCAAGCGCAGGTGCTTTGGCAGTACTCCCAGCAACAAGTCGCTGCGCTGCGGCAGCATCTCGAGTCTCAAGGCGTACTGCAGAAAAAGGTGGGGTGACATGAAGATGACGATTGCTGCGAGCGGGGGTTTTCAGGTTGTGGCCCGGCTCCGTCTGCTCGTGCTGATTGTCGCGGGCGTGGGGGCCGTCCCGATCGCCGCCGCCGAACCCGCGAAGCCTGCGAACGGTGGTGCTTCGGCGAAGCGTCCCGAGCCGACGCCGGCGGTGTCGGTGCTCGATCTTCCAGAGGACTGCTTTCTCCAGGGGCAGCTCGTGCCGATGCCGGCCGGCAACGGCCCCCTCACGACGCTTCGCTGGCGGTCGACCCTTTTCGCCGACCCGCTGGAATTCCGTTTCAGCGAGGTCGAGCGGGTCCGATTCCACGTCCCGCCGAGCCAGCCGCTGGCGGCGGACGTCTGGCGGGTCGATCTGCGGGGGGGCGATTTCGGGGTTGGCACGCTCGAGTCGATCGACGCCGATCATATCGTGCTGCGGGCGGTCGGCGCGGGGCCTGCCCCGCTGCGAATCCGGCGGACCGATGTCGAGCGGCTCGCGCGGACGACGGCGGCGACGAAGGTGTTCGTGCCGGGACTCCTCGCCGGCTGGAACTGCTCTCGTGGTGGAGTTCGTGAGGAGGGGGGCCGGATCGTCTGCGAACAGGCCGGGACGGTGGCATACCGCGACGTGGCCGCGCCGCTGCGGGCCTGCTTCGAGATCGTCGTGGCCTGGGACAATCGACCCGAGTTCGAACTCTTCTTCGCCTCCGGTCCGGCAGCCGCGAAGCCCGCGGGACGCGATAACGCGGCGGAAAAGCCGGAGCATTACCGGATCGAAGCCCTCGGCGGCGAATTGATCGTGGTCCGCGAGGGGGCCACGGCGGCGTTCGAGCCCGTCGGGACCGTCGGCGACGCCGCCGGCAGCCTGCAGATGCGGGTGTTCATAGACCAGGAACGCGGTCGGATGGCGGTCCTGTCGGCCGATGCGGCCGCCGCCGATCGGCCACTGTTCGACGCGACCGTTGCCCCGGGCAAGGCCGGCCGGCAGCCCGGCCTCACGCTCAAGCTCCGTCGAGGCGGCGTGCGGATCGACAGCCTGCGGGTGACGCCGTGGGCCGATGAGGAGCCGAAGATCAAGCCGGCAGGCGACCTCGGCGGGCCGAATGCCGTCCTGGAGTCGTTCGATCGCACGAGCGGGATGTTCACCGCGAGGGAAGGAGACGACGTCAGGCAGGTGGCCGCGGCCGACGTAAACGAGGTCGAGTTCCCGACGGCGGCTGCGACCGTCGCGCCGCCCCCCGCGGCAGTGCAGGCAGTGCTGCACGGTGGCACGCGGCTGACCGGCCGCATCGTCGAGGTGACGGATGATGCGCTTCGGCTCGACTGCCCGTCCGTCGCCGATCCGGTCGCGTGCGACCGCCGGCAACTCGCGTTGCTCGAGCCAGTCGCCAGGGCGACCGTCCCGGCAAAGGGGCTAGTCGGTCTGCTCGAAGGCTCCTCCGGCCGGATGCGCGGGCGACTCGTCAACACGGCGGGAAACACCAAGGGCATCGCCTGGCATCCGCGCGGCGGCGTGGAACCGGTTGCGATCGGCCGTGCGGAGCCGCTGCAGATATCCTATGCTCGTGCAGCCTCGGCGGATTCTTCTGCGCCGACCACCAAGCCCGTGGATGCCGGCAGCCTGGCGACGCTGTATCTCAAGACCGGCGAATCGATCCTGTGCTCCGTGCTGTCAGCGAATCGGGAAGGGTTGAGGATCAAGACCGATCTGGAGGCCGATCTCCATGTGCCGGCGATCGCGATACGGGCCGTCGAACTGCTGCCGTCGTCGGCCGGACCGCTGTCCAAGGACAAGTTCGCCCGGCTTCTGACGCTTCCGCGGTCTCAGCAGGCCGATCCCCCGACGCACATGATCCGGCTGCCGAACGGGGATTACCTGCGGGGCAAGCTCATCTCGCTCGACGGGGCCACGGCACGGATCGAGGTGGTCGGCACGCTGAAGGAGTTTCCGCGGTCGGAGGTGGCGAGGCTGATCTGGCTTTCGATGGAGGGGGACGATTCGGAGTTGCGGGCGGCACAGGCTGTTTTGCAAGTGGGCGATCAGCCAGGCGTGCCGTCGCGGGCGACGATGATCGACGGCCGCCGGGTATCGCTCATCGCAGAGCGGCTCGACGGCGATCGGCTCGTGGGCCGCAACGGCGTGTTTGGGACGACATCGGTCGATCTCGAGCGTGTCGACCGTCTCGATCTGGGACCGGCTGCGCTCGAGCAGCCTCGGGACGCGGTGCCGTATTCGCAGTGGAAGCTCAAGCCGGCCGCCGTGCCCCGGGCACTGAAGGACTCTTGATGACGCTCTGCGTCGTAAAAAGCTGCCCGCCGCTTGGCAAGCCACGCCTTGTCGCCAGCCGCTTGTCGGCGAGCGGCACGAACAGCGTTTGGCAGTCCCGGAGGGGTCATTCACCCTCCCCGCCTTCGGTCGGAGCGATCATGGTGGTCGTGCTGCTGTGGTGTGTGCCGGATTTGTCGCACGCCGTCGGCATCGACCAGGGGTTGAAGCAAAGTCGGTTCGTCACCAAGCAGCACATAACCGCCCCCACCGGCATCGCGGTATCGCCGCAGGGTGTGGCTTTCGTCAGTTGCGACGTCAATGGCGTGACGAACGACAAGCGAGGGGCTGGTCAAGTGGTGCGGTGCGAAGACACCGACGGCGACGGCCGCGCCGACAAGTTCAGCATCTTCGTCGATCGCATCGACGCTCCTCGCGGCAGTTGCTACGTGGACGATACGCTGTACCTCATGCAGTCGCCCTTCCTGGTCGCCTATCGGGACCTCGACGGGGATGGGGTTGCCGACAAGAAGACGACGCTCGTGACGAATCTCGGGCCGCGGCTGACCGCGAGTGCGGTCGTGCACGGCCCAAACGGCGTTCGCATGGGAATCGACGGGTGGCTCTACCTGGCGATCGGCGACCAAGGCTGCTTCAAGGCCACGGGCACCGACGGCAGCACGGTCACGCTTCACGGAGGCGGCGTGCTGCGGGTCCGTCCCGACGGAAGTCGGCTCGGCCTGCTGGTCGCCGGAACACGCAACATCTACGCCATCGCCGTGGACCCCTTCCTCGATCTGTTCGCCCGCGACAACAGCAACGACGGCGGCGGCTGGGGCACGCGGCTGTTCCACCTGACCGATCTGGCGCATTGTGGCTATCCGAATCTCTACAAGCATTTCGCCCATGAGGCGATGCCGCCGCTCGTCGATTGTGGTGGCGGTGCGGGCGCGGGCATGTGCTACCTCCAGGAACCGGGATTCCCCGAAGGTCTGGGGGACGCCCTTTACTCGGGCGACTTCAACACTGGGATGTGGCTGCACCGACGAAAGCCGCACGAAGCGACGTGGCAGGTGCGACAGGAACGGTTCATGGATTCACCGCACAACATCGGCATCGACGTCGACGGTTTCTCGCGGATCTATTCCGCTTCCCGGCTGGGCGGCGGATTCGGCTTCGCGACCGAGCGGTTCGGTCATGTCGACCTGATTCAGCCCGCCGACAGGGCGGCGGCGGCGGTCTATCCCGACATCAACCGGGCCGGCGACGCGGAGCTTCTCGAGCACCTTGCCAGCCAGAGCCAGGTTACGCGGCTCAACGCCATGCGTGAAATCGTCACCCGCGGCAGCAAGCCGGCGTTCAGTGCCGGCCTGCTCGCCCGCGCCGCCGACGCGAAGTCGCCCCTCGCCGCCCGCGTCGCGGCGGTCATGACGCTCAAGCAGCTTGACGGAGCCAGATCGCACGCCGGGCTTGCGGGTCTCTACCAAGACGCCGAACTGCGGGAGTGCGTCGTCCGTGCCCTCGGCGATGTCGAAGACGAAATCGATGATGTCGGCAAAGGGCTTTTCCGTCGGGCCGTGCGGGACGAAAACCCCAGGGTGCGGATGCGGGCCATCGTCGGCCTGTACCGTTCCCGCGATCCTGATGCCGCCGCCGCGATCCTACCCCTGGCCAAGGACCAGAAGCTGCTTGCCACGGACGGCGACGGGGCCCTGCCGCCGGGCAGCGATGACTGGTCCGCTCCGCACGGTGTCGTCGGCCACACCGCCTTGAAGGCCGTCGTGGGGCTGAAGGCGATCGACCGGTTGCTGGCCGCGGTCGACGACGACGAGCTGCGGGAAGCAGCGGTCCGCGGCCTGCAGGAGATCCACGATGAGCGGGTCGTGGCCGGCTTGGCGGAGAAAGTGCGCGGCACGAGCGACCCCCGGCTCGCTCGGCTGAT
The DNA here is from genome assembly GCA_964585575.1 of uncultured Chitinophagaceae bacterium. Lineage (GTDB taxonomy): Bacteria > Planctomycetota > Planctomycetia > Pirellulales > UBA1268 > UBA4655. Next base: position 10,851 of record CAZPEM010000064.1, read on the forward strand.
CACGCTGGCCCTTTTTCGCCTCTATCATCGCGAGTCTCCATGGGACGGGAGCACGTGGTGGATGAACCGCCCGAATTTCAGAGGTCCCTACCACGCTCCGGTGACATGGGAGGCAACCCCGGCAGTCAAGGCCGCGCTTCAGATGTCGTTCCGCAAGGTCGATCCGTCGGAATACGAGCCGCTCTTCCGGCAGATGAAGATGCAACAAGTGCCTGCCGGCGACCTCGATCTTGATATCGATTACGACGAGGCTTTGGCACTCTTGAGCAAGCCGTCGCTCGCCCCATCCGAACTCAATCTCGTGATGGAGGCGGCGTTGGATGCCTCACGGGCCGAGCAGGACCGTATGCGGATCTACGACTTCATCTCACGCGGTCCCGTTTCCGGCAGCTACCACAACCGTCTTCACATTCTTCGCAGCTGGATCGCAGAGCCCACCTCGGGGAAGCGGCAACGACAGGCCTACGAGGACTTCATCAGCGGGCGGGAGTTCATCGGCAAGTTGGAGGACTTGAGGCCGTTTCTCAAGGATCGGTATCGGGACAGCCACAAGTACGCCCACCTGCAGCTGCTCAACTTGATCGACGATGCGACGATCGACCCGGAGCCGCGGCGGGCCGCGGCTGAGGAATTGGAAACGTCGTGGCAAGACAAGATCCCGGACCGGCTGCGCGGGCTGATGATGGCCCTCGACGAAAAAGATCCCCGACCCTACGTCGAACGGTTTCGCCCGCTGGTCGACCATCGGGACGAGAACGTCAAGCAACGGGCGATGCGGTTTCTCAAGGCCATGGGGGAAGATCCCGCTGGCCGAAGAAAGCCCGAGTGACGACCGTCCGGCGTCGATACCACGCCTCGCACGTCCTTACGCGAGCAGTTCCGTGATGGGCCCGGAGCTCTCCTTGAACGATTCGACGGGGCAGCCGAGCTGACGCAGGATCGTGAGGTACAGATCGGACATCGGCCGCTTGTCGATCGGCCATTCGAGATGCTGGCCGTGCCTGAAGCCCAGCCGGTTGCCGCCCGCGAGGATCGTGGGGAAGCTTGTGCCGACGTGACTCGACGTCTGCGCGCCGCCAAACAGGATGACCGTGTGGTCGAGGAGCGTCCCATCCGAGGCTTCGATGGCCTGCAATTTGTCCATGAATCTCGCGACGCATGCGCACAACATCTCGTCGCGGTAGCTCAGGGCGATGACGTCGGGATTCGACTCCCCGCGATTCCCGCCGCCCTTGTGGTGGACGTCGTGCGTGCCGCGCAGCGGAGCGCCGGCCTTGCGGGCCCAGTCCTTGTATTCGTCGTAGTTTGGCCCCGCTTCGCCGCCGAGACTATGGGTCGCGACCCGCGTCATGTCTGTCTGGAAGGCGAGCACGATCAGGTCCATCATGATCTCGATGTGCTCCCGCATGCTGTTGCGAACCTCGCGCTCCAGGCGAACCTTCGAAGCATCGAATTCGGGCCGACCAAGTCCGAGGATCTCCTCCTTCTGGATCAGCCGCTTCTCCACGTCGCGGACCGAGTGCAGGTATTGGTCGATCCGCTGCTGATCGATCCGTCCCAGTTTCCGCTTCAGATCGCCGACCTCGCCCATCGCCGTGTCGAGAATGCTGCGGTTATGCGCCAGCCGGGCCTGCGCCTTCTTGACTTCCGCGGGATCGGCGGGAGGAAACAGGCTCTCGAAGACATTGCGATAGTCGCCGGTGGCCGGAATGTCGACGCCCAGCGAATTCCTGGAGAGCGTGGCCGTGCTCACGCCGCCCGTCCACGACAGCACCAGGGAACTCAGATACGTCGGGCCGATGTGCTTCACGGCGACCTGGTCGACGGAAATCGTGTTGGTGTGCGTGCCGGGAACGAGGCTGATGTTGTGGCCGGTGAGCCAGCTGTAGGGATGGGTGTGGCCGCTGATCCGCCCTTGGATATGGGACAAGCCGGTGAGCACCGAAAACCGGTCGCGATGGTGCTCGAGCGGCTGGTGTGAGGGGGCGAGCGTGTAGTTGAAACCGGTGTCCTTGGGAAACCACTTGTATTGGCTGATGGCGCCCGGGATGTAGAAGCAGGCGAACCGGGAGGGATCCCGACGGTGCTCCATCACCGCCGCCGTCTTGCCGCCGAACGCCTCCAGGGCGGGCAGGGCCAACGTGGCGCCCAGACCGTGAATCACGGCGCGGCGATTGAGGAGATTGCCGGACAACATCGGCGAGGTCCTTTCTGAGTGGAGATCGATCGGAAACGGTCAGTGTTCCAGAAACGCCTTGCTGTGGAAAATTTCAAGCAGCATCTTTCTCATCGGATACCCATCGGCGGCATGGACTTCCATGATCTTCCTGATTTCCGCCATGTCGTCGATGTCGGGTTTGCGTCCGGTGGCATAGAGCATGAAACTCTTCAGGAGGCCCCGCACCGTGTCCTTCAGGTAAGCGGAGGCGACGGTCTCCTTGAACTCCGCGTAGGTGCGAAACTCCTCGCCGCGGGGCAGCTGCCCGACCGTGTCGACCGGGCGGGTCTCCCCCTTGCCTCGCCACGCCACGTTGGAATCCAGCTCATCGACGACGTAGGACTCATGCTCTTCGTTCCGCCAACGTCCGCTGATGTCGAAGTTTTGAAACGCGAAGCCGATGGGGTCGAGCCTGGTGTGGCAGACCGCACAGCTCTGGTCCTTGCGGTGAAACGCCATGAGCTCGCGAGGAGACAAGTTTTTGAGCTCCTCGGATTTTGCATCCAGCTCCGGGACCGCCAACGGCGGCAGTTGCGGGGGTGCGTCGAGAATGTTCCGGGCCGTCCAGGCACCGCGATAGATCACCCAATTGTCGCCCATCCAGCACAGCATCGATTGGATTCCGGAGTGCGACATGATGCCACCTCCGCGGGAATCGTTCGCCCGAAGCCTCACCTTCCGCATCTGACCACCCTGCATCTCGCCGTATCCGTAATGGCGGGCCAAGGCGTTGTTCATCATCGTCCAGTCGCTGGAAACCAATTCGCGGGCGGATCGATCCTCGGCCAGCAGGAGGCGGATGTAGGAGAATGTTTCCTCTCGCATCGAGTCCTGCAGGTGGCGGCGGAACTGATAGCTTGCCTTGCCCCGGTAATCGTCCACCAACGTGATCGGCTGATCCAGCTCGAGCCACTGTGTCACGAACGGCCGCACGAACGCGGAATGACTGCGGGGATCGTCGAGCAGCCGCTCCGCCTGCGCCCGGAGCACCTCGGGCCGCCGCAACTCGCCCGCAGCGGCGAGAGACCGCAGTTCTGCATCCGGCGGGCAGCCGATCAGCATGAAGCTCAGTCGCGATGCCACGGCGTGGTCCGCAATCGACCGGTCCTGGTGGGCCGTCGAATCCAAATGACGGAATGGACTGCTCATCAGCACCGCCTGAAAGGCGGACCGCAGCGCGGGGTCGAACGCCCATCCGTCGTCCCGCAGCCGTCGGTAAAACGACAGGAAATGACTCCGTTCGCCATCCTTCACCGGCCGGCGATAGGCCCGCTCCATCCACAGCGCGAGCAGCTTCTCTGCTGTCTGCGGGGAATCGGTGATCTTTCCCAGATCGACCTGCCATGCCGCCGGCGGCCAGGCGGCGACATAACGGGGCTCCAGTTCGAGCTGTTTGAGAACGACGAATGGCTTCGGTTGCTGCAGGGGGTCCTTGAATTCCGCCTTGTTCCACACCGGCCGAAAAAGCCCCATGCCGCCGGGCAATTTCCGCGGGTCGGAAGTGTCTTCGTTCTCGAAGCCCGGCACCCGATAGGCGAGTTCCACCCGCGGGTCCAAGAAGACTTCGAGTCCCTTCGAGTTGACGAGCACGTCTTCGAATTGCACCTGATATTCGAGGTCGATCGGTCCGGTGATTTCTCGCTGATCGAGGATCTTCGGGCCAACCTTCACCCAGAGGATCGGATTGGGCACCTCGGGAAAAGCGGCGTACGAACTGACGCTGAGCTTGATCCGCATTACACCGCGAGAATCAGGGGGCGGAGGGATGACCAGGAAAGGGTTGCCCCGATCGTTCGGCCATTTGGGTTCCATGAACCCGCCGATCCCCGGCCGGACGTTGGAGGGCAGCCCTCGGAGCGTAATTCCCTTCTCGGCCCACGCCTTGACTGTCGCGTTCAGCTGTTGTTGTATTGCTTTGTCGATATTGGCTTTGTCGCTTTGAAGTTTGTCGCTTTGAAGTTTGTCGCCCTGAGGCCTGTCGGGGCTGGCGAGATTGCCGGGGGTTGCGAGATCCACCAGATCGACTCGCAGCGGCTCGCCGGGCGGAGGCTCGAGAAAGCGGATCGATTCCACGGCCCGCCGGGTGACCTCCACCGCTTGGGCGATCGAGTCGGCCGCGTCTTGGAGGCCCTCCGCGCCGGTGTCGAACCCCTCGATCATGGTGTCGCCCGGCATGCTGTCCGCGAAGTCCACCTTGACGCCCGTGATGTCCTGCAGCGCGGCGTTGAACTCGCGGCGATTCAAACGCCGCACGCTTCCCGCCTCCAAACCGCGTTGCGCTCTGGCGATCCAGGTCAGAGCGTCCGCCTTGCTGGAGGCGGCAGGCTGCTCCGCTTCCTTGGGCGGCATCTCGCCCGCCGAGAGCTGCTCATGAATCATCGTCCACAGATGGCGGTCTGAGAGGTGGAAGCCGTCGATCTGGTCGAATCGGAGGCGTGCCTCTTGGACATCGGGCCCGTGACAGTCGATGCAAAAACGGCGGAGCAGCGGTTGCACCACATCCGCGAAAGCCGCGGAATTGGCGGAATGCTCGGCGGCGGTGGCCGCGAGGACCGGGCTGAGCACCAGCAGCGAGAATGTGACCGCGGCCTTTTGCATGGGAGGACCGTACCCTCGAAAGGATCTATCGGCACGTGCGAAATCGATCATTTCGCCCAACTGCCGATCTTGTCGTGAACCGCAAAACCTGCCTTTTCATCTTACCCGGCCTGCGTCGGGGGGCGAAACTCTTGGGCGTTGGAGAAAAGACTGGGGGGGCCCGGCGAGACAGCGGAATCGCGTCCCTCGCTTGTTTGGGGGGGGGGCTCGAACGCGAGCATGATCCGCGGCGACGCGACGGAGGCTTCCCTGGCCCTCGGAAGCAGGTGCCGCGTGCCGCCGTTGCGAGGTGGGGAAAAAATTTTTGTCTGGCTGGGCGGGCTTCGGCACTTGGATGGCGGAGGCCGCTGGAGTCGACGCTGTCGACGGTTGGCCTCGGTGCTCTCGAGGTTCTTGTGAAAGGGTGATCATCATGAAGACGATGCGTTTCCTGGTGGCGATGGCGATCGTGGCGGCTGTGGGCGTGGGGCTTGCCGGCTTCGCCGGGGCCGCGGAAAAGATGGGTCGGAAGGCCGCCACGCCGGCGGTGGAGAAGGCCGCTCGGACGCCGGCCGCGAAGCCGGTGAAGAAGGCGAAGGAGACGCAGACCCAGAAGAAGGCGAAGGGCGACGCGCAGCTCGAGGTCGGCAAGAAGCCCAAGGCCGGCAAGAATACGGGAGCCGTCAAGAAGGCCGCGTGAGCGTGGCTCCGGGATTCAGGCCGCCGTCCGGGGGCTTCCGTCGAGGAGCCCCCGGACGCTACGCCGAGTGCCGCCGCCCGCCATCGTGTTCATCCATCGCCTGTTCTTCATCCGTTGCCTCCGTCGATGAACGCTTCATGAACGATCCCGAGTTGATCCGTCAGTTCCTGCGACACCAGGGGGATTTCATGGCCTACCTGATGGCGATGGTCCGCGACCTCGATGCCGCCGAGGAGGTCTTCCAGAACGCCGCCGTGGTGGTGATGCAGCACGCCGGCAGCCCGGGGATGGAGCCGATCCGCGACTTCCGCGCCTGGGCCAAGGAGATCGTCCGTCGGCAGGCGCTCCAATATCTTCGGTCCAAGGGGCGGGCGGCCCGTGTTGCGGACATCGAGCCCGAACTGATCGTGCAAATCGACCGCGCCTTCGATGACGACGCCACGGATCCGAGCTTTCGGCAACGGGAGCTCGATGCCCTGCGCGAGTGCGCCACGCGGCTGCCCGATGTGCAGCGGCGGATGGTCGCGATGCGGTACGAGGGCCGGGCGTCGTTCGACGCGATCGGCACGGCGGTGGGCCGAACCGCTGCGGCCGTCCAGCGGTCGCTCTCCCGCACCCGTAAGTTGCTGCACGACTGCGTGCAGTCCAAGCTGACCCGTGGATCCGGAATGGCCCCATGACATCGACGCATCCCGAAAACGATGACTCCAGGCCGTCAGGCCGCGAACTCGAGGACCTGATCACTCGGCATTTCGATGGCGGGCTTGATCCGGACGGGCAGCGACGGCTGGCCACGCTGCTCGACGCCGCACCGGCGGCCCGTGAAACGTTCGCCCGATACCTGCGACTGGAGGGGGCGATCATCAGGCTCGCCTCCGCCGGCCTGATTGGCTCTTCAGCAGGCGACGAATCAGCCGTGATCCCGCGGCCCCGGGCGGACGTCGGTTCGTCGCCGTGGCTGCGGAAGGCGGCGCTCGCCATGGCGGGCAGCCTGCTGGCGGCCGTGGTGGTGGCGACGCTGTACGTGCTGCGGCCGGCATCCGAGCACCTGTCCGGTGGCGACGTGGCCTTCATCGCCGAACGCTGGCTGGAAGTGCGGGCGGCGGATGGCGTCGTCGAACCGGATGGAGACGAATCCGAAGGGGATGGACCGGAAACCGACGAGACGGATCGGATGGCTGGATCGCCACCTGACTGGTTGGTGGCCGCCGTGGCCGACGATGGGGCGGGCCGGTCGGGGCCCGGCGATGGTGCGGGCCGGTCGGGGCCCGGCGATGGT
>CAZPEM010000065.1:0-15130 GCA_964585575.1 uncultured Chitinophagaceae bacterium
CTCAGGTGTATCCTCGCCGAAGCGACGGAGTGTCTGCTCCACCGGTGGCAATGCGGTGTCATACGGGATGGATGAGCCTGCTTCGCCGAGATGCGGCTTACGGCTTCGGGAGTTCGAGGACGCGGTCGGTCGTCAGCGTGGCCGTTTCGGGCGAGAGAGACGTGTCGGCCGCCCGCAGCTCGCTTTCGGCACGCCAGTATTCCTGCCTCGCGGTGATCTCAAGGACCTGCGCCTCGAACTTCGCCTGCTCGCGGAGCGTCACCCGCAGCACGTCGCTGCGTCCGAGCCGCAGCTGCTCACGTTCCGCCTGCGCGACGATCTTCGCAAGCTCCAGCCGCTGCACCGCCTGCTTGTGAAACTCGTAGGCCCGCTCGAGGGCGGAGTAGGCGTCCTGCACTTCCGCGCGGATCCGGTCGCCGGCGAACTGCAGCTGGCGGTCGATCTGGATGATCTGGGAGTCGGCCGTCTGGATCTTGCCGCGGGCGTCCCGCCGCTGGGCCGGCATCTGGAAGACGAGCTGCGCCTGGAGCACCTGGCGATCGAGACCGAACGGGCCCGAGAGGGCGCTCTTGCCGGGGCCGACGTCCTGATTGCCCAGGACCTGGCCGTCGATGCCCGGCAGCGTGTTGTTGGCCGCGAGCCTCCGATCCACGACGAGCTTCTCCCGCTGGAGCGAGAGCCGCTGGAACTCCGGTCGCATCGCGAGCGCCCGCGACAGCGATTCCTCGAACAGGGTGGACTGGAGCGGCGCCGGCTGTGCGATCGGCCGCATCCTCCTGCGGCTCGCGAGCATCGGCTTGCCGGTCGGATCGCGAAGGAAGAGCGACAGGTCGATCACCGACTGCTGCACCGATCGATCCGCCTGCACGACGAGCGCCTGCCGCAGCGCGACGTTCTGCTGGTTGTCGACACGCTCGATGTTGGCGACCACGCCGCCCGCGACCTTGAGCGCGAGCTGCTTGTCGCGATCGATCGCGAGCTCGACGAGCTCGTCGGCGGCGTCGAGGCGTTCGCCGCCGCCCAGCCAGGTCCAGTAGCTCCTCGCCGCCGAACGCATGTAGTCGAGCCGGCTCCGCTCGATGGTCGGCTCCGCGATCGCGACGTCGAGCTCGGCCTGGGCTCGGGCGGCCCGCGCACGGTCGATGTCGCGGCCCCTGGCCAGGGGAACGGTCACGCCGCCCCGCCATTCGCCCGCGTCGGCGGTTTTTTGCTGGAGGTTGTAGGTCGCGAAGTCGCCAAAGCCGGTGCGGAACCCGCCGAAGACGCTGATGCCACCGGTCGGCAGGAGCTGCGAAAGGCCGAAGTCGGATCGGTAGTTCTCGTAGGTTCCCGGCGCCAGCGAGGTGCCCTGCATGCCGATGTTGGTGTCGAACGCTCCGAGCGACGACGTCAGCTTTCCGGAGGCGACGCCCCGCTCCCGCTCGACCGCGATCAAAAGCGGGTAATGCAGCCGCACGCTCTCGAGCACCTCGGCGAGCGTGAGCGGCTCCTCGCGGTCGTCGATGACGCAGCCCGGCACCGTCGAGGAGGACGGCGGCGGGGGAACGTCGGACGGCTTGTTGGGGATCTTCGCCCGCGGCTTCTCGGGGGGAGGGATCGCCTCGAAGTCCGGAAGGTCACGCTCGATCGCACCGATGCGATTTCCGCCGGCGTCGGCGGCCGTCCGGACGGCATCGTCCGCGGCCGCGAGGAACGAGCCCGGCACCACCGTCGGCAGCTCGATCGGCGTTCGCTCGTGCAGCTCCGCGTGGTCGGCGACCAGCCTCGCGGGATCGCCGAACGGGACGAACGCGGCCGGTTCCTCGCCGGCGATCGCCGCGGAGGCCGCGACGAGTTGGAGCATCGCGATCACCGCGGCGGCGATGCGACGCGTCAGCCGACCTTGATCTTGGGCGGCTTTTGGGAGTCGTCCTTCTTGTCCTTCCCCTTTTCCGCGGGCGCGAGCACCGGCGGGAAGCCGTTGAGCCGCCGCCAGATCTCGTAGCCCAGCGGCACCCGGTTGAGGAACACCCAGCCGACGGCCTGGTTCCCCTGCCTCAGGAACTCGACGTCCGGCCAGGTGTCGCCCGGAAGCTTGGCCTCCGGCTCCACGAGCACGCGAAACTTCCCCGCCCCGCCGCTCGCCGCATCGACCTGGCGGACGCGGCCGCCGAACGTCCCGATCGCCAGCTCCGGCCAGCCGGAAAACTGCACCGCCGGCCAGCCCTCGAACTGGAGCCGCACGTGGGGCATCTGCTTCATGCGATCGGCGTAGGCGAGCACGATCGGCGCGTCGAGACCCTCGAGGAAGAGCTCGACTACCCGGTCGGTTGTGTCGGGAACGATCGTGCACAGGTCTTCGCCTTCCTTCACATACTGGCCGCCCTGGCCGACGTTCGCCGACACACGGAAGACCGTCCCATCGCACGGCGCGAGCACGATGCGGGCCTTGAACCGCTCGATGCGGTTGTCGATCTCCTGGATATCCCGCTCGATCGAGAACAGATTCTGCTCGGCCTTGCGCAGGTTGCTGCGGGCGACGGCGATCGCCGAGAGCCCGTTGGCGTCGGCCTGCCGCAGCAGCGCCTCCGCGGTGAGCAGGGAGGCCTGCGCCCGCTCGACCTCGGCGATCGCCCTGTCGGTGTCGGTCGAGGCCCGGTCGGCCCGCATCCTCGCCTCGTCCCGCGAGAGCTTGCTCTCGAGGCCGCCGAAATCCGGATTGTTGAAGAGGTCGTCGAACCGGTCGAACCGATCCCTTTCGAAGACCTGCGCGAATTCGGCGTTGGCCTTGGTCTGTTTCGCAACCTCGATCGATTTTCGTGCCGCCTCACGGTTCGCCTCCGCCGCCTTGATCGCCGCCTCGCGTGCCGACTCCTGGGCCTTCGACGCCGCGGTCAGTTCCGTCACCTCGTCGCGGGCGGCGACCAGCCGCTCGGCGAGGAATCGCCGCTGGGCGTCCAGCCGCGCAGCGAGGTCAGGATCGTTGTCTTCGATATCGACAACCGGATCGTTCATCTTCACGCGGCTTCCCTCGACCACGTGCCAGGTCTTGATCTGTCCCGAAACACGCGCCGTGAGGACCTGCATCCGTTCGACTGGGGAATATGCGACGACCATCCCGCGACACATTACGGTCTGCTGCCAAGGCACGAGGGCGAGGAGGAATGGCGTGGAGAGGAAGACCAGGAAAAGCAGTCGGGCGATGCGTCGCACGATCTGCGGGGTCGAGGCACTGGCGAGCGCCGACTTCCCCGGGTCCGCGTTGCTCGTCGCGGACGGCTCCGATGCGTCGTCATGGAGGTGGTTCATTTCCATTCGATCGCCCTGTCGCAGCGGTTCTTGATGTCGTCTCGGGCCGTCACGATCGCGAGCGTCCATGGCGCCGATCGGTCGAAAAGAGATTCGATCAGTTCAGGACATCCGCGCATGTCGAGCGAGTCGAGGATGCCGTTGATCAAGAGCAGCCTCGGCTTCCCCGCGATCGCCCTCGCGATCGAGAGCCTCGCGATCGCGTTGGCCGAAAGCGGACGGCCGTCGGAGCCGATCGGCGTGGCGACACCCTGGGGCAGCCGGGCGACCTCGTCGGCGAGGCCCACCATCTCGAGTGCCCGCCGCACGTCGGCGGCGGAAAGGTCCGCCCGGCCCACGCGGATGTTTTCGGCCACGGTGTCGGCGAAAGTCTCCGCCTGTCCCACGTAGGCCAGCTGGAGCCTCGTCATGGCCCGGTCGAGCGACCGGGCGTCGAGGCCGTCGAACTCGAGCAGCCCCTCGTGTGGCACCCGCAAAAGGGCGAGCGTCTCCAGGAGGAAGGTCTTTCCGCTTCCGGATGGTCCGTATACGGCCACCCGCTCACCGGCCGCGAGCTCGAGCCGCTTGGCGGCGTTGCCGGAGTGCGGTGCCAGCGGCTTGTCCTGGACGAGTTCCGCGACGACCCTCATCGGCGAGTCGAGGTGGGGGAGACGCTCGCCGCCGAGTCGCTCCAGCGGCAGCTGGTCGAGCACGCCCAGCTTGTCGAGCGAGGCCTGCAGGTCGTAGAAGCTCTCGATGTACTTGCCGAGCTTCGAGATCGCCGACAGCACGAGGGCCACGATGAGCTCCCCGGCAACGAGCTGCCCGAGCGTGAGCTGGCGGTTGATCACGAGCCACCCGCCGAGCCCCAGCAGGATCGTCATCGCCACCGCCTCGAGCATGAGCACGAAGATCGTCTGCCTCCAGACGATACGAAAATGGATTCGACGGGCCTTCACGTAGGCGCCGGCGAGTTCGTCGGCCCGCTGGTGCGCGAGCGCCCCGCCGCGTCCGAACCGGAACGTGTGCGGGCATTTGGCGAGCTCCTCGAGCCACGCCGCCACGTCGAATTTCGCGTAGCTCTCCGCGATGCTCGTGCGGACGCCGCCGATGCCGAGCGCGAAAAGCACGAAGATGATGAGCAGCGCCATCACGACCGCGAACGTCAGCAGGTACGGATGGTAGAAGGCGAGCACGAGCAGGCCCACGATCGTGATCATCAGGATGCCGACGCCATCGACCAGCAGGGAAGCCAGCGCCTTCTGCACCGACGCGATCTCGAAGAAGCGGTTCACGATGTCCGTCGGATTGCGGCCGTCGAACGACTCGATCTCGGCCCTGGCGAAGTGGTCCGCGAAGGTGTCGGCCGTTCGTACGAACAGGCGACGCTGGAGGCACTCGACGACATAAAGCTGGATGGCGCGGAGCGTCGCGGAGAGGGAGAGGAAGGCGAGCATCACGAGCGCCAGCACGATCACGGGCCAGAGTTGCACACCGAAGGCGACCGTGTTGACGAGCGCCTCGATCGCGGCCGGCGTGACGATCGACAGAATTCCGACGGCCGCGGCGAACACGATGACGGTCGTGATGTCGGACCGTTCGAGCCGGAGCGACTCCGTCAGCCGCTGCCAGGGCGGCTTGCCGGAATGGTGGGCGTGCTGTCCGTGGGCATGTGCCATGCGTCCTCGCTGCGGGCGACGTCAGAAACATCTTGTCCCATAGGTGACGGCGGACGATCAAGACGAATCCGGGCCGCCGCAATCGCTCTTCCGCGCCGATTTTCGCCGGCACGCGGCCGTCGGCGGCCGATCGCCACTCAAGGGCGGTTCAAGGACGGCCCGCCAGGCCTTCCAGCCAGTCGGCGAAGCGGCCGTAGATTCGCTCCCGGCCCAGTTCGCTCTCGGCAAGCCTTCTCGCCCCACGCCCCATCGCGGACAGCCGGCGAGGATCCGTCGCCAGCTCCCGGATCGCCCTCGCGAGCGAGGCGGCATTGCCGGCCTCGTAGGGCAGGCCGGCACGGTAGCGGTCGAGCAGATCGGCCAACTCGCCCGGGAGCGAGTTGACGATCGCCAGCCCCGCCGCCGCAAAGTCGCAGGCCTTGTACGGCACGGCGACCATCGTCTCCGGCTTGACGAGGACGAGGCCGGCGTCGCACCGTGCCAGCAGCCTCGCGTAGGAGCCGCGGTCGAGCAGTCCGTGCATCACGATGCGACACGACGCGGTCGTCGGCATCGAAGCAGCGGTCGATTCGAGCAGCCCCTGCAAACTTCCGGTGCCCGCCACGTGGAGCGTCGCCGGCGTGCCGGACTGCGCGAGCAGTCTCGCGGCGGCGACGAGCGTCTGGAGATCCTGACCAGATTCAAGCGAGCCGGCATAGACGCACTCGATCGGCCGGCCCAGGCCCTGCGGCACGGGCCGTCCCGCGGAACCCGTGGCGGCCTCGACCCCGTCATGATCCACGCCGGCGTCGCCATGAGGTCGGGTCGGAAACTGCTCGACGTACGCCCCGAGGCGGCAGAGGTGCACGGACCGCCCCGGCGCCGCCGTCGTCGCGAACGATTCCGTGCTCGAAGAAATTCCGTCGGCGGCGGCGAGCAGTTGCTCACGCCGGCGAACCATGCCGCCGAGCATGACAGGCGCGACGAGCCGTCGAAACCAGAGCGGCCCGGGGAGCACCCGTTCGAACGTCTCGGGCCAGAGATCCATCAGGTCGATGACGAAGGCCGCGTCGAGGGTCCGGGCGAGCTTGGCGGCGGCTTCCGCCCCCTCGAGTGGCGGCATGCTCGCGAGGATCAGGTCGGGCCGCTCGAGGCTGCCGGCCGCGATCTCCTCGAGAGCCAGCCGCTCGAAGCCCCGGCCGTAGTCACGATGGCTCCGAAGCCTGGCCAGGGAGACGTTGTGCGAATAGGGGCGGACAGGCACGAGCCGCATCTCGAAGCTTTCGTGCTCCACGAGGCGATCCGGGATCTCCCTCCGCAGCTTTCGCCGGTGGCTGAAGTCCGCCGACCACCAGACGACGTGATGACCCCGCAAAGCCAGCACGCGGGCCAGCGACCAATAACGAAGCGGCGGCAGGCCCTCGCCCGGGATCTCGTCGAACGGATTCGCCAGCCAGATGGAGAGGGGGGCGGGCTCGCCGTAGACGGGCTCCCGGAACTCGAGTTCGTGCATGTGGAAGACGATACCACACGCCTCGTGGCCCCCCCAGTCCGGTCCGGTTTCGGCGTCTCGCTGCTGGGTTCGGGGCTGCCCGTGCCCCTGGCCGGACGTTCGCTGCGGTCGCTTGCTTCCATAGCCCGGCTACGGGGCACGGGCAGCCCCTCAAGGTCTTCACGTAGGCACTCTGATGCCGAACGCCGGGTGAGCAGTCGCTCCGTCGTTAGTGGCCCACCTCGAGGCAGGCGAGGGTCGTGTCGTCGCGGATGAAGAGGCGGCCCGCGGCGAGCGCGGGGAGCGCGCGGAGCGTGCCCTCGAGGACTCGAGCCCGCGAGAGCACCCGCAGGCCCTCCGGGCTCGGCTGCACGAGCACGATCTCGCCGTTGGTCTTGGCCACGATGAGCTTTCCGTCGGCCGAAAGTATCGTCCCGTAGCCGAACGACCGCTCGCGCCAGGCGATCCGTCCGTTCGCCGCCTCGACGCAGACGAAGTCGCCCGCGGGCCCGTCGTCCCGGCCGTCGATCGCGTAGAGGTGGTCGTCGATCACGATCGGCGTGCAGTATTGCGTGGCGAGCGAGTCGGTTCCCTCCCACGTACGACGGAACGAGTCGGCGTCGAAGGTGCCGCAGACGGATCCGATGCCGTACGACGCCGTGATGAGCAGCCGCATGCCGCCGTCGCCCGACCTGAAGACGATGGGGGTGGCGGCGTTGACCGTCGGGCCGCGCATGCCGAACGGAAACTGCCAGCGGACCTTGCCGTCTTCCGGCTCGATCAGCAGGCACTGGTAGCGTGTTACCATCACCATGCAGGTTCGTCCCTCCACCGTCGCAGCCACGGGCGACGAGTAGCTGGCAGGCTCGCGGGTCGTCTTCCATTTCGTGGCCCCGGTGGCGAGCGAGAATCCCACGACCCCGGCTTCTTCCCGGGTGCCACCGACGTTCACGATCACGGTGCCGCCGACGACCAGCGGCGTGCTGCCGGCGCCGAAGTAGCCCTCCTGGGCACCGAAGTCGCGATGCGTGTCTCGCCGCCAACGCAGCCCGCCGGTCGCCGCATCGTGGCAGGAGAGCACTCCCTTCGCGCCGAACGAGATGACGACGTCGTCGATCACGACGGCCGCGCAGAGAGGGCCGTTGCCGCCGCCCACCTGGGCCGCGAAGGTCGTGGGGTGGCCCTCCTGCCAGAGGGTTTTTCCGCTGTCGACGTCGATCGACTCGAGCACCTCGCGGTCGTCCACGCGATGGAAGAGATATGCCCGCCCACCACGCACGGCGATGCCGGCGTAGCCGGTGCCGACCGTTCGTCGCCAGGCCGCCCGCGGCCCCTGAGCCGGCCAACGCTCGGCCAGTTTCTCGTCGGCCGAGGCGATGCCGTTGCGGGTGGGGCCGAGGATCTGGGGCCAGTCGCCGGCCTCGACCGTCGCGACGGCGGACACGGCCATCACGAGGGCGGACGCGGCGAGCAGGCAGGACCGGTATGGTGCGAAGCGGCGGGCGACGTCGCGTGATGGCATGAACGATCGAACTCCTGGGCTCATTGTAAGGGGGCCATGAAACGCGTTGGCGAGAGAAATCGCACGGGCTGGTCGGTGCGGCCGTGGAGGGCGAGGTCGGCGACCGCCTCGCCGATGACCGGCGCGAACTTGAATCCGTGTCCGGAGAAGCCGGCCGCAATCGTGACGCCATCGTGATCCGGATGGAGCCCGACGAGGAAATGCCCGTCCGGCGACATCGTGTAGAGACACACGGCATGGTCCACCAAGCCGCGGCCGAGCGAAGGGATCCGCCGTGCGACGGCGTCTTCCACGCTTCGTCGCTCACCGTCGTCGATCCCGCGGTCGATGGCCAGCGGATCGCTCACCGTCCTGCCGCCCGTGTGCTCGGCCACCTTCACGCCCCTGCCGTCGATCGCGGGAAATCCGTAGAAGAAGCCCTCCGCCATGTCGAACGCGAAGCAGGGGAGCCTGCCCGGGGAGAACGTTTCGGCGGTTTCCGCCGGGGGGCGGTACCAGAAGAGCGACTTTCGCAGCACGGTGAGACGCACCGCGGGGAGTCGGAGGAGCGCCGTCGCCCAGGCACCTGGTGCGAGCACGAGCCGATGGGCGTGGAAGTCGCCGCGGTCGGTCTCGACGAGGGCGTCGCGTCCGTCGGACCGCCAGCCCCTGACCGTGCCGCCGATGTCGAACCGTGCCCCGGCGCGAATCGCCTCGTCGGCATGCGCCCGCACGCAGTCTTCGACGAAAAGGTGGCCGCCGCGCGGCTCGTAGACCGTCGCCCAGTCGTCCGGCAGCGAGAACACGGGAAACCGCCCCATGGCCTCGGTCGGGGAGAGCCGCTCGATGGCGAGGTCGTGCACGTCGGCGGAGCGGATGGAGCCGGCGATCACCTCGCCGTCGGGCGGGCCGGCCATCAGCAGTCCGTTCTCGACGAGCAGCGTGCGGCCGCTGGCCCGCTCCAGATCCCGCCAGAGTTCGTAGCTCCGTCGCAGCAGGGGGACATAGTCCGGATGCTCGAAGTAGGCGAGGCGGATGAGCCGCGTCTGACCGTGGGAGCTGCCGAAGGCATGGGCGATCGGGAAGCGGTCGAGCACGAGAACACTCGCACCGCAGCGGGCGAGATGGCACGCGGCGGCGGCACCGATGCCTCCGCCTCCCACGACGATGACGTCGAAGCTCGGCATGCGGCTGTTGTACCCGGATCACGCCCTCGCGAGGATCGATTCCAGAATCCGCCGCCGAATCGAGGCGTCGCGGAAGACTTCCCGGTAGGAGGCGCCGTCGAGGTGGAGGAACGCCTCGTCGAGAAGGAGCATGGCGACCGGCGGCCGCTCGTCTCCGAGTTCGATCTGCACGATGCGGTGTTCGGCCTCGCCGACGGCGGCCGGATCGAGGTGGCGATAGAAGCCAGGCCAGTTGCCGCCGCCGGTGTCGAGCCCCAACTCGATACGGTGCTTGAAGTCCACGGCGAGACCCTCGGCGGCGGCGGGCCGGAAGAAGCAGTAGCCGGCCCAGAGGTTCCAGGCCTGCGGATGGGTCAGGGAAGCGCCCCGCATGCCGTAGGCGGCACGTCCCGCCAGGCGGCTTCGCAGATCAAGCGGCGCGACAGGAATGCAGTCGTGGTCGATGAAGCCCGCCACGTCGAGGCTGGCGTGCCGGACGACGTTGGACCAGACCCAGTTGAGCGCGATGCCGTGGGAGCGGTTGGGGCTCCACTCGGGATTCCTCGGCAGCGGCAGGTAGGGCACGTCCCGTTGCCTGCAGAGGTCTTCATGGGCGGCGCGGGCCGACCGATCGTTCGAGTTGTCGATGACGACGAGGCGGAGTTCAGGATGGTGCCTCGACCACTGTCGGGTGAGCAGGTCGATAGCCCACGGAGTGTTGAAGGCGATCGTGAAGGCCGCTTCGCGCACCCCGGCATGGGAGAGTCGGTCCGCGAGCCGCCGCCCCTCCGCCGCCGCCGTGCGGCGGAAGGTCCGGTCGATGAGCCCGTTGCGGAGGTTCTTGGCGGAACGGACGACGACGTTGCTGTCGAACGCCCGCGATGCGGCACGGGCGATCCGTTGGACTGTGGAGAGCATGACACACCAGCGGCGAAGGTCGCGGAGAGCTTACTCGCCGGACGGCCAGCGCGGTGACCGTGGTGTCAGGCGGCCCGGGAGTCCGGCCGCTCCTCGTCCACCGGCTCGAGTTCCTCCCTCAACACCCGCACGCCGTCGGGGGCGTCGATCCCGAGCCGGACCTTGTCGCCGCTGACTCTCACGACCGTCACGACGATCGAATTACCGACCCGGATGCGCTGACTTTGCTTGCGGGAGAGGATGAGCATGGATTGGCTCCGGTAGTATGGATGGCGAATGGATGGCTGGGCAAGCTGCCCCCGATACGCAATATCGGTCGATCGCGCAAGCCTTCTTGCGTGGTTTTGGCGGAGATTGACGACGGCATCCGTCGCGCTCATGCGACCGTGACGGATGCTCCGAATCGACTCCCCGTGACGATCGTCGGGTTCGCGTCGTTTTTCGGTGTAACGACGGATCGTGTGGTCGGGAAGCGTGTCGGGGTCGCATCGGGGAGGAATGTCATGATTCAAGTCCGTGTTCGTGCCGCAATGCCTTGGGCCGTCGTCGTTGCGGCCGTGTTGATGCCGTTGGTGGCGGTCGCCGACGAGACCGAACGTTCCGCGACGGACGAGATCTTCGAGAAGCTCGATGAGAAGAAGCTCGATGAGAAGAAGCTCGATGAGAAGAAAGACGCCGACGAGACGGTTATCCCCGCTCCCGTGAAGGAGAAGACCGGCGCGGCGACGAAGGAGAAGGGCGGCGCGGTGGAGAAGGAAAGAATCATTGCGCCGCAGATGGAGGAGTATTTCGAGTTTGCGGAGCGCGGCGTGATTGCCGACGAGGATGTCGTGGCGACGCCGTGTCCGCCGTCGAGGGCCGCCTCCCGGCAGGACTACGCGGTGTTCGACGTCCTCTTCCTTCAGCGGGACGATGCGACGAACAACCAGCCGTTCGCGATCGCCAACGAAAACTCGCCGAATCCCGGCGAGTTCCTGATGACGACCCGCAGCATGACGCCGAGCGTGGCGCCTGGGATGAGGCTCTTCTACGGCCGGAGAAACGCGGACTGCACCGGCTGGGAGGCGGGATACGTCGGCGTCTACGGCATGTACGGCGACGCGCTTGCCGCGGGCACGAACCAGGTGAACGTTCCCGGCGATCTCGGTGAGAACGTGCCGGGCTTCACGGACGCCACGTTCGTGGAAGGCGACTACTGGTCGTCGCTCAATTCGGCGGAGCTCAACGTCTTTCGCTCCAACTGCTTCGAGGGCTGCGACCCGTGCGCGCGGCTCGCGTGCCACCGGTGTTACCACCGCTCCACGGTGGATTGGCTCGCCGGCTTTCGGTGGGCGAGTCTCGAGGAGCAGGCGGCGCTCGGGGTTATCGGGCGGGCAGGCGACCGGCCCACGCCCTACACCGTGAATACGAGTTCGAACCTCTTCGGCTTCCAAATCGGTGTCCGCGGTCGAACGGAATGGAGGCGGATCGCCTTCGAAGGCGGGATCAAGACGGCGCTCGCCGGCGCGACGCTCTACCAGTCGCAGTCGGACATCGCGAGCCCGATCAACGGGTTCGTGGCGAGGCCGGCCCGGTCGTCGTCGACCGGTGGCGTCGGCATGATCGCCGACATCAACCTGGCGGCGATCTACCGGATCAATCGGGTCTGGGGGCTGAGGGCCGGCTACAACATGCTCTGGCTGTCGGGCGTGGCGCTGGCGCCGAGCCAGTTCGACTTCTCGTTCAATGGCGACAGCGGGCTCGGCCTCGACCACGGCGCGGGCTTGTTCCTCAACGGCGCGAGCCTCGGCCTCGAGGCCCGTTGGTGACGTCCGGCGTCAACCGACGGAAACGAGCTCGACGTCGAAGACGAGCGTTCCCTGCGGCCGGCCCGTCTGCCCCTCGTAGGCGAGGTTCGCCGGGATGATGAGCGTGCGCCGGCCGCCGACCCGCATGCCGGCGACACCCTCGTCCCAGCCGTCGATCACCTCGTCGTTGCCGAGTTCGAACCGGAACGGCGTTCCCGTCCGGCCGGGACGCACGTCCCGCGAGCTGTCGAAGACCGTGCCGTTTCGGGAACTGCCGACATAGTGGACCTGCACCGTCTGACCGGCCCGCGCCACCGCGCCGCCCCCGATCCTCTCATCGCGATATTGCAGGCCCGTGGCCGTGGTCTGGAGCGTCGCGTCGGACCGCGGTGACGCTGCGGCCGGCCGCAGCTGCCCGGCAACGCCGGTGAACAGCGGCTGAAGCGAACCGTTGGCGGCGACGCGTCGAATCCCGTGGCCGCCCCCGCCGAGGCCCTGGGTCGCGAACAGCTGATCGACGCGGTTGTCGCCGTCGATGTCGACGCCGACTGCGAACACCGGTGCGTTCGATCGCGAGAGCGAGGCGAACGCAGCCTGTCGGGCGAGCCGCGTGTTCGCGGTGGCTGCGATCGTGCCGTCGTAGATCTCAGTCACCGAGCCGGCCCCTCGGCCGCCGGCGACGAAGACGTCGTCGATCGCATCGGCATTGAAACGCCCTGCCGAAACGGCGACGCCGCCCCGCATCGCAGACGAAAATGGCACGATGCGATCGACCTGCCGCGGAGTGGCGGAGACGTCGTAGACGAGAACTTCCGCGCCGCTGCCAGGGCCGTTGCCGATGATGATCTCGCCGCGCCGGTCCGGAGCGGCGGCGGTCACGAGGCTGCCCCCGACGAACGTGCCGACATCCGCCACCGCGACGGTCGCGCCGGCCTGGAACTTTTGGCCGAAGGGACGAAACGCCTTCGAGGCGAGTTCGACGAGCTTGACGCCTTCCGCCGGCCGGCTCTCGTGGACCTTCACGTCGCCGGCTCCGTGGGCCTTCGCGACCACGAGGTCGCCATCGCCGTCCGCGTCGAGATCACCGCCCGCGATGCTCAGGCCGCCCTCGTAGCGGCTGCCAAACGGCACGAGGCGCTGGTGTCCGGCGAGCGGATTTCCCTGCAGGTCGAAGAACCGCACCTCCGCAACGCGGCCTGAGCCCGACGCGGCCGCGACTTCGTCGATGCCGTCGCCGTCGAGGTCGACGAGGATCGCATTCACGCCGCCGCGAAAGCCCTCCTCGAACGCGAGCCAGCTCGTGCGGACCGAACCGGTGAACGGGTCGATGACGGAGACTCTCGGAGCGCTCTCGTAGCCGATGGCCGAGCCGACCACGACCGACGGAAGCTTGTCGACGTCGGTCGCCACGTTGTCGGAGGGGTCGTTATCGACGGTTCCCGGGCCGGCCTCGACCGTCGCCGTGCTCGCAAGCGAGCCACGGGCCGATGGAGCAACCGTGGAAACCACCGTGAAGATCGCCGCACCACCCGCAGGAAGCGAAACGTTCGCGTCGAGCGGCCCGGTGCCGCTCGCAGGACCCGTCGCGCCGGGCGAGTAGGTGGCGGTCCAGGTCGTGCCGCTCACCTGGGCGGGCGAGGGATTCCGCACCCTCGCGGCCGCGGCCGTCGCGGGCCCGGCGTTCGTGACGACGAGCGTCTCCGTGGAGGTCGTCCCTGGCTGGTAAATCTCACGGCCATCGGAGAGGTGGACCGCCAGATCGACGACCGCATCGCCGTCGAGCACGGCCCGAGGCTCGAACCGCTCGAACGAGAGCATCCGATCGCGTCGTCGCATGGGCCTGTCCCGGGTGCCGGAGCCGAAACCGATCCTGGTACGCACTTCCTTACCTTGCGGTTCGGAACAAAGCAAACGGCCGGTTCGGAAGGATTCACTCCTGTCGCTGGAATACGAGCGGCTTGGCGTCCTTCGGCGCGCCCACGAGTGAGAACTCGAACGAGTCGGTGCCCAGGCTCTTCACCTTCGCGAGCATCGTGCCCGCCTTCTCGCTCTCGAGCGCGATGGCGTCTGCGGTGGTCGAGATCCTGCCCGAAAGTTCCACCAATGGTTGCCCCTTCGGCGTCGCTTTCCAGGTGAACGTGAAGTCGTCCTTCACGGTCAGTTCGACCGCGTCGTCCGCCATCGTCGCCTTCCAGGAGCCGACGAGGTCGGTTTCCGGACCGGCCGCCTTCGCCCCGGCGGCATCGTCGCCCACCTCGGCGGCAGCCGGCTTGCCCACCTCGGCGGCCGCGGGCGGCTTGCCATCCTTCGAGTCGGGGGCCTCGGACGGGGGCGTGATCGCGTCGAGAAGACGCTTCGCGACGGCGTCACCGGGCTGTTTCGCCACCACCACCTCGAGCGCGTTGGCCGCGAGGTCGGCATGGCCTCCGACGAGATAATGGTAGGCGAGCACGAAATAGCCCGCGGCATTTCCCGGATTGGCCTTGCAGAAGGCCTCGAGCCGTCGCAGTTGCGTCGTGTAGTCGTCCACCGATCCGTAGAGGCCGCTCATGGTCGTCCAGTCCATGCCCGGCGCGGCCGCGAGCACCGCGTTGAGGGCGGCCGCCGCCTCGTCGTAGCGACCGAGGGCGAAGAGCGCGAGCGCCCGAACCTCGTGGAGCACCGAGTCCTTCGGCGAGGCCTTCACGGCCTTGTCGAGGCCGGCGACCGCGGCGGCGTACTCGCCGTTCTTGAAGTCGGCGAGCGACTTTTCGACGACGGGATCAGCCTTCTGCGTGGAGGTGGCCTCGCCGGCCGTCGTCCCGGACTCGTCGGCGACGGCGCCGGCCCCCGCGGCCTCGCCGTCCTCACCCACGTAGTTGTTGACGATGATCGGCCGCGAGTAGTCGTAGGGGCTCGCAGCCACCACCGCCGCGGGAATCGATGCGTAGTAGGGGTTCACGTAGCCCCCCGCGCCATATCCGAGGCAGGAGTAGCCGAGCCCCCAGTTCGCGCAGGTCGAGGCGAGGCCCCAGGTCGCCGCGCCGAAGACCAACGGGGCCCACCAGCCGCCGTTGTAGCCGTTCCAATTGCCGTTCCAACAACCGTGATACCAGCGTGCATAGCCCGGGTTCACGCATCGGTTGTACCACTGGTTGCCCCAGTTGCCGTAGCCAGCGTACCAGCCGCCGCCATGCCAGCCGGCGCCGTAGCCGGGCAGACCCCAGCCGCCGCCGTTCCAACCGTAACCGGGGCGGTTGATGTTCACGTTGTTGAAGTTGTTGTTCGCGAACCAATTGTTGTGGTTGTTATTGATGTTGTTGATGACGTTGCCACTGTTCCAGTTGCCACTGTTCCAGTTG
>CAZPEM010000065.1:15230-17606 GCA_964585575.1 uncultured Chitinophagaceae bacterium
ATGCCGGGACGCTCGCCGCCGATGCCGGGACGATTGCCGCCGATGCCGGGACGCCCGCCACCGTCGGGCCGCGGCCCACCCCCATCCGGTCTCGAGAAGTCGGGCCGCACTGGCCGTTCAAGTCCGGGCGACGGCCTCGTCATCCCAAGATCACCCGGCCGCAAGGATGGCGAGGGACGCGTGGCAAAACCGCCGCCGGGGCGGCTGGCGGCACCGGGCAACGGCGACGGGCGGGTCAGTCCGGCCGGACCGCCGACGCCGGGAACGCCAAATCCGGGTGCGGGCTTGGTGGGAATGCCACCGACGGGCGGCCGAATCTCTCCAACACCGGGTCGCGTCTGAAACGAAGGCCTGGTCATCGGGCCGGCCGGTGACGGGCGCGAAGGAACGGTCGGCCTGTCGGCAACGCTCGGGAGAGACGGTCGGGCCAGATTTGGCCGACCGAGATCCCCGCTCGGCCGTTGGAACGCCGGTCGCTGCATGCCGCCGGGAATGCCAGCCATGCCCGGCGACGGTCGGGTCATGGCTTGAGACGGTCGGGTCATGGCTTGAGGCAGTCCGCCGGGGCCCTGCGGACCCGCGGGCCCAGGCGAGGGCCGGGTCTGCGGAAGCTGGGGACGACCGACGTTGGCGGGCATCTGCGGCCGCGGGGACGGCATCGGACGGGCCATCGGCACCTGCGGCCGGTTCATTGTCGGTGCGGGACGTGCCATCGGTGCAGGCGATGGCCGAGCCATTGGCCTCGCCGGCCGGGCACCGCCCGCGCCGACGTGACCCATCGCCGGGCGGCCGCCACCGCCGCCACCGCCACCGCCGCCACGGCCCGCCGCCGGCCTCGCCGCTGCGTCGTGCATCGCAAGGCAGCAGCATGCCGCCACGATGCCGCCCAGCACCAGGTTGGCCCCGCAGATCCTCCGCGAACCGCCAGCGATCCGACGCACGTTCATTTCAGCCACTCCATGCACCTTCGAAAGTTTCACCTTCACAAGAGTCGTTCGAACCAGCACCCGTTTGGAAACGGAACATTCACGACGACTCCATGGCAGACCGACAGCAGAGTTGGGCAGGGCCGGCACAACAATTTCATCAACGCCCCTCGGCGTCCGGCCGCGGCGGCTTGCGGGCGATCATGAGCTTGAAGTCGGGCTCCACCTGCCCCGCGACGACCCGGTCGGTGCCGAGGATCGTGACGTGGTCGGCGTCGGTCGGCGAGAGCGTGAGCGTCGCGCTGCCGGTCGTGCCATCCGGCAGCGTCGCGACCGACTTCACCACCCAGCCGCCGTCATCGGGCGTCCATTCCCCCTCGCTGAAACCGCCGTCGGAGTCGAACGTCCAGGATCGGAGCGTGAGTTCGACGGCATCCCAGCCGATCCGCTGCTGGCTTTTCGACGTCGGCTGTCCGCCGACCGAAAGGTTGTAGTCGCCGAGCAGGTAACTGCCGTCCTCACTCCAGCGGTAGGAGATCGTCGTGCGGCCTTCGGGGCTCTCATCAACCCATTCCCCCACGAGCCAGCCGAGCTGGCCGAGCATCTCCTGCGCCGATGGCGGCGGGTCGTCGGCGAATTCCCGATACGATGCAATGAGCCATTCGCCCCCTTCTTTTTCGCGGACCGCCATGTACCTCACCCGTGCGGCGTTCGTGCCTTCGCCCGCGGTGACGAGTCGCACGCCCTCCTCGATCGCCAGGTCGTCGTCGATCGCCCGCACCGACTCCGCCTCGAGCGCAAGCTGCGCTTTTGGGAAGCGTTCGAAGAACTTTGTAAACAGCTCCCGGATCGCCTGCCGTCCGGAGTGCACGCCGCCGTTCTCGTCGACGAGTTCGCCCGACGGGGCGAACTGCGACGCGAGGCCCGCCGCGTCCGCCTTGTTGAAGGCCGCGACGGTCGCCGCATTGGCGGCGTTCACCGCGGCCGCGACGTCCGGCAACGTGCCGCTGTTCGAAGATTTGCCAACAGCCGCCGACGTGCCGACGGCTGGCAGCGGCTTGTCGTTGGAGGGGGACCGGGACGGCGAGCATCCGGCGGCGAGCAGCACGCCGGCGGCAATCAAAAAGAGCGTCGAATGACCCATCGTGTTATTCCAAGTGAGCGGATGCTTTTCGGTGGCGTGAACCGCAGTTCCACGCATCCGATCATGTTCGTCGTTCGAGTGCAAGTGTCCGGCCTTCGCTTGCTTCCATGGCCCGGCGACGTGGCAGGGGCACCCCCCTTCGAAAACAAAGCGGGCCGGACGCATGCGTCCGGCCCGCTCGTTTCTCAATCATGTCCGGTCAGGGACCGGAGACGATCTCAGTGGCAGCGGCGATGACCGCCGCAGCCGCCGTGGCCGCCGCAGGCGCCATTGCTGCCGCCGCAGGCGCCATTGCTGCCGCCGCAG
>CAZPEM010000066.1:0-17511 GCA_964585575.1 uncultured Chitinophagaceae bacterium
GTGAGGGGCTGCCCGACCCCGGCAGAGTTGACCGTGAGGGGCTGCCCGTGTGCCCTCACTGGACGCTCACTGCGGGTTCGGGGCAGACCCTCGCGGTCAAGCCTGTCGCCAGAAGACTCACGCAGGCGCCCCGATGCTGAACGCCGGGGGAGCGGACGCGGAGGAGCCTCAGGCGTATCCTCGCCGAAGCGACGGAGCGCCTGCTCCCCCGGCGGCAATGCGGCTTCCATCGAAGTGGCCTGCGAACGCCCGGCGATTGGTCAGTTGGCGAGCCGGCCGTGGGCCTCGAGCAGGAGCGACTCGGTCTCCTCCCAGCCAATGCAGCCGTCGGTGATGGAGACGCCGTAGGCGAGCTTGGAGCGGTCGCGCTGCACCGGCTGGCTCCCCTCGTGAAGGTTGCTCTCGAGCATGAGGCCGACGATCGAGCGGTCGCCGGCGACCCGCTGCTCGATCACGTCCCGCCAGACGACCGACTGACGCCGGTGATCCTTGCCGGAGTTGGCGTGGCTGCAATCGACGATCACCCGCTGGGGAAGGCCCGCCTTCTCCAGGCGGGCGCGGGCCTCCTCCATCACCTCCGGGGAGTAGTTGGAGCCGCTGCGGCCGCCGCGGAGCATGAGCACTCCCCAGGGGTTGCCGGCAGTCGATACGACGCACGTGCCTCCATCGTTGTCGATGCCGAGGAAGCTGTGGGGCGCGCGGGCCGACTGCATGGCGTCGATGGCCGCTTGGAGCGAGCCGTCGGTCGCATTCTTGAAGCCGACCGGCATCGAGAGGCCGCTGGCCATCTGGCGGTGTGTCGGCGACTCGGTCGTCCTGGCCCCGATCGCCCCGAGCACGATCGTGTCGGCGATGTACTGCGGCGTGATCGGCTCGAGAAACTCTGTCGCCGTCGGCAGCCCCATGCCCGCGATCTCGATCAGGAGCTGCCGAGCCATGCGCAGGCCCGTCGCCACGTCGAACGAGTCGTCGAGGTGCGGATCGTTGATGAGCCCCTTCCAGCCCACCGTCGTCCTCGGCTTCTCGAAGTAGACTCGCATCACGACGAGCAGCCGGTCGGAGACCCGCTCGGAGACCGCGAGCAGCTTCTTCGCGTAATCCCGGGCCGCGTCGCAGTCGTGGATGGAACAGGGGCCGACGACCGCCATGACCCTGTCGTCTTCGGCCGCCAGAATCCGCTCGACGGCCTTTCGGCCGTCGAGGATCGTGCGGGTTGCGGCGGCGTCCAGCGGAAGGATCGCGACGAGCCTGGCCGGGGGCACCAACGGATCGAGGCTGCGGATCCGCAGATTGGCCGTCGGGCCGAGCGAGGCGGGAGCGTGCATGGGGCGGGCGAAGGGGGGCCAGGGAGCGTGGTCGGAACGAACCCTCAAGGATACGCCATCTTTCGGTCGGCTCAAAAAGGCTTTGCAGCGCGAGCGATTCACGATCGATTTGACCCCCCGGGAAGACGTTGGTTCAATCCTGCCGGCGGTACACTCACTCGGGAAGGAGCTCGATCCGTGTCCAGGCATCTTTTCGTCACCGGCGGCGTCGTCAGCTCGCTCGGAAAGGGTCTCACCAGCGCCTCGATCGCGATGCTGCTGGAGTCGCGGGGCCTGCGGGTGAGGATGCAGAAGCTCGACCCGTACATCAACGTCGATCCGGGCACGATGAGCCCCTACCAGCACGGCGAGGTCTACGTCCTCGACGACGGCAGCGAGACTGATCTCGATCTGGGCCACTACGAGCGGTTCACCTCGACGAAGCTCACCCGCGACAGCAATTTCACGACGGGCCAGATCTACCTGTCGGTGATCAACAAGGAACGCCGCGGCGAGTTTCTCGGCAACACCGTCCAGGTGATCCCCCACATCACCAACGAGATCAAGGACGTCATCCGCCGGCTCGCCGACGACGAGACCGACGTCGTGATCACCGAGATAGGCGGCACCGTGGGCGACATCGAGAGCCTCCCCTTCCTCGAGGCCATCCGACAGATACCGCTCGAGGTGGGCCGCGAGAACTGCATGTTCATCCACCTCACGCTCGTTCCCTACCTGAAGGCCGCGGGCGAATTGAAGACCAAGCCGACGCAGCACTCGGTTGGCATCCTCCGCCAGATCGGCATCCAGCCCGACATCCTGGTCTGCCGCACCGAGCGGGCCCTCGACGTGTCCGACCGGGAGAAGATCGCGCTCTTTTGCAACGTGCCGCTCGACTGCGTCATCGAGGAGCGTGACAAGGATTTTTCGATCTACGAGGTGCCGCTGTCGCTCCAGGTGAACCGGATCGACGAGCTCGTGCTCAGGCGGTTCGGCATCAAGGCGCCGCCCGCCGACCTCGAGCAGTGGCGGGAGCTGCTCCACCGTCTCCGCAACCCGGAGCACGAAGTCTCCATCGCGGTCGTCGGCAAGTACGCCGATCACCGCGACGCCTACAAGAGCATCTACGAGGCGATCGACCACGGCGGCATCGACCAGCGGGCGCAGGTCCGCGTTCAGCCGATCCGCGCAGAGGACATCGAGCGTGAGGGGGCCGAGCGGCTTCTCGCGGGATTCGACGGGCTCGTCGTGCCAGGGGGCTTCGGCGAGCGGGGCATCGAGGGGAAGGTCGAGGCGATCAAATTTGCGAGGGAGCGGCGGCTGCCGTTCCTCGGCATCTGCCTGGGCATGCAGTGCGCCGTCATCGAGGCGGCGAGGCACCTCGCCGGCCTCGAACGGGCCCACTCCACCGAGTTCGACCGCAGCACCCCCCATCCCGTGATCTGTCTGCTGGAGGAGCAGAAGGGGATCGTCGACAAGGGGGGCACGATGCGGCTCGGAGCCCACCCGTGCGTGCTCTCCGAGGGCACGAAATCGGCCGCCGCCTACGGGTGCACCACCATTTCGGAGCGGCATCGCCACCGCTACGAGTTCAACAGCCGCTACCGGCACCAGCTCGAGGCGGCCGGCCTCGTGGTCGCCGGGACGAGCCCCGACGGCTCGCTCGTCGAGATCGTCGAGCTGGCGGACCATCCCTGGTTTGTGGCGGTACAGTTCCATCCCGAGTTCAAGAGCAAGCCGACGAAGGCCCACCCGCTCTTCGCCGGCCTCGTCGCCGCGTCGGTGGAGCGTCATGCCGGAAGCGCCTGGGTCGCGGAGGTCTGAATGAGCGACGATCCCCCATCCGACACCGACATCGCCGACCGCCCACCACCGCCGGCGACGCTCGAATTCCTCGTGCACACGCTCTTCACGCAGGCGCTCATGGCGCTCGGCCGTATCCCCAACCCGATCACGGGCAAGGCCCACAAGAACCTGCCGACCGCGCGGCACTTCATCGACACGATCGCGATGCTCGAGGAGAAGACCCGCGGGAATCGCACGACCGACGAGACGCGTCTGCTCGAGGAAGTGCTCCACCAGGGAAGGCTGCAGGTGTCGATCGAATCATCCGGAGCGGGCGGGCACGGCGGAGACGAACCGTGAACGAGCATGCGTTTCCCAGGAGCTTGTTTTCGGTCGTCGTCGGCGTGGCCCTGCTCGCCGCGTTCCTGCGGCTGGCGGACTCGACCCGGGATCCCCGGAGCGACACGGATGCCCGGGTCGTCTTCGAGCGGCGGCCGGACAGCATCCGCGTGTGCATCGACGACCGCCCATTCACGGAGTACGTGTTCGAGGGGCATCCGAAGCCGATCCTGTTTCCGATCATCGGCCCCGGCGGGGTGCCGATGACGAGGTCGTGGCCGATCGTGAAGGACGTTCCGGACGAGCCGCACGATCATCCCCATCACGAATCGCTCTGGTTCATGCACGGCGACGTCAACGGCGTCGACTTCTGGATGCACAAGCCCGACAAGGAAGGCCGGCGGCCGGAGGTGAGGCAGACGGCGATCGACGTGTCCGAGGCGGACGGCACGATCGAATCGCAAAACGAGTGGCGGCGCCCCGACGGAACGGTCGTGATGACGGACACGCGGCGGATCCGATTCTGGACCGACGTTCATCCGGAAGGCACGGGCTCTGCGGCAAGGGGCATCGACTACGACATCACGCTTCACGCCACCCACGGCCCGGTCGTCCTCGGCGACACGAAGGAGGGCGCCATGGCGATCCGGGTGCACCATGCGCTCCAACTCGAGGACCTGGACGGCTCCAAGGGCGCGGCGGGCACCATCGTGAACTCGGAGGGAGCGAAGGACGCCCGCGCCTGGGGGAAGCCGGCACGGTGGGTCGATTACTCGGGCACGATCGACGGCAAGCCCGTGGGGATCGCCCTCTTCGACCACCCCGCCAATCTTCGGCACCCGACGCGGTGGCACGCCCGCGGCTACGGCCTGTTCGCCGCCAACCCGTTCGGGCTGCACGACTTCGCCGGCGAACCTCGCGGCTCGGGCAACCACACGATCGCCGACGGTGGAACACTGCGGCTGCGGTATCGCTTCGTCTTCCACGAGGGCGACGCCGAGTCGGCGGGGATCGAGAGCCGCTGGAAAAAGTGGGCCGAGAAAGGCACCCCATGACCGCCACACTGCTCGATGGAAGGCTCCTCGCCGCCCGCATCGAGGAAAACCTGCGAGCGGAGGTCTCGACCTTCGGCGAGATGCTGGGACGGCGGCCGCGGCTCGCGGTCGTGCTCGTCGGCGACCTCGCGGCGAGCGCCTCCTACGTCGCATCGAAGCGGCGGGCTGCGGAGCGGGTCGGCATCGATTCGCTCCTCGTCGAACGGCACGGCCTCGTCGAAACCCGCGAACTCGTTGAACTCGTCGATGGACTCGCGCGGGACGAGCAGGGACCGGTCGACGGCATTCTCGTTCAGCTGCCGCTACCGCCACGCGTCGATACCGTCGCCGTCCTCGACGCGGTGCCTCCCGATCGCGACGTGGACGGCTTCCACCCGGTCAACGCGGGCCTCCTGTCGCAGGGACGGCCCAAGTTCGTTCCCTGCACGGCTGCCGGCGTGCAGCGGATGCTCATCGACGCCGGCATCGAGACGGCCGGTCGCCACGCCGTCGTGATCGGCCGCAGCGACATCGTGGGAAGGCCGCTCGCCCTGCTCCTCTCCGGACGCGGCGCCGGTGGCGATGCCACGGTGACGATCTGCCACAGCCGATCGGCCGACCTCGCGGAGCATGCCCGCAGGGCCGATATCCTGGTCTCGGCCGTCGGCCAGCCGGGGCTCATCACGGCCGACATGGTGAAGCCGGGCGCGGCCGTGATCGACGTCGGGATCAACCGCGTCGCTTCGGCCTCGGGAGGAACCAGGCTGGTGGGCGACGTCGATTTCGACGCCGTCCGCGACGTCGCCGGCTGGATAACGCCCGTTCCGGGGGGCGTCGGCCCGCTCACGGTCGCGATGCTCCTCTCCAACACCCTCCTCGCCGCCGAACTCCGACTCCGGTAGGGGATGACTACGCTCCCCCGGCGTTCAGCATCAAGGTGCCTGGGTGAAGACCGTGAGGGGCTGCCCGTGCCCAGGAGCCGGCGTATGCCGACGAGCGAAGCAAGGATTGCGAAGCGAAGTCGGCATCCGAGCGAGCGGAAGGCAGGCGGGCACCGATCCGCGAAGCGGATTGGTCGCGTAGCGAGCGTCCGGCGATGGGCACGGGCAGTCCCGAACCGGCAGCGAGCGTCCGGCGAGGGCATACGGGCAGCTCCGAACCAAGCACGCGGCCGGAATCGCGGCTCTTCGGGCCCGGTTTTCCGGGCCACTCCGGCCTTGAACCGCCCGCCCCGGCTCCCTATCTTCCCGCCGACTCGCGGCCGACGGGCTGCGCGAGCACGCCCCACACCTGGACGATCGAACGCATGCACGAGTTTCTCCGAGCCCTCAGGGACGCCGCCAAGCGTTGGCCCCTTCTTGCGGCCGCCCTCCTCTGCTCCGCCGGCGTCGCGGGGCTCTGGAGCGCGAACATCTTCGCTCTGTTCCCCATCATCGAGGTCACGCTCAAGGGCGAGTCGCTCCAGGAGTGGAACGCCAAGCGGATGGAGGAGGCCGATGTGAGGATCACGGCGACCGAGAAGCAGCTCGAGTCGTTGCGACAGAGACTCGACGCGGATGACGCCGCGAACGCAGCGGAGACCGATCGGAAGCGGCTCGCAAAGCAGATCGCCACGCTCGACCACGAGATCCAGAAGGACCGCGAGATCGAGTCCTACGCGCGGTGGCTCCAGCCGTGGCTCGCCCGGCTCCTCCCCGACGATCCCTTCAAGACGGTGCTTCTCGTCGTGTCGTTCGTCGTCGTGAGCACGTTCGTGAAACATGTCCTGATGCTGGTCGGCGCGATGCTCGTCGGATGGGTCGCAATGAACATCAGCCGCGACATCCGCCTGAAGGTTTTCGACAAGGCTCTCGAGCTCGATCGCGCCCAGTTCATGCAGCGCGGCTCCAGCGGCTTCATGGCCACGATCACCCACACCTCCGACATGCTGGCCCACGGCATCACCGCCGTCTACGGCGGAGCGATCACCGAGCCGCTCAAGATCTTCGCCTGCCTTGGCGGCGCGTTCCTGATCTCGTGGCAGCTCACGCTCGCCTGCCTGACGCTGGCACCGCTTGTCGGCTTCCTGATGGTCTGGCTCAACAAGCGGATGCGCGGCCTCTCGAAGCGGATGCTCAACAGGTCCACGAGCTTCCACCACGTCGTCCTCGAGGCGCTCAACAACGTGATGACCGTCCAGTCCTACACGATGGAGCCCTTCGAGAAGAAGCGGTTTCGCGACTGCACCGGCGACATGATGCGGATCGGCATGTGGCACACCTTCTACGCCACGCTCGCCAACCCGATCACGGAGATCCTCGGCATCGGGATGGTGGCCACCTCGATCGCCGTCGGGGCGTGGCTCGTCATCAACCAGGAAACACAGATGTTCGGCATCACCATGACCGACAGGCCGATGACCGTGCCGGGCATCATGGTCTTCTTCGGCATGCTCATCGGCGCGAGCGACCCGGTGCGGAAGCTGTCCGGGATCATCACGGGCTTCAACTCCGGCTGCGTCGCGGCGCAATGCCTCTACCCGCTGCTCGACGCGCCGTCGAAGCTCGTGCCCGCGGCGAATCCAAAGCCGATGCCCTCACCGCACCGCGAGATCCGGCTGGAGAACGTGTCGTTCAGCTACGACGGGATCGACACCGTGCTCAAGGACGTCAACGTCTCGATACGGTTCGGCGAGCGGGTCGCGATCGTCGGCCCGAACGGGGGCGGCAAGAGCACCCTCGTGAACCTCATCTGCAGGTTCTACGATCCGACGAAGGGGAAGGTCCTCCTCGACGGGGTTCCGCTCACGGAACTCGCCCTCGACGACCTGCGAAGACGCATCGCGATCGTCACGCAGCAGACGGAGCTCTTCAACGAGTCGATCTACTACAACATCCGCTACGGTCGATGGGATGCCACCGCGGAGGAGGTCGAGGCGGCGGCACGGAAAGCATACGCCCACGACTTCATCTCGCAGTTTCCCCAGGGCTACCACACCATGGTCGGCCCGAGCGGCTACCGGCTCTCCGGAGGCCAGCGGCAGCGAATCTCGCTCGCACGGGCGTTCCTCCGCGACGCCGAGATCCTCGTGCTCGACGAGGCCACGAGCCAGATCGACGTCGAGAGCGAGAAGCTCATCCACGACGCCCTCGCCGCCTACGTCGAGAATCGCACGGTGATCATGATCACCCATCGGGCGAGCACGCTTGCCCTGGCGGATGCGATCATCCAGGTCGAGCATGGCGTCGTGACGAAGCGGCCGGCGGCCTCGCGGCTTCAGGTTGCCTGACGCGGCCCAAGCCGCGGACGCCCTGGTCTATACTGTTTTCGATGTACGAATCCATCGAGTGTCCGTGCGGCTACGTCGGCCCGAGCGTCAGGCAGGGCTCGTTCAACGTCTGCCCGGTCTGCCGCTCGATGGTCGCCAACTCGCCGGAGGACGATTCCCCGGCAGCCGACGAACCGCAGGACGACACGCCGGCTTTTGCCGCCGTCGAGGAACCGCCGCTTTCCTCGCGGACAACCCTCCGCATTCCCTGTCCGAACGGCCATGTGAACGTGACCCCGGCCCACATGCTCGGCGCGGAGGTGGTCTGCCCCATCTGCAATGTGTTCTACATGTTGCAGATGGCCGACAGCCTCGAGTATCGGCAGGCCGCGGATCGCGAGGCCCGGAAGCGTGAGGAAAAGGAGGCGAAGAAATGGCTCAACAGGGCGATCTTCGCCGCGGTGTTCATCATCCTGTCACTCGTCGGCATGATCGTGATCTCCTTCCTGGAGCGGTGACCGCTTCCCCGGACGCCCGTCGCCCACCGCTTGCGGACGCTCACGTCGGCAGGCGGGCATTCCATGAGCCGGCGTCCTTCGGCTCGTAGGTGGCCAGTTCGAAGCTGTCCCGCACGACCTGCCTCACCGACCGCAGATCGACGGAGCCTTCGGTCGCCATCATCTGCACGAGCAGGTTGCCGATGGCGGTGGCCTCCACGGGCCCCGCGACGACGGTCCGGTCGGTCGCGTCGGCGATGAGCTGACACAAAACCGCGTTCTTCACGCCGCCGCCGACGACATGAACCCGGCTCACCCGACGCCCGAGCAGGCGGTCGAGCTGCCGCAACGTCGACCGGCATGCGGCGGCCACGCTCTCCAGCGCCGTGCGCACGACGGCCGCGGTCGTTTCCGGCACCGGCTGGCCGGACCGTTTCGCGAGCGCACGGATCGCGTCCGGCATGCTCGCCGGGGCGACGAGCGACGGATCGTTGGGGTCCAGGATCGTCACGAGCGGCGGCGCCTCCGCTGCGAGCGTCGTGAGCTGCTCCCACGTCCAATCCGTCCCGTCCTTCAGCCAGCTCGCCCGGCACTGCTGCACGAGCCAGAGCCCGCAGATGTTCTTCAGCAGCCGTGTCGTGCCGCCGATCCCGGCCTCGTTCGTGAAGTTCGCGGCGAGGCACTCCGGCGTCACGAGCGGCCGGTCGAGCTCGGCGCCGACGAGGGCCCACGTGCCGAGGCTGATGTAGCACCAGTCGGGCCGGGCGGAGGGGGGATCCATGGCCGGCACGGCCGCAACGGCGCTGGCCGTGTCATGCGTGCCGGGAGCGATGACCCTGACGTTGGAAAGGCCCGTTTCCTCGGCGACGTCGCCACGGAGCGGGCCCAGGTCCGTGCCCGGCGACACGATCGGGCCGAAGACCCGCCGCGGGATTCCGAACGCATCGAGCAGGCTCCAGGACCAGTCGCCGGTCGTCGGATCGAAACACTGCGTCGTGGAGGCATTCGTCCGCTCGTTCGAGCGGGTGCCCGACAGGAGCCAGTGAAACACGTCGGGAATCATGAGCATGCGGTCGGCGGCCGCCAGCACGCTCGAGCCGCTCCTGACGAGCGACAGGAACTGGTAGAGGGAATTGATTTCCATGAACTGCAGGCCGGTGGCCGCGAAGATGTCCGCCCGAGGAACGATCTTTTCGGCAGCGGCGAGCATGCCATTCGTGCGGGCATCGCGATAGCAGACGGGATTGGCGAGCAAGGAGTCATCCGGACCGACGAAGGCGAAGTCGACGCCCCATGTGTCGACGCCGACGGTCGAAACCGCGCGGCCGTGCCGGTTCGCGGCCAAGCGAAGGCCTGCAACCACCTCCTGCCAGAGCCGCACGAGATCCCAGACGAGTTGGCCGTTCATCGAAACCGGCCCGTTCTCGAACCGATGAATCTCCTCCAAT
This sequence comes from uncultured Chitinophagaceae bacterium, assembly GCA_964585575.1. Taxonomy (GTDB): domain Bacteria; phylum Planctomycetota; class Planctomycetia; order Pirellulales; family UBA1268; genus UBA4655. The sequence goes on from CAZPEM010000066.1 coordinate 9,655, forward strand.
TCGAGCAGCCGACCGTCGAATGCCCCTGAAACGACGCGGCCTCCGGAAGCCCCCAGATCGACCGCCAGTGCCACCCTGCGAGCCATGCGACCGCTCCCTCACGCCAAACGGGAAAGCCAGAATCGTCCCTGGAGGCAGCAGGCCCGTCAACGTACGCGGGAGCGGGTCTCCGCGAAAGGTTTTTTCAAATCCGGCCGGCCGCGATGGACGATATTGAGCAACATGCCCCCGATAGTTAACCTTGTTAGTCATGATTAAAGGTTTAGGACAGCCCCTCGAACAGCTGCGGCCGACCCCGGAGCTGCTCGCCGAACTGGAGGCCGCCGGCCGATCGCTCGAATCGGCCGAGCCGCGGGAAATCATCCGCTGGGCCCACGGGCGTTTTGGGGAGCGGCTCACGATGGCCACGGCGTTCGGGCCAGAGGGCTGCGCGATCCTCCACTGGATCGCGGAGGTCGCGCCGTCGATGCACGTCTTCAACCTCGACACCGGATACCAGTTCAAGGAGACGCTCGAGCTCCGCGATCGGATCGAGCAGCGGTACGGCATCCGCGTGCGGCTCGAGCGGCCCGATTCGACGGTCGAGGATTACGAACGGTCGCACGGTGGTCCGCTCTACCGCATCGATCCGACCCGCTGCTGCGGTGACCGCAAGATCGCGGTCATTCGGAGGGTGCTGGAGGGGTTCGACGCCTGGATGAGCGGCATCCGCAGGGACCAGAGCCCCGACAGGGCGGATGCTCCGATCGTCGGCTGGGACTCGAAGTTCGGCGTCGTGAAGATATCCCCGCTCGCCAACTGGACGAAGAAGCAGGTCTGGGACCTCATCGTGCGGGAGAACGTTCCGTACAACCCGCTGCACGACCAGGGATACACGAGCATCGGCTGCTTTCCGTGCACGCGGGCCGTGACGTTCGGCGAGGACGAGCGGGCCGGTCGATGGAGCGGCACGGCGAAGACCGAGTGCGGGCTCCATTCGAAGGAGGAATGATGCGTCTTTCCGCACGGACCGAATATGCGGCGATCGCGGTCCTCGAACTGGCCCGCCGATGGGCATCGGGCGAGCCGGTCCGCCTGCGCGAGATCTGCGACGCCCACAGCGTCCCCAGCGGGTTCCTCGTGCAGATTCTGCTCCGCCTCAAGGCGGCAGGCGTCGTGACGAGCACCCGCGGCGCATCCGGCGGCTACCAGCTCGCGAAGCCGCCGGTGGAGATCACGCTCGACGATATCCGCCGCATCATGGATGGGGGAGACGACCTGCTGTCGGAGCATCCGGGCGGCCGCAGCCGTGCCGCGGCGGTCCTGCGGTCCGCCTGGGGCGACGTCGCGAAAGCCGAGGCCGAGGCGATGCAAGCCATCGACTTCGAGACGCTCGCCGACCGGGCCCGGTCGGCCTCCGAATCGATGTATTACATCTGATCCGGGTTCCGCCGCCCCGTCCACTCACAGGCGCTCGAGCGGCGCGTGGGCGAGGATGAACGTGCGGCGAATTTCGTCGCCGTCGAAGTGGATCGTGCCGATGGCCTTGGCGCCCGTGCCGCCGATCCGCTCGATCACCCCTTCCCCGTACTCCGCGTGCCGCACCCTCTGCCCCTCCGCAAAGGCCGCGGCGGCGGAGGCGTGGGGCCTGTCCCCGTCGAGGGCCCGCGGCCGCCGGCCTCCCGCAGCAAACTCCTCGTCGGCGAAGTCGACCGGAGCATGCGCCGGCTCCTCCTCCGCGTCCGGGTCGAGCTGGCTCGTGTCGTCCCAGCCGGATCGCGGCGGCCAGTTGGCGAGCCGCGGGAGGGGCGTCGAGGACGGCGCCTCGGGGCCCTCGAGCACCGTCTCCTCGCCGACCAGCTCCGTCAGAAAGAGGCTCGGGGCATTGATCCGTCGCTGGCCACGGTAGTCGCGGATCCGCGAGCAGCTCGCGTGAACCTCCTCGCGGCCACGGGTGATGCCGACGAACACGAGACGGCGCTCCTCCTCCAACTGATCAGGGTGATCGACGCTCCGTTCGTGCGGGCAGATGCCCTCCTCGAGGGCGACGAGGTAGACGACCTTGAACTCGAGGCCCTTCGCGGCGTGAAGCGTCATCAGCGAGACACGGTCGGCCGCGGCATCCCAGTCGTCGGTGTCGGAGACGAGGGCGGTGCGTTCGAGGAACGCACCGAGGGCATCATCTTCTTCCCCCGGCGAGCGAGATTCTGCGATCGCCTCGTCCACGTCGCGTGCCACCGTGATCAACTCCTCGACGTTGGCGAGACGATCCTGCCCCTCCTCCTCCTCGTCCGATTCCAGCATCTCGCGGTAGCCGGTGCGGTCGAGGACCGCCGAGACGAGCATCGCCACGCTTCCCCGCGCGTCGGCGGCGAGCCCGTCGAAAAGCCGCGCGAAATTCACGAGGCTCGCCTGGGCGCGCTTCGAGAGACCTGGGCAGCTCGCCGCAGCGGCCGCCCCCTCCACGAGCGAGATGCCTCGTTCGGCCGACCACTCGACGAGCAGATCGAGCGACTGCTTCCCCACGCCCCGCGGAGGAACGTTGACCACCCGCAGAAACGCCTCGTCGTCCCTCGGATTCCGCAGCATCCGGAGCCAGGCGAGCACGTCCTTGATCTCGCGTCGCTTGAAGAACTCGAGGCCCCGGACGAGCTGGTAGGGAAGGCCCCGGCTGCGAAGCGCGACCTCGAGCGACCGCGAGAGGGCGTTCGTGCGGAAGAGGATGCAGTAGTCGCGGAGCGGGCGCCGTCCGCCACGCACCGCCCCGGCGATCTCGTCGGCGATCCGCTCGGCCTCGTCGTGGCTCGTCGAGTCGAGCACGATCCTGACCTTCTCCCCCGGCTCCGCCTCCGTCACCAACCGCTTCGCCTTGCGGCGGGTGTTGTTGGCGATCAGCCGGTCGGCGGCGGCGAGAATGTTGCCGGTGCTGCGATAGTTGTGCTCGAGCTTGACGATCCTCGCGGAGGGGTAGTCCCGTTCGAATTCGAGGATGTTGCGGATGCTCGCGCCCCGCCAGCCGTATATGGCCTGGTCGGGATCACCGGTGACGGCCAGATTTGGATGGTCGATGGAGAGCCCCCGCACGATGCAGTACTGCACGGCGTTCGTGTCCTGGTATTCGTCCACCAGTACGAACCGGTGACGGGCGTCGAGCGACGCCCGCAGGTCGGGATGGTCCACGAGGAGGGTCGCGACATGGACGAGCAGGTCGTCGAAGTCGACGGCATTGCACTCGAGCAACGTCCTCTGGTAGATCGGCCAGATGTTCCTCGCCACCTCGTCTGCCGGATGGCCCCACCGGGGCTCGAATGATTCCGGCGTGCGGAGGTCGTTCTTGGCCCGGCTGATGATGCCCGCGATCCGGTCGATGGGGAGGTGCGCCATCGGCAGGCCGCTTCGCTTCGCCGACCGCTTGAGCACGGCGTGGGCATCGTCCGGATCGAGAATCGAGTAGTCACTCGTAAGCCCGACCAGCCTCGCATGCCGGCGGAGCAGCCTCGCGGCGAACCGGTGGAAGGTGCCCATCTCGACGGGCTGGGGACCGACGAGGTCGGTCACGCGGCGGCGCATCTCGTCGGCCGCCTTGTTCGTGAAGGTGAGGGCGACGATCTCCTCCGGCCGCACCCCCTCCGCGATCAGATGCGCGATGCGGTGCGTCACGACGCGGGTCTTTCCGCTGCCGGGCCCGGCCAGCACGAGCAACGGCCCGTGGAGATGGCTGGCGGCCGCCCGCTGCGCGTCGTTGAGTCCTTCGAGAGCCATCGTCCGTCGTGGAAGGATCGGGAAACCGCGGGGAATGGGCGGTCCGGTCGGACGCCGCGTAGTCGAATCCCGCGTCTCGGCAGTATATTCCCGTTTTGAAATGCGCCGCACGGCGTCCGAACGAATATCACATCTCACGCCCAGCACGGGAGGGAACCCATGCCCAGGATTCCATACAAGAACCTGACCTTGTCCGACGAGATGGCGGAAAAGCTCGAGATGAGCACCGCCGAAATCGGCCTTTCCGTCCGCACCACGAACTGCCTCGAGGAGCGAGGAATTTTCACGGTGCACGACCTGCTCAACTGCACGAGGGCCGACCTGTTGTCGATTTCCAACTTTGGCGAGAAGACGCTCGAGGAGGTGTACCGGTCCCTCGAGAAGATCGGGTTCTTCCGACAGGGCGGCGTGGCCGACCTCCGCGCCGACGCCGACGAGGCCAGGCCCGAAGCCAGTTCGTCGATGGCCGAGGTCTGACCACAGTCCCAGCCCAGAGCGGCCATGCGGCCCGCGAGACCCCATGGTGCGTTTGCCGCGATTCTTCGGAAAAAAAAGGGGGAACCGGCAGACGGTTTCGCACGCCTGGGGCAGCCTCGGCGAGGGAGCCTTTTACTCCCTGCTGCTGCTCGGAGGGGTCGCGTACGCCGCCGTGGTCGTCGGCGGCATGTTCTGGCCGGGGTTGAGACTCGGGCTGTGGGGCTTGGGGGCCGGTGAAGGCGTTGCCGCTCCTCCGGGCGGCGTTGCCGCTGCTCCGACGGTCTGGCTATGGCTGCTCAACCTGTTTCTGCCGACGGCGCTCTTGGCGATCGGCGTGTCCGGGGTCCACCGGCTGCTCTCTGTGCTCGGAAAGTCGGAGGAACGACGTGCGGCCGCGGTCACCATTCCCGACATCCTCGAGCCGGTGGCCGGATCGACCGAGGAACCGGGCTATCCGGCGGTCCCCACCTGCGACAACTTCACGAATTCGCCCGGAACGGTCCTCGACTTCCGTCTCCCGATCGAAAGCCCGGAGAACTGGGCGCTCCTCGGCATCGGCATCTTTGCCGTGCTCTGGAACATCGTGCTCGTCGTGCTGGGCGTGAGTGCCGGAGTAGATCTCGCAGGTGGCCGGACCGACTGGCTGCTGATCGCCCTCGTGGCCGCCTTCGCGTCGGTCGGCATCGCCTCGATCGTCGTGTTCGTCCGCGCGGCGATCGTGGCAGCCCGCGTCGGCCCCACGCAACTGGAGATTTCCTCGCTGCCGATGCGGCCGGGTGGACGGTACGAGCTGCTCCTCAGCCAAAGCGGCTCGGGCACGTTCCGGTCGCTCTCGATCTCGCTCGAGCAGGAGGAACGGGCGACGTTCCGCATGGGAACCGACACCCGCACGGAACGCCGCGTCGTGCTCGCGAGGGAGATCTCCACATGGCGGTCGGTCGAGCTTTCCCCCGCGAACAGGTTCGAGGCCCGCTGCCAGGTGGGGCTGCCGGCCAACCTCATGCACTCGTTCACGTCCCCGCACAACAGTGTCGACTGGCGATTCGTGGTCCGCGGCGATCCCGCCCGACGGCGGGCGTTCACACGCGTGTTTCCCGTGATCGTCTTTCCGCCCCGCGCGAACGGTCCGAGCGGAGACGCGAGAATCCTCGAAGAATCCGTCAGGCGTTGAGATGCCTCCGTTCGAGCCGATCATCCACGTCGACTTCGATCGCCCCGACCGCTGCTACCTGCCGGGCGGATCGATCGTCGTCCGCTACGAGGTTGACGGGCTGGGCGAGCGGCCGCTGCTCGCCGTCGAGCGATCCCTCCTCTGGTACACCGAGGGGAAGGGGGAGGAGGACATCGGCGTCCATTTCTTCGATCGCCGCTCCTTGAAGACCGACGCGGCGAAGGACCTGGAGGCGGGCTCCTTCATGGCCGTGCTGCCGGCGAGCCCGCTCTCCTACGAGGGCGTGATCGTGAAGGTGCGGTGGTGCATTCGAATCCGGATATTTTTCTCCGGTCGCGACGCCGTGCCCGAACGTCTCGGCGGCAGCCGCGACTTCGTGTCGGAGCACGTGTTCGAGGTGGGCACCATTCCGCCGGCCGCAATGAACGCCGGAGCGCAGACGGCATGACGACCATCGCGGCGTTCCCCTCGACGCACTCCATCGCACCCAACCCGTTCTCGACGCGGTTCACGAGCCCGGGCAGGCTGCCGCCGCTCGACCACCGTGGCGAGGAGGTCGATCCCGGGGAACTGCTGCACCGCTTCGATCGTCACGGCAGCTGTGCCGCCATCCGCGGCCCTCACGGAAGCGGCAAGTCGACCCTGCTGGTGGCCCTGGCAGATCGGCTGCGGGTCCGGGGCCGACTGGGCGGGCTTGTGCGTCTCGGCGGAGGCTTCCGACGGGATCTGCTCGTCGTCGCACGCGGGCTCGCCGCCTGCGACCGCGGCCACGTGCTTTGCGTCGACAGCTGGGAGCGTCTTGGCTGGGTGGCGGCCGCGGTCGCCTGCCTCGTCGCGCGAGTGGCCGGCCGTGGACTGCTCGTGACGTCCCATGGCGACGGATTGCTCCCCACGCTCGTGTCCTGCTCCACGACCCCCCGCCTCCTCGCCCGGATCATGGAACGCCTTCCCGACCGCTTCGGCCTCGTCGGAGAGGTCGATGTCGAGCAGGCATTCGATGAGGCGAACGGCAACCTCCGGGAGGCGCTGTTCCTGCTCTACGATCGATTCGAGCGGGCCAGGAGACCCGGAGTCGGGTCGTGACGGTCGTGACGGTCGTGCGTTCGACGGACCGAAGATTCATGATCGAGGCGGACTTTTTTCGTTCGCGGCCCGGTTTCGCTGAACTAGTCTTGGACTGAATCGTCGGATTTCGGGCATGTTTCGTGCCCGATCCTGGCGACGCAGTTCGAACGACTCTTCTCTTCGCCGGGAGATCCCGATGAACACGCGACGTATGGTGGCCGTGGTGCTGGTGGCCGGCAGCACAGCGATCATGCACACGCAGCCGTGCACCGCGCAGTGCTGCCTCACCGATTTTTTCGCAGGCCTCGGCTCGTGCTGCCAGACGGCGCCACCGAGGCCGATGGCCGTGGCGCCCGTGATGGCGCAGCCGATTCCCGTCGTCGCGCCGGTCGTCGCACCCGCTGCACCGCCCCAGCCGGTGATGGTGCCCGTGCAGCAGGTGAGCTACGTTCCGGAGACCTGCTACAAGACCCAATACGAGTGCGTTCCGGTCACCTGCTACCGTCCCGTCACCGAAGTCGATCCTTGCACCGGCCACGCCTCGCAATGCATGCAGCAGGAGACGACCTACGTGCAGAAGGCGGTGAACGTGCCCTACACGCAGTACCGTGCGGTCTATTCGACGAAGATGGTCGCGGTGCAACCGGGAGCAGTCGGAGCCGCCACCGTGCCAGGCGGGACCTACGCACCCGCCGCGATGCCGGCCCCCGCCGCACCGGCCGTGAGCCCTTTCGCGGCGCCGGTCCAGCAACCCGCCGGCTGGGCAGCCGCCGGCACCGACGTGCCGCCGACGCTCGTGCCCCGGCAGGGCGGATTCCAGCAGCCGCTCGCGCCGCAGCAGCCGGTCGCCCCGCAGCAGTCGTTCCAGCAGCAGATCATCCCGCAGAGTGGGTCGTTGACGCCGGGCCAGACGTACGCCCAGCCGATCCCGAGCCAGTCTGGAGCGACGTTGCAGCAGCCGGCGCTTTCGCCCACCGCCCCGCCGCAACTCTCCCCGACTCCCGGCCCGCAGGGCGCGATCACCCCCAGCCCGTCACTGCGTCCGATTCCCGAGACCACGCCGGCGGCTCCCGTTCCGGGCTCGCGTGATGCGACCGGCGGTCGTGGCACGGGATCCCCGTCGCCGCAGGGGGGCTCCACGACGCAGCAGCCGACGCAAGGCATGCAGCCCGTTCCGAGCCAGCGTCCGCTCTCGCTCCAGCCGGCACCGGCAAACACGCAGGGCCTCATGCCGATCGTTCCCGGCAACGGCCCGAACACCGCCACCGGCGCGTTCCCCCGTCTCCTCGAGCCGACGGGCCACACAACCCGCAGTTCGGCCGCGGCAAGCTACCCGACCGCCGCACTCCCCAGCCGGCTCCAGTAGCCGCGGCCCCGAACCAGCAGAGCCGACCGTTCGGGGC
>CAZPEM010000067.1:0-15284 GCA_964585575.1 uncultured Chitinophagaceae bacterium
ACGTGCTGTCGAAGGAGGAGGGTGGCCGTCACACGCCGTTCTTCGCCGGCTACCGGCCGCAGTTCTACTTCCGCACCACCGACGTGACCGGGTCGACGAAGCTGCTTGGCGGCGTCGAGATGGTCACGCCCGGCGACAACGTCAAGATGGAGGTCGAACTGATGGTTCCGATCGCCATGGACGACGGCGTCCGCTTCGCGATTCGCGAAGGCGGCAAGACCGTCGGTTCGGGCGTCGTGACCAAGATCCTCGAGTAAGCGAAGCTAGGGGCGTAGCTCAACTGGCAGAGCGCTGGTCTCCAAAACCAGAGGTTGCGAGTTCGATCCCCGCCGCCCCTGCCTGCGAGCCGGGTCCGGCACGGTGAAACGCCGTGCCGGACCGGCCGTGCCAGGCGGAGGGCGGGGCGGGCTGCCCTCGGGCCTGCGACTCGACCGAAGGCGATCAGGTCCGGTTGCTCGACGGGCGGTTCAACTCGGCAGGCAGGGTATTTCGGCAGGCAGGGTATTTCGTCAGGCAGGGAGTGGCTCAGGGACGATCGGCAGTTCAGGGACGAACGGGTAAGGAAACGACTGAAGTGGCAACGACACGACACCATGACGCGGCGGGCGGATCCCTCTGGAGGGAACTGTTCAGCGTTTCCATCTACAAGCGCAACCAGGGCAAGGTCGCCAGGCAGGTGACGTTCGCGGCGCTCGCGATCGCTCTGCTTCTCGGCGTGTGGCGGCTTTCGCAGCTGCTGCCGATCTGGTTCGGGGGCGGGGCCTCTCCGGTGGGCGAAAGCCTTGGCGGGGCCGATCTGGGCGTGCTGCGGATCGGCGTGCCGGCCGTCATCGGTTTGCTCGCCGCGTGGGTCTGCTACCGTATCGTCAACGTGCCCCGGTTCGCGGATTTTCTCATCGCCGTCGAATCGGAGATGACGAAAGTGTCCTGGCCGTCCAAGGACGAGGTCATCCGCAGTTCGGCCGTGGTGATCTTCCTGATCTTCGCGCTCGCCGCGATTCTCGCCGGGTACGATCTCTTCTGGTGGTCCGTGCTTCGTTCCCTCCAGGGTTTCAACTGAGCCGCTTCAAACGAGCGGGCAATCGAGTCTTCCCATGTCCATCGAAACTCCCCAAGAAAATCCGCTCGAGCCCCTGCATGACGAGGCCGCCGTGCGGGATCACGCCTCGCTCGCCGCGACCGGTGTCGATCATGTCGCGACGGGTGTCGATGATGTCCGGCCGGCCGACGCCCCGGCGGCGGTCGACGAGGAAGAGGAAGACGACGGAACGCCGGCGGTGCTCGAGGATCCCTTCGCGGGCGACGAAAATGCCAAGCCCGTCTCGGTCGCGGATGAGGAGCAGGTGGCCCCGGCCGGCGACATGCAGTGGTACATCCTCAAGGTGCAGAGCAACCGGGAAGACTCGGTGCGGGAAACGCTCCTTCGCCGGATCAGCCTGGCCGGGCTCGATCGCTGGTTCGGCGAGGTTGTGGTGCCCAAGGAGCAGGTCACCGAGTTCAAAAGTGGCAAAAAACGCGTTGTTTCACGCAAGCTCTACCCAGGATACATCCTGGTGAACATGATCTTGAATGATGACACGTGGTACCTCGTCCGCGAGACCTCGGGCATCGGCGACTTCACCGGCTCCGCCGGCAGGCCGAGCCCGATGCTCCCGCAGGACGTGGCCAAGCTGCTCCGCAAGACGGAGGAGAAGGCCGAGGAGGCGCCCCGCCTGAAGATCAGCTTCAAGAAGGGCGACCGCGTGAAGATCAACGAAGGCACCTTCGAGAACTTCGAGGGTGAGGTCGAGGCGATCGACGAGGCGAACGGACGGGTGACCGTCATGCTCAGCATCTTCGGCCGCTCGACGCCCGTGGATATCGAGTATTGGCAGATCGAACAGATTTGATCGGGTTGAACGACGGCGAAACAGGCAGGCGAAACAGGCAGGTTGAACGATGGCGAAACAGATGGTTGGTCAGGCGAAGTTTCAGGTGACGGGCGGGCAGGCCACGCCCGCGCCGCCGGTGGGCACTTCGCTCGGCCGGTTCGGAATCAATCTCGGGCAGTTCGTGCAGCAGTTCAACGACCGCACGCGGAATCCCGAGATGCAGGGCATGCCGATCCCGGTGGTCGTGACGGTTTACAACGACCGATCCTTCGAGTTCTCGACGAAGAGCCCGCCGGCCGCGGCGCTTTTGAAGAAGGCCGCGGGCCTGGCGAAGGGGTCGGGAGTTCCCAACAAGGACAAGGTCGGAAAGGTGACGAAGGCCCAACTCGACGAGATCGTCGCGAAGAAGGGATCGGACCTGAACGCCCGCGACGGCGAGCACGCCCGTCGCATGATCGAAGGCACCGCCCGCAGCATGGGCATCGTGGTGGAGGGCTGAAATGGCAGTCGGAAAACGAACCAAGGCGATGCTCGCGATCAAGCCGGAGAAGGCAGACGCGCTGCCGGTGGAGAAAGCGGTGGAGCTTCTGAAGAAGTTTCCGCCGACGAAGTTCGACCAGACGGTCGAGATCCACGTGCGGCTGGGCATCGATCCGAAGCAGGCCGACCAGATCGTCCGCGGGGCGTTGGTGCTGCCTCACGGCATCGGCAAGTCGAAGCGGGTGGTCGTGTTCGCCAAGGGCAACCTCGCCGACGACGCGAAGGCTGCCGGGGCCGAGGAGGTCGGTGCCGACGACCTGGCGAAGAAGATCAAGGAAGGTTGGACCGACTTCGACGTCTGCATCGCCGCCCCCGACATGATGGGCATGGTCGGTCCGCTCGGAAAGGTTCTCGGGCCGCGGGGTCTGATGCCCAGCCCCAGGGCCGGCACCGTGACGGCCGACATCTCCAAGACCGTGCGGGAATACAAGGCCGGCAAGGTCGAGTTTCGCAACGACCCGACCGGGATCGTCCATGCGGTCGTCGGGAAAATCAGCTTCGACGCCGCCAAGCTCGTTGAAAACATCCGCCATTTCATCGACCATATGACGTCCATCCAGCCCTCGGGCGTGAAAGGCCAGTACATCCGCAGCATCTCGATCTCGGGCACGATGACGCCCGGCGTGATGGTGGCGGCGTAAGGAACGGGATTCCCATGAGCAAGCTCGTCAAGAACATGTTGATCGACGACCTGAAGCGGCGCTGGGAAGGCGTCGGCGAGGTGATCGTCGTCAGCCTGGGGTCGCTCGACGGCCATCAGGCCACCAAGCTGCGACAGACGCTCCGCAAGAAGCGGATCCATCTCCAGCTGATCAAGAACAGCCTCGCCCGCAGGGCGGCCGCTGACACGCCGCTGGCGCCGGCATTCACGAAGACCGAGGGCATGCTCGCGGTCGCGTGGGGCGGCGAAGACGTCGTCGATCTCGCGAAGGAGCTCGACCGGATCGCCTCCGGCAAGGACTTCGAAGGAATCGAATTCCGTGGTGGTGCCCTCGACGGCGCCCGGCTCGAAGCGGGCGACGTGAAGCTCGTCGCGAAGTGGCCGAGCCGCGCCGAGGTGCTCTCGCTGATCGCGGGGCAGATCGTCGGTGTGGCGGGGCTCCTCGCCGGCCAGATCGGCTCGGCGGGCGGCGTGCTCGCCGGCCAGATCAAGTCGCGGGCCGAAGACCTCGAGAAGGCGGCTGGCTGACCTCACCTCGATACGTGATTGCGACCGACTTTTTTCCGAAACGAACCATTTCGACCGACCTCCCCATTTCCACTGAAAGGATCCGAAGCGATGTCAACGGCTGAAGCAACGCGTGAATTTTCCCCCGAGACGAAGGAGCTGGGCGACAAGATCGTCGGCCTGACCCTCAAGGCGGCCAAGGAACTCTCCGACTACCTCGACGAGGTTCACGGCATCAAGGCTGCCGCCGGTGGCGCGGTCGTCATGGCGGCGCCCGGCGCGGCGGGTGGCGGGGCCGGTGGTGGAGCCGAGCCGGCGGCCGAGAAGACGGAATTCGACGTCGTTCTCGAGAGCTTCGGGGACAACAAGATCGGCGTGATCAAGGTCGTGCGTGCGGCGACCGGCCTCGGCCTCAAGGAGGCCAAGGATCTCGTCGAAGGCGTTCCGTCGAAGGTCAAGGAAGGTATTTCCAAGGCCGACGCCGAGAAGCTCAAGAAGGAACTGGAAGAGGCAAAGGCCACCGTTTCGATCAAATAGCCCGGTTTTCCGGGGCTTTCCCGGAAAACTGCGAACCGCTGCCCGGGCCGCTTGGCGTTCCGGGAGCGGTTGGCTATATTTTGAGATCCGGTCCGTCCCTTCCCAGTTTCCCTTCGTGCCGCAGTTCGCCGCGGTACGCGCTGGAATGAGATTTGCCCAGGAATGAGATTTGCACAGGAATGAGATTTGCGCAGTCTCGTTTTCGTCGGTCTCGTTTTCGTAAGTCTCGTTTCCGGCCGTTTCTGTCACAGCCCTCGCCCACACACTGCGATTCCCTCCCAGGAGGTCCTATCTGATGGCAACGCCCGCCGTCCGCCGACTCATGCCAACCGAAATCCGGCACTTCGGGAGCCGACGAGCCAGTCATTCGATTCCCGATCTGACCGAGATCCAGACGCGGTTCTACGAGCGGTTTCTCCAGTACGAGACGGCGCCCAGCAAGAGGAAGGACGAGGGCATCGAGGGCGTGCTCCGAGAGATTTTCCCGATCGAGAGCTACGACAAGACGGTCAAACTCGAGTACGTTCGGTACGACCTGGGCAAGCCCCGATATGAGCCCGACGAGTGCCGTCAGCTGCGGCTTACCTATGGGCGGCCGTTGCGGGTGACGCTGCGCCTGACCCGCGAGCAGCCGATCGAGGAGGAGGTCTATCTCGGAGACATCCCGATCATGCTCGGCGGCGGTGAGTTCATCATCAATGGCGCCGAGCGGGTGGTGGTGAGCCAGCTGCACCGTTCCCCCGGGATCGACTTCGTCGCCGATACGGAATCGACCGATCGCAAGACGTACAACTGCCGGATCATCCCCGAGCGAGGCAGCTGGATCGAGCTGAACGTCTCGAAGAAGGACACGCTGCAGGTCCGAATCGATCAGAGCGGCAAGTTTTCAGCGCTGACCCTGCTGCGGGCGATGGATCCGAAGTACGGCCGTGACAGCGAGCTTCTCAAGCTCTTCTACAAGACCTCGGTCGAGAAGGTCGTCGGCGCGAGGAGCGTCGTCAAGCTGGAGGGGAAGATCGCCGTCGACGACATCGTCTACCCCAAGGGCAGCGAGCGGGCGGGCGAGATCATCGTGGACGCCGGCCGCAAGATCACCAAGGACCAGGCCGAGCTCATCTGCACCTCGGGGCTGAAGGCGGTGGAGGTGATGCAGGAGCAGAAGATCCCCCTCATCCTCAACAGCCTCGCCGAGGATATCGACGAGTCGCGTCGGCGGACGAACGTCTCGCCGAGCCACGAGGACGCGCTCGTCCGGATCTACCAGCGGCTGCGGCCGGGCAATCCGCCCGCGCTCGACAAGGCGAAGTCGCTCTTCGACGAAAAGTTCAACGACACCAACCGCTACCGGCTCGGCCGCGTGGGCCGGTTCCGCATGAACCGCAAGCTCGGGCTCCACGTGCCGGAGACGGAGATGACGCTCCGTCCGGAAGACCTGATCGCGGCCATCAAGTACGTGATCGCGCTGACGGAGGGAGAGACCGACGTGGAGGTCGATGACATCGACCACCTCGGCAACCGCCGCCTGCGGACGATCGACGAGCTTGCGAGCGACGAGCTTCGCAAGGGGTTCCTGAAGCTGCGTCGCACCGTCCAGGAGCGGATGAGCCTCAAGGATGTCACCGAAATGTCGCCCCGCACGCTCATCAATCCGAAGAGCATCTCGGCGGCCATCGAGTATTTCTTCGGCCGCGGCGAGCTTTCGCAGGTGGTCGACCAGACGAATCCGCTCTCCATGCTCACCCACGAGCGCCGGCTGTCGGCGCTCGGCCCGGGCGGCCTCAACCGGAAGCGGGCCGGCTTCGAGGTCCGTGACGTGCACATCTCGCACTACGGGCGGATCTGCCCGATCGAGACCCCCGAAGGCACGAACATCGGACTGATCTCGAGCCTCGCCATCTACTCGGGTGTCGACTCGTACGGGTTCCTCGTGACGCCGTATCGGAAGGTTTCGAAGGGGAAGCTCACCGACGACGTCGTCTGGCTGCGGGCCGACGAGGAGCACGACGCCTACCTCGCGCCTGCCGATGCCACCGTGGTGGACGGCAAGCTGCAGGGTGACACGATCATCGCACGCTACCGCGGCGACTTCGTGCTCGTGCCCGCCGACGTGATCCAGTACATCGACGTGGCGCCGAGCCAGATGGTGGGTGTGTCGGCGGGGCTCATCCCGTTCCTCGAGCACGACGACGCCAACCGCGCCCTCATGGGCTCCAACATGCAGCGGCAGGCCGTTCCGCTGCTCGTGACCGAGCCCCCGGTCGTGGCGACCGGCATGGAGCGGGACGTCGCCGCCAACTCCGGCCTCATCGTCCGCGCCCGCAAGAAGGGCACGGTCACCTACGTCGACGCCGAGCGGATCGAAATCGGCGGCGGCGGGGCCACGCCGGCGGACGTCTATCCGCTGCGGAAGTACGTCGGCCTGAACGAGCGGACCTGCCAAAACCAGAAGCCGATCGTCACCCTCGGCCAGAAGGTCGAGAAGGGGGACGTGATCGCCGACGGCGCCGCCACCTTCAAGGGGGAGTTGGCTCTCGGGCGGAACGTGCTCGTCGGGTTCATGGCCTGGGACGGCTTCAACTTCGAGGACGCGATCATCATCAGCGAGGAGCTGGTCGAGAACGACGTCTACACCTCGATCCACATCGAGGAGTACGACATCGAGATTCGTGACACCAAGCTGGGCAGGGAGGAGTTCACCCGCGACATTCCCAACGTCGGCGAGCGTGCGCTCCACAACCTGGATGAATCGGGCATCGTTCGGATCGGAACGTTCGTGCGGCCCGGTGACATCCTCGTCGGTAAGGTCTCGCCGAAGAGCAAGACCGAACTGACCCCCGAGGAGAAGCTCCTCCACGCGATCTTCGGACGGGCCGGCGAGGACGTGAAGAACGATTCGCTGGAGGTGCCTTCGGGCGTGGAGGGCATCGTCATCGCGACCGAGAAGTTCTCCCGCCAGATGAGCCTCTCCGAGGAGGAGCGTCGGGAGTTTCAGAAGCAGCTCAAGGAAGCGGAGACGGTCGGCAACGCCGAGGTCGCCCATGCGTTCGGCGCGATGGTCTCGGAAATGGAGAAGGTTCTCCAGAAGCCGCTCACCGCGGTCGATGGAAGCCCGCTCGTTCGCGACCAGGACCACAAGGTCGTCGCGGAGCGGGCGGCCGCATTCCGGCTCGACGGGCTCGACATCCGCTCGCCTCAGCGGAAGTCGGAGGTCGAAAAGCTCCACAAGACGATGTGGCCCGCGGTCGAGGAGGCGATCGACGCGAAGGAGCGGAAGCTCAACAGCATGAAGCGCGGCGACGAACTCCGCCCGGGCGTGCTGCAGATGGTGAAGGTCTACGTGGCCGCCAAGCGGGCCATCTCGGTCGGTGACAAGATGGCCGGCCGCCACGGCAACAAGGGCGTCATCGCGAAGATCCTGCCGAAGGAGGACATGCCGTTCCTCGCCGACGGCACCCCGGTGCAGATCCTGCTGAATCCCCTCGGCGTGCCGAGCCGGATGAACGTGGGACAGATCCTCGAGACCCACCTCGGCTGGGCTGGCAAGCTGCTCGGCTTCCAGGCGATCACGCCCGTCTTCGACGGGGCGAGCGAGGACGACATCAACACGGTGCTCGACGACGCCCGTCTGCCGCGGCACGGCAAGGCGCAGCTGTTCGACGGCCGCACGGGCGAGCCGCTCGAGCAGGAGACGACCGTCGGCTACATCTACATGCTCAAGCTCCACCACCTCGTGGACGACAAGGTGCACGCCCGATCGACGGGCCCCTACTCGCTCATCACCCAGCAGCCGCTCGGCGGCAAGGCACGCTTCGGCGGCCAGCGGTTCGGTGAGATGGAGGTCTGGGCGCTCGAAGCCTACGGCGCGGCCTACATCCTCCAGGAACTGCTCACCGTGAAGAGCGACGACGTCGAGGGCCGCACGAAGATCTACGAGAGCATGGTCAAGGGGGAGAACACGCTCGAGGCCGGCACGCCTGCCAGCTTCGACGTGCTCACCAACGAGATCCGTGGTCTCGCCCTGAACATGTCGCTGGAAAAGCGGCGGATCTGATCCGCGTTTTCCAGCCAAACCGTCCCGCACCACCCACCCAAGCCACAGCCACCACCCAGGCCACAGCCGCAATCCTCCCGTAGAGCCGCAAGGAGACGACCATCATGAGCATCGGCGAACCGACCTACGATCGCGTCAACGACTATTCAGCCGTGAAGATCAGCCTCGCCCGGCCCCACGACATCCGCAGCTGGTCGTTCGGGGAGGTGAAGAAGCCCGAGACGATCAACTACCGCACCTACCGCCCCGAGAAGGACGGGCTGATGTGCGAGCGGATCTTCGGACCGGAGAAGGACTGGGAGTGTGCCTGCGGCAAGTATCGCGGCATGAAGTACAAGGGCATGATCTGCGACCGCTGTGGCGTGAAGGTGACGCACAGCCGCGTGCGCCGGAAGCGGATGGGACACATCGAGCTGGCGGCGCCCGTCGTCCACATCTGGTTCTTCAAGGCGATGCCGAGCCGGCTGGGCGCGCTGCTCGACATGAAGACGTCGAGCCTTGAGAAGGTGATCTACTTCCAGGATTACGTTGTTCTGGATCCGAAGGACACGCCGCTGAAGAAGCAGCAACTGCTCACGGAGGAGGAGTATCGCGAGGCCCGTGCCGCCCACGGCGACGGCTCCTTTGAGGCCGAGATGGGCGCCGAGGCGGTCCGGAAGCTCCTGCTCTCCCTCGATCTCGTGACGCTCTCGAAGGAACTCCGCGTCGATCTCGAGACCACGAACTCCAAGCAGAAGAAGAAGGACCTCGTCAACCGGCTAAAGATCGTCGAGGCGATCCGCGACAGCGAGAACAAGCCGGAATGGATGGTGCTCGACGTCATCCCGGTGATCCCGCCCGACCTGCGGCCGCTCGTGATGCTCGACAGCGGTAACTTCGCGACGAGCGACCTGAACGACCTCTACCGCCGGATCATCAACCGCAACAACCGTCTCAAGAAGCTCGTCGACCTGAACGCGCCCGAGGTCATCATCCGCAACGAGAAGCGGATGCTGCAGCAGTCGGTCGACGCGCTCTTCGACAACAACCGCTGCAAGCGGCCGGTGCTCGCGTCGAGCAACCGCCCGCTCAAGAGCCTCACCGACATGATCAAGGGGAAGCAGGGCCGGTTCCGCGAGAACCTGCTCGGCAAGCGAGTGGACTACTCCGCCCGCTCGGTGATCGTGGTCGGGCCGACGCTGCGGCTGCACCAGTGCGGCCTGCCGAAGAAGATCGCGCTCGAGCTCTACCAGCCGTTCATCATCCGGCGGCTCAAGGAGCTCGGCCACGCCGACACGATCAAGAGCGCCAAGAAGATGCTCGAGCGGAAGGACGCCGAGGTCTGGGACATCCTCGAGGAGGTGATTCGCAATCACCCCGTGCTGCTCAATCGGGCGCCCACGCTCCATCGCATGGGCATTCAGGCGTTCGAGCCGATTCTCGTCGAAGGCAACGCCATCAAGCTGCACCCGCTGGTCTGCAAGGGGTTCAACGCGGACTTCGACGGCGACCAAATGGCCGTCCACCTGCCGCTTTCGATCGAGGCGCAGGTCGAGGCGCACACCCTGATGCTGTCGACGAACAACATCTTCAGTCCGGCCAACGGCGCCCCGATCATCTCCCCCTCTCAGGACGTCGTGATGGGCTGCTACTACCTCACGATGGCGCTCCCGGGCCGCCGGGGCGAAGGGATGGTGTTCAAGAGCTTCGAGGAGGTCGAGCTGGCCCACGGCCTCGGGAAGGCCGACACCCACGCGAAGATCAAGGTGAAGCTGCCGGCGAAGCGACGGCTCAAGGTCGAGGGCGACGCTCCTTCGAAGCCGGGCGCCCTCATCGAAACGACCGTCGGACGCGTGCTCTTCAACTCGATCCTGCCCGAAGGGATGCTCTTCTACAACATCCCGATGCGTTCGAGCGAACTCGCCCGCGTGATCTCCGACTGCTACCAGGGGCTCGGCCGGCGGAAGACGATCGACCTGCTCGACAACATGAACCGCGTCGGCTTCAGCTGGAGCACGAAGAGCGGTCTTTCGTTCGCGACCGACGACCTCATCACGCCGTCCAACAAGACCAGGATCATCGGTGACGCCGAGAAGGGCGTGCTGAAGATCATGAAGCTCTATCAGCGGGGCGTCATCACCGATGGCGAGCGATACAACCAGGTGCTCGACGCCTGGACGCACGCCCGCGAGCAGATCACGAAGGAGATGATGGCGGAGCTCGAGCAGGACACGGACGCCAAGCCGAATCGCCGCAGCGGCTACGTCAACCCGATCCACCTCATGGCGCATTCGGGCGCGCGTGGCGGCGTGGAGCAGATTCGCCAGCTCGCCGGCATGCGAGGCCTCATGGCGAAGCCGTCGGGCAAGATCATCGAGACGCCCATCAAGGCGAACTTCCGCGAGGGACTGACCGTGCTCGAGTATTTCAGCTCGACCCACGGTGCACGAAAGGGCCTCGCCGACACGGCCCTCAAGACGGCCGACTCGGGCTACCTCACCCGCAAGCTCGCGGACGTCGCCCAAAACGTCGTCGTGACGATGCACGACTGCGGGACGACCCAGGGCATCACCAAGGGGGTCATCTACCGTGGCGAGAAGGTCGAGGTGAGCCTCGCCGACGGCATCCGCGGCCGCGTCAGCCGGACCGACATCCGCAACCCGATCACGGACGAGGTCGTGGTGCGGGAGGACGAGCTGATCAGCCGGGAGACCGCCCGAAAGATCGAGGAACTTGGCCTCGAGAAGATCCAGGTTCGAAGCCCCCTGACGTGCGAGGCGCCGCTCGGCGTCTGCCGCCTCTGCTACGGCATGGATCTCTCCACCGGGTCGATGGTCGAGGAGGGCATGGCCGTCGGCATCATCGCCGCCCAAAGCATCGGTGAGCCGGGAACGCAGCTGACGATGCGAACGTTCCACATCGGCGGCGTCGGCCAGCGGGCCATCGAGGAGAGCGAGAGCCGCGCGAAGCGGCCGGGCACCGTGAAGTTCACCCGCCTGCGGACCGTGACCAACGAGCAGGGTGAGCAGGTCGTGCTCGCCCGCAACGGCGAGATTTCGATCCTGGACCCGAAGGGCCGGGAACTGGAGAAGTTCGAGATCCCCGCAGGCGCGATCCTCAAGATCAAGGAAAACGACGAGGTCAAGGCGGGGACGGTGCTCGTGCAATGGGATCCGCACTCGATCCCGATCCTGTCGGAAGTGGCGGGCAAGGTCCGCTACGAGGACGTCATCGAGAACGAGACGCTCCGCGTGGAGAAGGATCCGAGCGGACACGTTCGGCGGATGATCATGGAGCACAAGGGCGCCTACCATCCGCAGGTGGTGCTCGAGGACGAGACCGGCAAGATCCTCGACTTCTACTACCTGCCCGAGAAGGCCTACATCGAGGTCGCGCCGGGCGAGAAGGTCGCCGCGGGTCACGTGCTGGCCAAGACGCCCCGCGAGGCCTCCGGAACGCAGGACATCACCGGCGGTCTGCCGCGTGTTACGGAGATCTTCGAGGCCCGCAAGCCGAAGGATCCGGCCATCATGGCGGAGATCGACGGCGTTGTGGAGCTTCTCGGAGAGAAGCGGCGCGGCAAGCGGACCATCCGCGTCAAGAGCGAGAGCGGGATCGAACGAGAGCACCTCATCACCCACGGCAAGCACCTCCGCGTGCATGCCGGCGACTTCGTGCGGGCCGGCGAGGCGCTCGTCGACGGGCCGCTCGTGCCGCACGACATCCTGAGGATTTCGGGCGAGGAGGAGGTGCAGCGATATCTCGTCCGTGAGATCCAGAACGTCTACCGGAGCCAGCGGGTCGACATCGACGACAAGCACATCGAGATCATCGTGTCGCAGATGCTGCGGAAGGTGAAGATCGAGACGGTCGGCGACACGAACCTTCTGCCGGGCAGCGTGATGGACAGGTTCGAGTTCCGCGCGATCAACGAAAACGTCGCCGGCTGCCTTCGGATCACCGAAAAGGGCGACAGCGAGTTCGCCGAAGGGAGCGTCGTTCCCAAGGAAGTGCTCAGCCAGATGAACTCGCAGATCGAGGCGCTCGGCGGCACTCCCGCCAAGGGCGTGAAGCCGAAGCCGGCGACGGCGAGCACCCAGCTGCTCGGCATCACCAAGGCGAGCGTGCAGAGCTCGAGCTTCATTTCGGCGGCGAGCTTCCAGGAGACCACGAAGGTGCTCACCGAGGCGGCCCTCGCCGGCAAGACCGACCGGCTCGTGGGGCTGAAGGAGAACGTCATCCTCGGCCACCTCATCCCGGCGGGGACGGGATTCAATACGTTCCAGTCGGCCGAGGTCCGTGTCCGGCCGGAGGCGCTCGAGTCGCTGCGAGTCGACCGAGAGAATGTGCTCACGAGGCAGTTCCCGCTTTTGGAAGCGCCCTCCGAGGAGGAAGTCCGGATGGCTCTCGAGGGTGGCGGCGACGTCGCCATGCTCGAGGGGGGTGCCAAGGAAGAAAGCCTCTGACCGAAGGCCTCTGACGAAAATCTTCGCCAAAACGCCTCCGGCAGAACGCCATTGAGCGTGGACATCGGTGGTCGATCTGGTCGGGCGGCATGATTCTTTTTTCGCGATCGACACGCCGCTAGACTCCGTTCCACCGGTGACTGGGTGGAGCGGCCGCATGGCCGCCGCCGGTTTCGGCTCACGTCCGGACGGAATGGTCCGCAATGACGCTCTCGGCGCGATGGATGGTCACCGACGGACCGGAACTTCCGGCCCGGGGCGTGGCCGGCCGCATCGTCCGCCACCGCCTGGCAACGGTTTGGGAGTTGTTGGGAAAGGTCGCAGAAGACCGGAGCCTGCGGAGCGAGGACGTCCATCAGCTGCGGGTCGCGACGCGGCGTTCGCTCGTCGCACTCGAGCTGTTCGCCGACCTGGTGGATTCCCGTGAAGTGAAGTGGTTCGAGCGGCAGCTGCGTCGAATCCGACGCACGGCCGGCGAGGCGAGGGATCTCGACGTGCTCATCGAGCGGCTCGCGCACGACCGTTCGGCGGCAAAGCCCTCGGCGCGGGCCGATGCGCGACCGGATGCTGCCAAGGACTCCCTGGAGCGGAAGCGACTCGAGAGGCTTCTCAGGATGCTCGGACGACGGCGGGAGTCCTCGAGGCGTCCGATCCGCGTGCTGCACCGAAAGCTCGCCGACGACGACTGGCCATCGCGGATCGATCGTCTCATCGAGCCGCTCTCTTCCGGCGGCAAGCGACGGTTCGGCAGGCATGCGAGGCGGCGGCTCATACCGCTCATTCGGCGTTTTTTCCGAGCCGCCGACCGGCGGCATCGCGACGCCGAGGATTTGCACGAGCTGCGGATCGAGGGAAAGAAGCTGCGGTATGCTCTCGAAATCTGCGGCGTGGTCTTCGACGCCGGGCAACGAGCGAGGTGCCTCGAGGCGATCGAAGAGCTGCAGGAGCGTCTCGGCGACTTCACCGATCATGCCGCCGCGGCCGATCGGTTCGGCCGATGGAGGCGGCAGAAGGCGGCCCGTGCCTTCAGGGAAGAGCTCTCGAAGCTTCATCGCCGTGAGTCGAGGCTCGCGGGCTCTGCACGTCGAGCGTTCGCGAAGTGGTGGACGCGTCGGCGTCGGCGGGAGCTTTCCCGGCGGTTCGTGCGGTCGCTCGGCAGGGAGTGAAGCGGTTCCACCCATGAGTTCTCCCGCAGAAACACCAGCCATGCGGCTGACCGGCCTCCTGCTCGCGGCGTGGCTGTTCGCCGGCTCGGCGGCCGCACATGAGCCGAAGGATTCCCCGATCCCGCTGGCATCGTTCGAGGCGTTCCAAGCCGCCCTCGGGGCCTTTCTGCCCGATGCTATCAAGGACGACCGCAGGCTCTCGCGGCAGATCGCCCCTTCGGTCCGATGGACGCTCGTCGATCATGCGGAAGCATTCGGGCGACTTCCGGCCGATCGGCAGCGGCGTTCGATCGGCGACCTGGCTGCGTTCATCGTCGATGCCCGCAGAAAGCACGCGACGACCTCCGTGATCGGCCCGGGGCGTCCGATCACGGCGCTCCTCGACCCCGACCCGGGACTCGATCCGAAGCAGATCACCGCCCTGGCGACGGCCTACCGGACCGGGGCCGACGTGCTCAAGCGGCACGACGGGCAGACGCTCGCCGACGTGTCCGATGCCTTCCTCGGGGCGTTGGCCGGGCGTGCCGCCGCCGAAGAGCCCGCGACCGTCGTGGTCGTGGGCCACGGGCTTCCCAAGGAGATCCAGAGCTACCGCATATCGGTGGACCGAGTTGCTTCCGCGCTCGTGAACGGAGCGATTCGCCGCGGGCAGGCCGGGCGGGCGCAGGGCCGCGCGGCCGTCGACTTGTCCCATCTCGTGCTGCTGTTCGACGACTGCTTCAGCGGCGACTTCTGCCTCAACCTCGCACGCGGCATCCGTCGTGAGGCCGAAGCCCGCGGGGCCGGGCTCCGCTCGCTCCCCGTTCTCATTGCCGGCGCCAACCGCGACCGCTACGGCTTCGTGAACGTCGGCGAGAAGTTCGTCACCCACTACTGGGAATCGGTCATCGAACTTTACTTCGTGCGAAAGCCCCACCCTGCGGCCGTCACGCTCGGTGACTTCCTGGGGCACGTGGACAATTTCATGTACGGCTACGGCCGCGCGCCGGTGTTCGAGGGCACCCGCATCGTCGCCTACCGCCTCGTCAACCCTGATCTCGTGCAGGATCCCGTCTGCTTCCTGCCGCTCTCGGCCGACGAGGTCGAGCGGCTGCGGTCGATCCTGGGGCTCGCGGAACAGGACGATCTCCTGCCACTCATCGACGCCGGGTGACGCGAGGGGCTGCCTGCAACCGCGCGCATGGATGCCAGGTCATGAACGCCCCTGCAGGACGCCGCATTGACGCCGGGGGAGCAGACACTCCGTCGCTTCGGCGAGGATACGCCTGAGGCTCCTCAACGATCCCGCCCCCCCCGACCACGCCCCCCGGGGGGCACTCAGCATCAATGTGCCTGAGAGAAGACCGTGACGGGCGGCCCCGAACTCGCAGCGAGCGTCCGGCGACGAGGGGGCTGCTCGAAGGAAACGGGCAGCCCCGAACCCCCGCACGCTGGGCTTCATGCTTTCGCTGCAGACTTCCGCTTCGGGGCCGCGACGAGGAGCTTGCGGAGCCCGGCGAGGGTCCG
>CAZPEM010000067.1:15384-17398 GCA_964585575.1 uncultured Chitinophagaceae bacterium
CAGACTTCCGCTTCGGGGCCGCGACGAGGAGCTTGCGGAGCCCGGCGAGGGTCCGCGTGTTGACGACGTCGTCGGCCGCGAGGCCCGCGCGGCGGGCCTGGAGCACGCCGTAGCGGAGCACGTCGAAGCCGCGAACGGAGTGGGCGTCGGTGGAGATCACGATCTTCACGCCGGCGAGCCTCGCGGCGGCCGCGTGGACGTCGTCGAGGTCGAGCCTGATCGGATTGGCGTTGATCTCGAGGAACGTGCCGGTGCGGGCCGCCGCCTCGATGACCTGCTCGATGTCGACGTCGTAGGCCGGCCTGCGGTTGATGAGACGGCCCGTGGGGTGGCCGATGACGCTCACGTACGGATTCTCGATCGCCTCGAGGATCCTCGCCGTGATGCGGTCGCGGGGCTGGTTTTGGCCGTAGTGCAGGCTCGCCACGACCCAGTCGGCCCGTGCGAGCACCTCGTCGGGCAGGTCAAGGCCGCCCTTCTCGAGCATGTCGACCTCGATTCCCTTGAGCACGACGAGCTTCGGGTGCTTGCATCCATCGGCACAGGCGGCCGTCTGCAGCGACTCGTTGAAACGGTCGATCTGATCCCACTGGGCGAGCAGCCGCTTGCGGTCGAGGCCTCCGGCCATCGTCACTCGCTTGCCGTGATCGGTGATCGCGATGTACGAGAGCCCGCGGTCCATCGCCGCGCGGGCCATCTCCGCGAGCGTGTTCTCGCCGTCGGTCGCCGTCGTGTGCATGTGCAGGTCGCCGCGGATGTCGCGGACCGCGACGAGGTCGGGGAGCTTCTTCCGCTCGGCGAGCGCGATCTCGCCGCGGCCCTCGCGGAGCTCCGGAGGGATCCAGGGCAGCCCGACCGCCGCGTAGACGCCTTCCTCCGTGTCGCCCGCCACGGGAGAGCGGCGGGGCTCCCCCTTCTTGTCGAGCTCGAACACCCCATACTCGTTCATCGTGAGGCCGCGATCCCTGGCCCGGGACCGCAGCTGCACGTTGTGCTCCTTCGACCCGGTGAAGTACTGGATCGCCGCCCCGAAAGAGGCTTCGGGAACGACCCGCAGATCGATCTGCACACCCTGCGGACCGCGGACGCTCATCTTCGTGTCCCCGCGGAGGAGCACGGTGGTCGTCCCCTCCCACGCGGCGAGACGGTCCATGACCGCCGAAGCGTCGTCCGCCACCACGACGATGTCGAGATCGCCGACCGTCTGCCGCCCGCGCCGCAGGCTCCCGGCCGACTCGATCTTCCTGCAGCCCGGCTCGGCCTTCAGATGGGCGATCGCGGCATCGGCGATCGTCTCGGCGTCGCACCACAGCAGCCGCTCGTGCTCGGGGCTCCTCGCAAACGCGATGTTCTCGAGGATCGCCGCCTCGGTCTTCTCGCCGAAGCCCTTGACCTCCCGCACCCGGCCCTCGTGGCAGGCCGACTCGAGCGTGTCGAGCGAATCGATTCCCAGCCCTTCGATGAGCAGCTTCGCCTTCTTGGGGCCCAGGCCGGGCACCCGCATGATCGCGAAGGCGGCCGCCGGCACCGCGGCGGCGAGTTCGTCCAAAAGGGGCAGGCCGCCGGTGTCGAGGAGCGTCGCGATCTTCGACGCGAGGTCGGCACCGATTCCCTCGAGGTCGGTCAGCTTTCGCTCCGGATCCTCGCGGATCGACGCGAGCGACTCCACCATCCCGTCGATCCGCCGCGCCGCCTGCCGATAGGCCCGCACGCGAAAGGGATTCTCACCCTGAAACTCGAGCAGGTCGGCGACCCGTTCGAAGACGGCGGCGATCTCTGGATTCGTCACGACCGGGCATTCTATCCCGGGACCGCGGCCTGCGTGCTGGGTTCGGGGCCGCCCGTGCCCATCGCCGGACGCTCGCTGCGGGCCTCCTGCCCTTCGCTCGCTCGGATGCCGACTTCGCTTCGCAATCCTTGCTTCGCTTGTCTGCATACGCCGGCTCCTGGGCACGGGCGGCCCCGAACGGTCGGCTCTGCTGGTTCGGGGCCGCGGCTACTGGAGCCGGCTGGG
>CAZPEM010000068.1:0-17202 GCA_964585575.1 uncultured Chitinophagaceae bacterium
AGTGCGAGCTCGGCAGCGTGATCGGCAAGGCGATCGGCAAGCTCTCGAAGGGCTATCGCCAGCGGGTGGGGATGGCGCAGGTGCTGCTCCACGAGCCCGACGTGCTGATCCTCGACGAGCCGACGAGCGGCCTCGACCCGAACCAGATCCGCGAGGTTCGCGAGACGATCCGGAGGCTCGGCGAGAGCAAGACGATCCTGCTCTCGACGCACATCCTGCAGGAGGTGGAGGCGCTCGCCGACCGGGTGATCCTCATCTCCGAGGGAAGGCTCAAGTTCGACGGCACGCCCGCGGAGCTCCGCCGCGAAGGTCGGCCGCTCGACGAGCGATTCCACGAGCTCACCCGGTCGGGGAAATGACGTTTCCCGTGGCCGGAAGTGGCGCGGCGGAAAGCCCGGCGGCGAAACCAACCTGGATCTGACCAACCTGGATCTGACAGTGATGGACCCGATTGTGATGGACCCGACAGTGAGAGAGGCATTCGCATCATGAAGTGGCACGTTCTCGACGCCGTGTTCAAGCGGAACTTCGTGGCGTATTTCTCCAACCCGACCGGCTACGTCTTCATCTGCGTATTCGTGCTCCTCGGGTCGCTGGCCGCCTTCTGGCCGCCGGAGTTCTTCAACTCGAATCTCGCGAACCTCGACCAGCTCAACCGCTACCTGCCGTCGATCCTGCTCGTGTTCATCCCGGCGATCACGATGAGCGTCTGGGCGGAGGAGCGACGGCAGGGCACCGACGAGCTGCTCCTGACGCTGCCGGCGAGCGACTGGGAGGTGGTCTTCGGGAAGTACCTGGCGACCGTCGGGATCTTCACGGTGGCGCTTCTCTTCTCGATGGTCTGCAACGTGATCATCCTGCTGCGGTGGGGCACGCCCGACGCCGGCCTCTTCTTCACCAACTACCTCGGCTACTGGTTCACCGGCCTCGCCATGCTCGCGATCGGGATGGTGGCGAGCTTCCTCACGAGCAACCTGACGGTCGGCTTCATCCTCGGCATGCTCTTCAACGCCCCCCTGGCCCTCGCCGACCGCGCGGGCCTCGTGATGGGGCAGCGGGCCGCGGAGCGGATGCGGTCGTGGAGCCTCGCGGAGCATTTCTCCGACTTCGGTCGCGGGGTCGTGAGCCTCTCGTCGATCGGCTTTTTCCTGGGGATCGTGGCGGTTTCCCTCTACGTGGCGATGGTTCTCATCGGCCGACGGCACTGGAGCGGCCGGCGGGACGAGTCGGGAATGGGGCTCCATTACGTCGCACGGACGCTCGGGCTCGTCGCGGCGGCCGTGGGCGCCGTGCTCCTCGTGCGGGCCTTCGACGTGCGGGCCGACCTCTCGCAGGAGCAGATCAGCTCGCTCGCCCCCGACACCCGCAAGCTGCTGAAGTCGATCGATCCGAAGCGGTCGGTGGACGTCACCGCCTACATCAGCCCGCAGGTGCCGGAAGACTACGCGCAGACCAGGCTGACGCTCCTCAACATGCTGCGGCAGTTCGAGCGGCTCGGCCGGGGAAAGGTGAAGGTCGAGATCATCACCACCGAGCCCAAGAGCGAGGCGGCGGCTCTCGCGAGCCGGCAGTTCGGGATCGAGCCGGTGAGCGTGCTCTCGCGGGTGCGGGGGACGTACCGGGAGGAGGAGATCTTCCTGGGATGCGGTTTCACCAGCGGCCTCGAGAAGGTCGTCGTGCCCTTCTTCGACCGCGGCACTCCTGTGGAATACGAGCTCATCCGCTCGATCTGCACGGCCGCGCAGCAAAAGCGGAAGCGGCTCGGCGTTCTTGCGACCGACGCCGATCTCTTCGGCGGCTTCGACCCGATGAGTGGGGCCCAGCGGCCTCGGCAGCCGGTGCTCGAGGAGCTCGAGAAGCAGTACGACGTCGTCAGGGTGGATGCGTCGGCGCCGATCACGGAGACCTACGACGCCCTCCTCGCCGTGCAGCCCTCGTCGCTCGGGCCCGAGCAGATGGCGAATTTCGTGGCGGCCGTCCGTGCCGGGCAGCCGGTGGCGATCTTCGAGGACCCGCTGCCGGTGCTCATGACGGGCGTGCCGGGAACGGGGCAGCCGAGGCGTGGGCCGGGCGGCCCGATGGCGATGTTCCAGCCGCAGGGGCAGCCCAAGGGGGATCTCGAGTCGCTGTGGCAGACGCTCGGCGTGAAGATGATCGCCCGCGAGGGGCGGCCGCTCATGGGGCAGATGGGCGGGTCGCCGCTCATCGTCTGGCAGGACTACAATCCTCACCCGAAGCTCGATCTGCCGAGCCAGTTCGTCTTCGTCGATTCCAGCCTCGACGACGGCGGCCAGTCCGCCTTCAACGAGCGGCAGCCGATCACGTCGGGCCTCCAGGAACTGCTCTTCCCGTTCCCCGGCGGATTCGACAAGGCGGAGGCCGCCGACGTTCAGTGGACACCGCTCGTCCGCACCGGTCTTCGCTCAGGCACGATCGAGGTCGAGCAGGTGATGGCCAACCGGGGCGGCATGCGGCAGCTCCGCGGTTTCGAGAAACCGGCCCGCACGTCGATGGTGCTCGCGGCGGCGGTCGAACGGAAGGCCGGCGACTCGTCGGATGCGAAGCCGATCCGGGCCATCGTGGTCGCCGACATCGACCTCATGGACGGACGGATCTTCGGCCTCCGGAACCGGCCCGACGAGGTCTTCTCGCTCGACTTCGACAACGTCTCCTTCGTGCTCAACGCGCTCGACGAGCTCGCCGGCGATGACCGGTTCCTCGACATCCGCAAGCGGAAGCCGAAGCACCGCACGCTCGAGCGGATCGAGTCCGCCGTCGTCGATGCCCGGGAGCAGGCCGACCGCAAGCGCCAGAAGTTCAACGAGGAGTTCGACAAGGCCGAGCAGAGCGAGAACGACCGCATGCGGAAGGAGATCTCGGAGTTCGAGAAGAAGATCAAGGATCTCGAGTCGCGGGAGGATGCCGATCCCCAGGCTGCGATGCAGGCCCTCCAGCAGCTCGCCAGCCGCCAGCGGATCGCGCAGCGGCGGCTCGACACGAAGATCGAGCAGCTCAAGCGGACTCGCGACGTCGAGGTCGCGGCCGTGGAGCGGCAGCTTGCCGAGGATATCCGCAGGGAGCAGGACCGCCAGAAGTGGCTGGCCGTTCTGCTGCCGCCGATTCCGCCGCTCGTCGTCGCATTCTTCGTCTACTTCAAGCGGCGGGCGGCCGAGCGGGTCGGCGTGTCACGGTCTCGGCTGCGGTAAAGGAGGGATTTCTCGATGGAATCGCACGGTTCTCAAGGCGGTCTCTCGCCGGTGATGCGAACGACCGCGACCTACCTGCTCGCAGGCTTCGGCCTGCTGCTTTTGGGCGCGGCGGTGCAGCCGCGGTTCAAGGCCGCCAGAGTGCAGTCCGAGGCGGAACGGATCCTCTTTCCCGAACTCTCCGACGCCTCGAAGGCCGCGGGGCTTCGGATCGTCCGCTACGACGACGAGCTTGCGACCCTTCGGGAATTCAAGGTCGTGCAGGCGCCGAATGGCGTGTGGGTGCTCCCCTCGCACGACAACTACCCGGCCGACGCGAAGGACCAGCTCGCGGGGGCGGCGACGGAGCTCGTCGATCTGCAGTCGATCGAGGTCGTTTCCCAGTCGCCGGGCGACCACGAGGGCTTCGGCGTGATCGAGCCCGATCCCGAGAAGCTCAAGCCCGGCATGACCGGCGTCGGCGAGCTCGTCGAGATCAGCGACGCCTCGGGCGGCAAACTCGCCCGGCTCATCGTCGGCAAGGAAGTGAAGAAGACCGGCGACGCCGCCGTCGGCGGCAGGCCGCAGCGGTACGTCCGCAAGGCCGGGCAGGATCCGGTCTACGTGGTCGAGCTCGCCC
The DNA here is from genome assembly GCA_964585575.1 of uncultured Chitinophagaceae bacterium. Taxonomy (GTDB): domain Bacteria; phylum Planctomycetota; class Planctomycetia; order Pirellulales; family UBA1268; genus UBA4655. The sequence continues at coordinate 3,826 of CAZPEM010000068.1, forward strand.
TCGACAAGTTTCCCACCGACTTCGGCAAATGGATCGAGAAGGACCTCCTCAAGCTCTCGCCATGGGACGTCCGGCGGGTCGTGCTCGACGACTACGCGCTCGCAGCGGTCGAGGTGGGCGGCGAGCTCCGCGTCGAGCAGCAGCGAAAGAACCGGATCGAACTCGGCTACGACGACAAGGATGCGAAGTGGTCGCTCGTGAAGCTCGAGGTGTTCGACCCGAACCAGCCGTCGGCGAAGCCGAAGGAGGAGAAGCTCGGCGAGAATGAGGAGCTCGCCTCCACGAAGCTCAACTCGCTGCGAGACGCCCTCGGCGACCTCAAGATCATCGACGTCGCTCGCAAGCCGGCCGGACTCTCCGCCGATCTCAAGGCCGAAAAGAGCTTCATGGGCGACGAGGCTGCCCGCAGGTCGCTTCAGCAGCGAGGCTTCCTCCCGCGGCTTAACGGCGACATCCAGTCTTCCAACGGCGAGACGATCATCGGCATGAAGAACGGCGTCGAGTACGTGCTGCGGTTCGGGGCGACGACATCGGTCGCCACCGACGGCAAGGAAGACAAGAAGGAAGACGGCGAGAAGAAGGAAGCCGACCCGAAGGAAGACGGCGGTGAGACCGGTGGGCGATACGTGCTCGTCATGGCCCGCTTCAACGAGTCGCTCCTGGAGAAGCCGAAGCTCGAGGCCGTGCCGGAGGCTCCCGCCGAGAAGGCCGCCGAGCCCGCCAAGGAAGAGCCGGAGAAAAAGGACACGGGCCGCGTCGATGGCCGCTCCCCGTTCCGCCTGGTTGCCCTGCGTGCCGATGACGCCGATGCGAAGTCGTCCGGCGGGTCGGCCGACGGTGCGAAGAAGGAGCCCTCGACCGCCGACACGCTCAAGGCGGCCGACGAGGCCGAGGCGAAGATGCAGGCCGCGATCGAGGAGCGGCGGCGGGTCGAAAGGGAGAACCGCCGCAAGCAGGACGAGTACGAAGAGAAGATGAAGGCGGCGAAGAAGAAGGTCCGCGAGCTCAACAACCGCTTCGCCGACTGGTATTACGTCGTTTCGGACAAGGAGTATGCAAAGATCCATCTCGGCCGCGCCGACATCGTGAAGGCGAAGGAGAAGGCCGACGCCGTCAAGGACGACGGACCGAGGGACGCGGCGAAGCCCTGATCAAGCGTGCTCGTTCGGGGCTGCCCGTGCTCATCGCAGGACGCTAACTGCGGGCTCGGGGTTGCCCGTATCCCCTTGCCGGACGCTCGCTGCGCACATCCTGTGCTTCGCTCGCTCGGAGCTGCCTGCGCTCCGGCATCCTGCCTCCGCTGGTCAGCTACGCCGTCTCAGGGACACGGGCAACTCCTCGCGGTCAACTCGTAGAGGTGGGCACGGGCAGCCCCTCACGGTCCGGAGTGTTGCACCGATACGGAAGCCCGAGGCGCGAGCCAAGAGGGGCGTTGAGGAAGCCCTGTGCGTGGATGCCCGGTCACACGCGACCTCGCCCCCAAACTCGTCTGAATCGCGACCGACCGGTGATTGGACGCCAAGCCAACTCCCCTCTCGGCCTACGCCTCGGGCTTCCGGGAATTTCAACGGTCCGCCTGCAGGCAAACTTGCAGTCCTCACGGGGCGAGGCGTTCGATCAGCCACCGGCCGCCGGCGTCGCGGCGGAATTGCAGCCGATCGTGGAGCCGGCTCGGGCGGCCCTGCCAGAACTCGATCCGATCGGGCACGAGCCTGAAGCCGCCCCAGTGGGCCGGCCGCGGGATCGCGGTGTCGTCGGGGTGCTCGGCCCGGAAGCGGTTCACGAGATCCTCGAGCGAACGGCGGTCGGGGATCACCTGACTCTGCGGCGAGCTCCAGGCGCCGATCCGCGAGCCGCTCGGCCGGCTGTGGAAGTAGGCGTCGCTCTCGGCGGCGGTCGTCCGCTCGACGCGTCCCTCGATCCGCACCTGCCGCTCGAACTCCGCCCAGTGGAACGTAACCGCCGCGTGGGGGTTGGCGGCGAGTTCCCGCCCCTTGCGGCTGTCGTAGTTGGTGAAGAAGCAGAAGCCGCGGGAATCGAAGCCGCGGAGGAGCACGACCCGGGCCGACGGACGGCCGTCGGGCGTGGCGGTGGAGAGCGTCATCGCCTCCGGCTCCGGGATGCCCGCCGCCACCGCCGCGTCGTACCAGGCGGCGAACTGCCTGAAGGGGTCGCGGTCGATCGATGCCTCGTCGAGCGACCCCCGCTCGTATTCCTTGCGGGCGTGGGTGGTTCTCGGCTCCATGACGTTCGCTCCTGACGGTCGGGTGAACCTCAATGGTAGTCGACTCCGACCGTTGGCGGGCCGGTCCGGCAGACCCTGACCGCTGTGCCGGTCGTGCCGCTCGGAGTCCTGTCGGTCCGGAAGCCCCTGACGGCTCCCGCCATGCGGTCGGATGCCATGGAGCCCGTCCTGCCGACGACGTTTTGGGGGCGGCGAGCGGCGCTGGCTTGCGCGATGGGGACGCGGGTCGGGGCCTGCCGTTAGGGGGAAATCATCATGCGAGGGATCGGTCGAACCGGTTTCGTGGGGGCTCGGCTGCTTGTGATCGGTCTTGCGGCCCTCTGCGGCATGTCGCGGGCGATGGCGGTGGACAGCCTGGCCGCGATCGGCGGCACGGCCGAGATCGAGAGCAGGATCGCGGCGCTCGAGGCCCAAGTCGCCGAGCAGTCTCAGGATCGCGACCGCGTGTCCGCGAGCACGGTGTCGTACCTGCCCCATTCCGACGATGCATCCTGCTGCGATTCCTGCCGGCCCTCGGTCGGCCGCGACTTCCTCGCAGGCCGCTGCCGCACGGCCGGCTACTACGGCGGCGCGGAGATTATGTGGCTCAAGCCGTTCTCGTCGGGCGTCACGCCCGTCCTCGTGGATGGGTCGTCGGCGAACGAGTTCCTGCCGGGCTGGCGGCTCTGGGGCGGCTACCAGAATTGCGACGGGCTCGGCTGGCGGGTGAACTGGTGGCAGTGGGACCAGTCTTCGACCGGCGTCAGCGACGTGATCTTCGATCAGCCGACGATCGTGGACACGCGGATCGTGTTCCAGAAGCTCGACCTGCTCGCCACGCAGATGGTCTCGTTTCGGAGTTGGGACCTGATGCTGCTCGGCGGCGTCACCTACGCCGGCAACCAGTTCGATTCCAGGATCGCGGATCCCTTCGGCCCGGAATTCATCGCCGGAGCGGCCCGGTTCGACGGCTGGGGTCTCACGACGGGACTTTTGGCCTACCGCGACATCCCCTGGCTTACGGGCCTGACGGGGTACGGCGGCGTCCAGTGGTCGGGCGTCTACGGCAACAGCGTCCTCGCCGAGACCGACGGCGTGGATTCCAACAGGATCGCCCTCAACGGCACGCTGCTCAACGTCCTGGAACTCAAGGTCGGCACCCAGTACGAACGCTGCATCGGCAAGGGGGCGATCGGCTTCGTCTCCGCCGGCTTCGAGGCGCAGTACTGGGCCGGCCTGGGAAGCCCGCTCTTCGGGGAGTTCTTCTTCCTGAACGGCAACAGCCTCGGGCTCGTCGGCTTCACGGTCGGCGCCGGCATCCGGCGGTGAGCCCGGCGTGACCGATCCCGCTCACCTGCCGAGCTCGCGGAGATACTCGAGCGTGTAGATGCCCGTGTCGTGGCCGTCGGAAAACTCGATCGAGTAGGCGTACTGCCCGACGGGCTTCATACCCGCGACGGCGAGCGGGGCGATCTCCTCCGGCGATAGCACCGGCAAGAGTTGCGGCTTCACGGGCTCCGCTCGCTTCTCGCGGCAGGTGGCGCAGGGGCAGGCGTCGCGGAGCTCCCGGGATGAATAGGTGCGGCGGAGTCCGTCGCTCCAGTCGATGGCGATGCGGTTGCCTTCGAGCCGCTCGATTTTGCTCGGGACGGGATGGGGCCGGCTCGGAATGGAATCGGAGGACGGCGGCGGCGGGGAGTCATGGGTCATGGGTCGGCCTTGTGGCGGGTGTCGATCACGCGGCGGCCCTTCCCCTCGAACCGGGGCAGGCTGCCGATCGGGACGGTGTGGACGGCGACTCGGAGCCCCAGACGGATGCGAAGCTCCTCCTCGACCCGTCGAGGATTCGCGAGCCTATCCTCGATCTCGAGCGAAAGCTCGTCGAGGCTCTCCCGCGAGGAAACGGTGAGCCGATACTCGACCACCTCCGGAAAGCTCCGCACGATGTCGTCGACGGCGCCCGGGAAGACGTTCACGCCGCGGACCGTGAGCATGTCGTCGGTGCGGCCGAGGATGCCCCCCTCGAGCCGCACCCACGGCGTCTCGCCATCGCGAGGCTCCGTCGGCCAGCTGGGTCGCACGAGGTCGCCGGTGCGGTAGCGGAGGACCGGGCAGCCGGATCGGCCGAGCGTCGTGAGCACGAGTTCCGCGAGCTCGCCGCCTTTCGCGGGACCACCCGTCGCGAGCGAGAGAAACTCGGGATGGAAGTGCGGCTCGATCACCTCGAGGGCCCGGCCGTCCGGGCTGCCGACGCCCCAGGCGCCGACTTCGCTCGCGCCCGCGTGGTCGAGCACGGCGGCGCCGTAGGCCTCCGCGATCCGCGTCCGCGTGGAGGGGATCGAGCCGCCCGGCTCGCCGGCCACGATCACGAGCCGCACCGGCAGGGCCGCGAGGTCGATCTTCCGTTCTTCGGCGAGCTCGGCAAGATGGAGGCAGTAGCTCGGCGTCGACACGACGACCGTGGCCGCGAGCGACCGGAGCATCTCGAGCCTGGCGATCGACCGCACGCCGCCGGTCGGGATCGCCATCGCGCCGACCGACACCGCCGCGTCGAAGGCGGACCAGAACGCGATCGTGGGGCCGAAGGCCGATGCGATGAAGACGCGATCACCGCCTCCGACGTCGGCCCTCGCGAACACCGTCCGCCAGCATTCGAGCCACCACTCCCAGTCGTCGGCCGTGTCGAACACCGGCAATGGCCGGCCGTGCGTGCCGCTCGTCTGGTGAAACCGCACGTAGCGGTCGGCGGGCCACGTCAGGTTCGCGGGCCGCCCGAGCCGTGCGGCGGCATCGACGAGTTCGTCCTTGAACGTGAACGGCAGTTCCGCGAGCCCATCGAGCGACTCGAGCCTGTGGGGCAGCCGCGAGAGCTTCGCCGCGTAGAAGGCGTTGACTGGGCGGCCATCCTGCGGGCGGCCACCATCGCCCGGAAGAATCGTGGCGAGCAGGTCGTTGAGCCGCGAGAGCTTGAATGCGTCGAGCTGGCGGCGGGCGTGCATCGCCCCATTATGCCCACGGCGGTGAGGATGCCCACGGCGGTGAACGGGCAAGGCGGCTCTCAGAATCCCCCGGGCTGGACGGGGCCGCCGGAGGGAGGCACGAACGTCGCAGGGGGCCCTCCCGGAGCCGGCAGCAGGAGCGGCTGGGCTGCGGGGCCCGGAGCCGGGGGTGGGGCCGGCGGTGGCAGCAGTTGCGCGGGAGGGATCGGTGCGGCAGGAACCGGCGCGACCGGCTGCGCGATCGGCTGGGCCGGAGGGGAGGGAATCGTCCTCGCCGTGGCCGCCCGCACCTGCTCGGCGCGGGCCACGACCGATTCCGGCACGGTGACGCCGGCCGGCATCATCGCGAGGTCGACCACCCGCTCGTCCCGGATCTCCCACGGCCAAAGGTTCTCCGTGACGAAGTCGATCGGAAAGAGCTGGTACCAGGGGAGCGGGAACGGCTGCCGCACCGTGAGCGTCTCGTAGCCGTCCTTCACGAGCCGGATCTTGCGGGTACCGTAGTAGACGAAGTCGGTCGAGACTGGGGTCGTGCCGATCTGGTAGTCGTCGACGTAGACGAGCGCGCCCGGCGGGTTGCTGCGGATCGTCATGCGTCGCTGGACGCAGCCGGATGCGGCCGCGAGCGAGGCGGCGGCGATCGCCATGATGGCGATCGGCGGACGGCGGAAGACGGCGCGGAACATGGCCGGACGGTAGGCTTTCCCGCGAACCGATGCCAGATCGGCCGGAAACCCGCGTTTTCACGCAGTTCGCCCGAGTCGCCGCCGTTCTGCCATCGCGGTAGACTCGCAGATTTCGTATTGCTCCAGGCTCGCGACGGCGGTCCGCGGCTCGCCGGAAACCTTCAGCCGCCAACCCGCAGGATCGGTCGGCACCATCGTGGGAAAAGGGAACAGCCTCGTTCACTCCGAGCGGACCGACGTCGGTCGGAAGCGGTCGAGCAACCAGGACTCGCTCGCCTCCCTCCCGCCGTCGAGCCCCGCCCAGTATCGCCAGCGAGGCTGGCTGTTCCTCGTCGCCGACGGGATGGGGGCGCACGCCGCCGGCGAGCGGGCGAGCGGCATCGCCGCAGAACGCGTGCCCCTGCTCTACTCGAAGGCCGCCGGACGCTCGCCGCCGCTGGCGCTCCGCCGCAGCCTCGAACTCGCGAACCAGGAGATCCACGCAAGCGGCGAGAGCACGCCCGCCTACCGCGGGATGGGAACGACCTGCACGGCCCTCGTCATCCTTCCGCGGGGCGTGCTCGTCGCCCATGTCGGCGACAGCCGCGCCTACCGCATCCGGGGAACCACGATCGAACAGCTCAGCCGCGACCATTCGCTCGTCTGGGAGATGGAGGCGGCGATGCCGGCTGGGCAGTCCGCGGCGGCAGGCTGGCCACCGAAGAACATCATCACCCGATCGATGGGACCGCACTCCGGCGTCGCCGTCGATCTCGAGGGGCCATTTCCGGTGGAGGAGGGGGACGTCTACCTGCTCGCCAGCGACGGCCTCACCGGCCAGGTGGCCGACGAGGAGATCGGCCTGTTCGCCTCGCAGCTCGATCCCAGGGAGGCCGCCGAGGCGCTCGTGGGGCTCACGCTCGTGCGGGGGGCGCCGGACAACGTGACGCTGATCGTCGCGAAGACGGGGGCCCAGGAGGTGACCGAGACACACGCCGACGACGAGCCCTGGCCCATGACCGAGCCGGATGCGCCGGCCGGTCCCCCCGCATCGGTCCCCTGGAAGCCGCTCGTCGTAGCGGCGGTATCGCTCTTTGCCGCGCTGTCGGCATGGGGTCAGGCGCAGCCCGTGGAGTGGCCTCCAACGAATCCCGTGAAGGCCGCGGTGCTCGCCGCCGCCGCGATGTTTCTCGGTGCTGCCGTGGTGTCACTCCTCTGGGCGATCCTGCAGGGGCTGTCGACGGGGGAGTCGTCGCCGGAACCCCTCCCACCGGGAGGGCGCCTCGGCAAGGGGCCGTATCGCAGCTACTCCTGCGCTGCCGGCGCGGAGATCATCGAGGGGATCGTCTCGAGCATCGAGTCCGTGGCGGACTCGCTTCCGCCAACGCGAAGGCACGAGGCCGCCGAGCGGCTTGCCGCCGCCCGACGGCAGGCCGCCGCGGGTGAGACGCGAGAGGCTCTCCGCTCCGTGAAGCGGGCGCTCGAACTCCACGTCCAGGCAGGGCGATCATGAAGATCATCTCCCGCTACGTGCTCGGCGAAGTCCTGCAGGTGTTCCTCGTGTCGCTCACGGCGATCACGATGTTCATGCTCGTGGTGGGCCTCGTGAAGGAGGCGCAGCAGCAGGGTCTCGGGATGATCCAGATCGCGATGCTCGTGCCGTATGTCTTGCCTGAGGCGATGCGGTTCGCCGTCCCCCTCACGATGCTCTTCGCGGTCTCGAGCGTCTTCGGAAGGCTCTCGGCGTCCAACGAGATCACCGCCCTCAAGGCCGCCGGGATCACGCCGATGGCGGCGATCTGGCCGGCGGTGTGGCTGGCCGTGGTCGTGAGCCTCGTTTCGGTCTGGCTCAACGACATCGCGGTCTCATGGGGCCGCGACGGAATCCGGCGGGTGATCGTCGGCAGCGTGGAGGAGATCATCTACGGTCGGCTCAAGCAGACCCGCTCGTACACGACGAGGCAGCTCTCGATCAACGTGAAGGCCGTCGATGGGAAGAAGCTCATCCGTCCGACGCTCTCCGTGCAGTCCGGCGGCTCGACGCCGCCGGTGACGGTGTCGGCCGCCGAGGCGGAGATGCGGGCGGACCCGAAAGGCGAGACGCTCACGATCGTGTTCCGGAACAGCAAGGTGCGGCTGGGCGACGTCTCGGCCGACGTGCCCGACGAGTGGGAGCAGGTCGTGCCGATCGAGGCGGTGAGCAAGAAGGAGACGGTCGCGAGGAGCCCCTCCGAGATCGCGATGGCCAACTTCGCGACCGAACGCGACCACCAGATCGCGATGATCAACCAGATCGAGCAGTCGGCCGCCGCGAAGATGGCCATGGGCATCCTGAGCGGCCGCGTGGAGCAGACCACTCCCGCCGCGGTGGCCTGGGAGCGCGAGGCGGTGGAGTGGGAGAAGATGCGGCTCCGGAGGATCGTCATGGAGCCGTGGCGGCGTTGGGCCAGCGGTTTCGCCTGTCTCTGCTTCGTGCTCGTCGGGGCGCCGATGGCGATCCGGATGCGGAACGCCGACTTCCTGACGAGCTTTTTCCTCTGCTTCCTGCCGATCCTGCTGATCTACTACCCCATCTTCATGTTCGGCCTCTCCCGGGTGAAGTCGGGCGCGATGCCTCCGCCGGCGGTCTGGCTCGGCAACGTGCTCATCGCGGTCTGGGGTGTCTGGCTGCTCCGCCGCGTGATTCGGAACTGATCCTGCAAGGGCGGCCGGGCAGGTCGGCTGTGGCTTGCGGAAGGCCGTGAATTTGGCAGAATCTCGAGTCGTCCCGGGTTCCCTGCCCACGATTCACGAGGAGTTTTCCATGCCGCGTCCCGTCACGCTCTTCACCGGCCAGTGGGCCGACCTCCCCATCGAGGATCTTGCCAGGAAAGCGAGAGAGTTTGGCTACGGCGGCCTCGAACTCGCCTGCTGGGGCGACCACTTCGACGTGACGCGTGCCATCAAGGAGAGCGGCTACTGCGCCGCGAAGCGGGATACACTCGAGCGGCACGACCTCTCCGTCTTCGCCATCTCGAACCATCTGGTCGGCCAGGCCGTCTGCGACGTGATCGACGAGCGTCACAAGTCGATCCTGCCGCCGCACGTCTGGGGCGACGGTGATCCCGCCGGCGTCAACAAGCGGGCCGCCGAGGAGATGAAGAACACCGCGAGAGCCGCGCAGAAGCTCGGCGTGTCGGTGGTGAACGGGTTCACCGGCTCCTCCATCTGGCACCTGCTCTATTCGTTCCCGCCGGTGCCGGAATCGATGCTCGAGCGGGGCTTCGCCCAGTTCGCCGAGCGTTGGAATCCGATTCTCGACGTGTTCGACGAGTGCGGCGTACGGTTCGCCCTCGAGGTGCATCCCACCGAGATCGCCTTCGACATCTACACGGCCGAGCGGGCGCTCGCCGCGATCGGCCGGCGGGAGGCGTTCGGCTTCAACTTCGACCCGAGCCACCTCCACTGGCAGGGCGTCGATTCGGTCGAGTTCATCCGCACCTTCCGCGACCGCATCTACCACGTCCACATCAAGGACGCAGTCACGCTTCTGAACGGGCGGTCTGGCATCCTCGGCAGCCATCTCAACTTTGGCGATCCGCGACGCGGGTGGGACTTCCGATCGCCGGGCCGCGGCGGCGTGGACTTCGAGGAGATCATCCGCGCGCTCAACGAGATCGGCTACGAAGGGCCCCTCTCGGTGGAGTGGGAAGACTGCGGCATGGATCGCGAGCACGGCGCCGCCGAGGCCTGCGAGTTCGTGCAGAACCTCGACTTCCGTCCGAGCGGCCGGCAGTTTGATTCGGCGTTCGCCGAGGCGGAGTAACCGCCTTTCATCATGCGATGGTCGCAACGGACGGTGCTTTTTCGAGCGTGCCTGTCATGGATGCTCGCAGCGGGCATCGTCGCGGCGGCCGAGCCGCTCGAGAAGATCGCCGAACGGGCGAGCCAGGGCGGACATGCGAAGCTCGCCGAGTTGATCGCGACGTGGGACATCCACGAGTTCGTGGATCGCCTGCCGGTGTTGCGGGTCGAGCCGTCGGACGGGAAAGGCTCCTGGTCGGCGGCTCCGGAATGGGTCGAGGGAGCGGAGGCGGCCGCGATCTGGCGATCGTTCGTCGAAGCCCGCAAGGCACGTGCCGCGAACTGGCTGGATCGGGCGGTCGAGGTCGCCGGTGGCGGCCGCGACGGGTCCGTCACGATGCTGTTTCGCGCGCTTCGTGAAGATCCGGACTGCCCGCAGGCCCGCGCCGCGATTGGATGGGTCCGCCGCGACGGCCGGTGGGTCTGGCCCGAGGCCGCCAGGCGAATCGACCGCGGCGAGGTCTTCTCGCCCGAGTTCGGCTGGCTCCCGAAGTCGCGACTGCCGCGGTACGTCGCCGGCGAACGCTACGCCGACGGCCGGTGGATCGATGCGACGGAGGCGGCGAAGCCGCGGCCGATTGACCGCGGGTGGAAGGTGGCAAGCGATCATTGGGAGGTCACCTCGACCGCGGCCGTGGAACGCGCGGCAGCGCTCGCTGCCGCCCTCGAAGAGAGCCGCATCGCGTGGCTGCAGGCGTTCGGAGGTTTCGCGATCGAGCCGCGGCAGGTCGCGGACCGAATCGCGGGCCGATCGCGGGCCGAGCCGCGGAAGCCGCTGGCGGCGTCGCTCGTCCGCGACCGCGCCGAGTATGCGAAGCTGCTCACGCCGCTCGAGCCGGCCGCGGGCCGCACGCTCGGGCTCTACTGGAATCCGACCCGGACGGCATGGTTCTTCGACACGGATGACGAGGGCCGCGCCGTCGGGCCTGCGACATCGACGGTGCTCCACGAGTCGACGCACCAGCTCTTTGCGGAGAGCCGCGAGACGATTCCGGCCCCCGGCGAGCGGTGTGGATTCTGGGCGATCGAGGCGGTCGCCTGCTTCATGGAAAGCCTCGAACCCGCCGCTTTCGGCTGGACGCTCGGAGGGCCGGAGGCGGGCCGCGGGGCGATCGCGCGGGAGCGGCTCGTCGAGGATGGCTTCCACGTGCCGCTCCGGGAGCTCGTCGCCATGGGCCGCCGTCGCTTCCAGGCCGACGATCGGCTCCCGATGATCTACAGCGAGATCTCTGGGCTGGCCGACTTCTTCCTCTGCGGGGAAAGGGGCCGCCACCGGACGGCCTTCGTCGAGTATCTCCGTCGCATCTATGCCGGCACGGACGAGCCCGACACGCTCGCCTCGCTCTGCGGCCGGAGTTTCGAAGATCTCGACGACGACTACCGCCGCTTCATGGCGTCACGCACCCCGCCGGCGTCGCGTTGACGCCGTTTCCGGCCCGGCCCTAGAATCCGCCCCGTCAAACCGCATTTTTCGGAGATATTTCCGCATGGCATCCGCCGCCGTCCCGGTTCGTCCCACGCACGCCTTCGACCTCGACCGGCTGGCGATCGACACGATCCGCACCCTCTCGATGGATGCCGTCGAGGCCGCCAAGAGCGGGCATCCTGGCACCCCAATGGCGCTGGCGCCGGTGGCCTACACCGTGTGGCGTGACTTCCTGAGGTACGACCCGGCGAATCCCCACTGGCCGAACCGCGACCGCTTCGTGCTCTCCTGCGGCCACGCCTCGATGCTGCTCTATTCGCTCATCCACCTCGCGGGCATCCGCCGCGGTGGCCCCAGCGATTCGGGGCGTCATGTGCCGGCCGTTTCGCTCGAGGAGATCATGAGGTTCCGGCAACTCGATAGTGTCTGCGCCGGGCATCCGGAGCACCACATGACCGCCGGCATCGAGACGACCACCGGGCCGCTCGGGCAGGGGTGCGGCAACTCGGTCGGCATGGCGATGGCGTCGAAGTGGCTGGCCGCCCGCTACAACCGCCCCGGCCACCAGCTCTTCGACTTCGATACCTACGTGCTGTGCAGCGACGGCGACCTCATGGAGGGAGTCGCCGCCGAGGCGGCTTCGATCGCCGGCCATTTGGAGCTGTCGAACCTCTGCTGGATCTACGACGACAACTCGATCACGATCGAGGGGGAGACGCACCTTGCCTTCACCGAGAACGTCGCACGGCGGTTCGAGGGGCTCGGCTGGCGGATCGAGCACGTCGCCGACGCCAACGACACGGCCGCCATGGGCAAGGCCCTCCAGGCCTTCAAGGCGGAGCAGAAGCGGCCGACGCTCGTCATCGTCAAGAGCGTGATCGGCTACGGTGCGCCGAAGAAGGCGGGCTCGCACGAGTCGCACGGCGCGCCCTTGGGGGCGGAGGAGATCAAGGGTGCCAAGGAGGCCTACGGCTGGCCCGCGGACGCCCAGTTTCACGTGCCCAAGGAGGTCCCGGAACAGTTCGCGAAGACCTTCGGCGCCCGCGGTCGGCAGGCCCACGAGGAATGGCAGAAGAGCCTGGCCGATTATTCGAAATCGCATTCACCGCTGGCCGCGGAGCTGGGCGACTTCCTCGACGGCCGTCTGCCGCAGGGTTGGGACCGTGACCTCGCCTCGTTTCCCGCCGACGCCAAGGGGCTCGCGACCCGTGTCTCCTCGGGAAAGGTTCTTCAGGCGGTGAGCATGGGCGTGCCGTGGTTCATCGGCGGCTCGGCCGACCTTGCTCCCTCCACCATGACACTCATCCAGGCGGAGAAGGACTTCGCCCCCGGGCACTATGGCGGCCGGAACCTCCACTTCGGCATCCGCGAGCACGGCATGGCGGCCGCCTGCAACGGCATGGCGCTCTCGGGTCTGCGGCCGTACTGCGCCACCTTCTTCGTCTTCTTCGACTACCTCAAGCCGTCGCTGCGGCTCTCGGCGATCGGCAAACTCGGCGTCGTCTACGTGCTCACCCACGACTCGATCGGCCTCGGCGAGGACGGCCCGACCCATCAGCCGATCGAGCAGCTCGCAAGCGCCCGTGCCGTGCCGGGGCTGTCGGTGTTCCGTCCGGCCGACGCCAACGAGGTCGTCGAGACCTACCGGGTCGTCTTGTCGCGGTCCGACCGACCGGCCGTGATCGTGCTCTCGAGGCAGAACATCCCGACGCTCGACCGGACCTCGCTCGGCGCCGCCAGCGGCGTCGCGAGGGGTGCCTACGTTCTCAAGGAAGCGGAAGGAGGCAGACCCGCCTGCATCCTCATCGGCACCGGCAGCGAGGTGCAGCTCTGCCTCGACGCCGCCGCGAAACTCGCCGAGTCGGGCGTGGCCGCCCGCGTGGTGAGCATGCCGAGCTGGGACCTCTTCGAGCAGCAGGACGCCGCCTACCGCGAGAGCGTGCTTCCGGCGGCGGTCACCGCCCGCGTCGCCTGCGAGGCCGCCTGCGGCTTCGGATGGGAGAAGTGGATCGGCTCGCGAGGGAAGTTCATCGGCATGAATTCCTTCGGCGCGTCGGGCCCGGCGCCGGCCCTCTACAAGCACTTCGGCATCACGGCCGACGCGATCGCACAGGCGGCACGCGAGCTCGTGTGAAGGCGCTCGGGGCTGCCCGTATGCCCTCGCCGGACGTTCGCTGCGCCCATCCTGGGCTGCGCTCACTCGGAGCTGACTGGCGCTCC
>CAZPEM010000069.1:0-17055 GCA_964585575.1 uncultured Chitinophagaceae bacterium
CGTCGTGCCGATAGAGGACGGGCGAGGCGTAGGAGTGCTTGCACTCGAACTGGGCTTCGGTGCCCCGATCGACCTCCCAGATCGTCCGGCCGGTCGCCTTGTCGAGCTTGATGACCTTGCCCGTGCGGGTCTGGTCGCCGAGTTTCATCGCGCCGTGGATGAGCTGCAGATAGAGGGCGTCGCCGTCGAGCACCGGCGTCGAGGTCATCCCAAACTGGATGTCGATCCTGCCGAAACGGTCGGCCACGTCGAACTTCCAGATCTCCTCGCCCTCCCGCGAATAGCAGGCGAGCACGCCCGTGCTGAAGAAGACCCAGATGTGCTTGCCGTCGGTGGAAGGGGAGGGGGAGGCGGAGTTGCCCTCGCCCGAGCGGGCGTCCTTGTTGCCGGCGGCCACCTTTTTCTTCCAGAGGATCTTCCCGTCGCCCGCCGCGACGCAGAGGAGCACGAGATCGTCCCCCTCGTTGCTCGTCAGGTAGATCCGGTCGTCCCAGACGCACGGCGTGGCGCCGGCACGGCCCGGAAGCGGCGTCCGCCAGGCGACGTTCTTCGACTTCGACCAGGTGGCCGGCAGGCCCTTCTCGTTCGAGATGCCGTCACGCCGCGGGCCCCGCCACTGCGGCCAGTTCTCGCCGTTGGCAGGGCCCTGCACGATTGCAGCGACGGCGCAGGCGACCGCGAGCGATTGGGGCCATCTGGAGCAGGAGGAATGTGAATTCATGGATGGTCTTCTCCGGACGGGGAGAGTGTGAAACGAACAACGAACCGGATTCGTGATGCGGATGATACCAGCCGCCCATGGTGATCGAGACCGCCGCTTCGCGAGTGCCGATCACACGGAAGCCCGAGGCGCGTGCCGAGAGGGCGTTTGACGCCGCATCAACTCGCGGGTGTTCCTCAATTCCCCTCTCGGCTCGCGCCTCGGGCTTCCGGGTTTTGAGTGAACCGGCCTGCCGGCGGCCCGGGCTCCGGGGCGGGGCAGCCCTCGTCGGTGAACGCCCGAGGCTCGACGAGGACGAACGGATGGCCGTGGTCGCTCGTGACGATCACGACGGCCTCGTCCCACGCGTCGTGCCGCTCGATCCAGCCGACCGCCGCCCGGAAGGCGTCGTCGCCACTTTCGATCGCGCCGATGCAGGTGTCGATGTTGTTGGCGTGCGAGGCCCAGTCGACGTCGCCCGCCTCGACCATGAGCCAGAAGGGCCCCTTCGACGAAAGCACGTCCATCGCCGCGGTCGTCATCTCGGCGAGCGTCGGATTCTCGGCGACGTCGGCCGGCGTGTAGCGGATCGTGCCACCGTATTTCTTGTGGAGCGGGTCGATCTCGCCGTGTTGCTCGGTACGGCTCTCGCCGGGATCGTAGCCGCCGTCGGCCGTCTGGAAGGGCAGGTGCCCCTCCGCCGCGCCGAAGAACCCGAAGAGCCGGAGCTTTCTCTCGATCGCGTCGCGGGCCGCTTCGGCGAGCACGTCGGCCCCGCGCCGGCCCGAGGTCCGCGTCACGACGCGGTAGCGGCCGCCGCCGGCGGCGTCGATCGCCGCGAGCGTGGAGTCGGCGACGTACTTGTTGCCCGGCTCGAAGTTGCGGCCCTGATCGGCCTCCTCCCCCGTCGTCACGCCGAATCCACCGCCGATGAGCAGGTCGAGCCCGGGGAGAGGATCGCGGTGCGCGATCGAGGGCTCCCCGA
Source organism: uncultured Chitinophagaceae bacterium (assembly GCA_964585575.1). Taxonomy (GTDB): domain Bacteria; phylum Planctomycetota; class Planctomycetia; order Pirellulales; family UBA1268; genus UBA4655. The sequence goes on from CAZPEM010000069.1 coordinate 1,686, forward strand.
GGAGATCGCGGGAGATGTCCTGGTAGTCGTCACGGGAGACGTTGTTGGCATAGGAGCAAGCCGGCGTGGCGTGCGACACCGGGACGCTGGACACCGCCCCCACGGCCCAGCCCCTCGACTGCAGCAGCCTCGCGATCGGCTCGAGCTTCTCTCCCGAGGGGCCGACGTTGATGGCGTCGTTGTAGGTCTTGCGGCCGCTGCAGAGCGACGTCGCCGAGGCGGCCGAGTCGGTGAAGGGATGCGGCACGTCGCGGTCGCGGCCGGTGAGGTATCGCATGCTCGCCCGTGGATCCCACGGCGTCGCGCCGCCACGGGACGCATCGTAGCCGCCAGACCGCTCGCCGCCGGGATTGCGGACCGCCTGGGCGTCGACGTCGAACTTCGTGCCGTCGTTGGCGGGGCTCGTGACGCAGAAGCCGAAATCGGTGACGGTGCCGCGGTAGTCCTGGAAGAAGAGGCCCGTGCCGCGGCCCTCGGCGTAGTCGACCCGGCCTCTGACCGCGATGGCGGCCGACCGTGTGGTGTGCCAGTCGAGACCGTCGAAGACGACGAGCACGACGATCTTCTTCCCTGCCTCGGCGGCATCCTTTTGCAGACGGTGGATGTCGGTCTGGTCGAAGTACTCGGCCGCGGGGTTGAGCGTGTGGTCCGGAAGCCGGCCGTAGAGCTCCCGCAGCCGCGGCTCGTCGCGGTAGACGCTCTTCTGCCCCCCGACGGCGTCGAGCCTCATGCCGAACGTGTAGACCGGGATGAGACGGTTGGAGTGGTTCGACCAGGCCGCGTAGCGGTCGGGCTGGTCGCCCCAATGGCCCCAGGAGGCCCTGCCGGTCGCTTCGGCCTCGGCCTGCAGGCGGCTCACGCGGTCGCAGGCGGCCGCGCGGGCCGTCGTGGCGACCGCGGCGGGCGGCGGGGCCGCATCCCGGGCGTGGAGAAGGTCGGCGACGAGGATCAAGGCGATCGTTGCCGCCAGTCGCTCGCGAAAGCCGGAGGAATCGACCATGTCCACCGCGCGGAGGGGGTTCGTGACCTGCACCAAACCCCATCGTACCACCTGCAGCTAATGGCGGTGAACGATGCGGGTCGGGGAGTGTCTTGCCCGCGTCGGCTGCTCGATCGAGGCGGCGAAGGCCGCGAAGATGGCCGGGATCGCAGGGCGGTTCGGCGCGAGCGGACTCGGCGACCGGACGATCCGCAGGGCATCGGCGTCGACCGAGCCGTTCGGCGATCCGTCGAGCCGCACGAGCAGCTGCCCGTTGGCGATGGTCACGATTCCCAGCGACTGCCAGACCTTCCCGTCGACCGTGGGGCCCACGGGCCTGATTCGCTGGTCAACCGCGAACTGGCTCACGAGCTCGCCGCCGTCCCAGACCTTGTAGGTGGCGTCGTACGACCGGCCGGAGCCCGCCTTCCACATCGTGAGGATCTCGTAGTTTCCGTCGGGCAGGCTGTCGAACACCCAGGCCGCATATCCCGACTTGCCCTTCCCGAGCGTGCGGTGGTCGCCCGAGTAGCCGCCGGTCGTGTTCTTCACCCACGGGCCGGAGGTCGTGAAGCCCGCATCGCCGTCGTCCATGAGGACGCCGAGATGAATCGTGCTCCCGAGCTTCGCCATCGCGGCGTTCACGTCGGCGAGGCCGTAGCCTCCCTGGGCATTGAAGATCTGTCGGGGCGTGCCGTTGAGCGGCCGGGCCGTCTTCGCAAGCGAGTGGGCCACCTGCACCTGCGTCGCCGCGGGAAACGCCTCCCGCATGAGCGCCGCCCCGGCGGCGAGGTTCGGCGCCGCGGCCGAGGTTCCGAAGAAGTTCGGGAACGCGTCGCCATCCTTGTTGGTGATGTCGTAGCCGAAGAACGTCGTATTGGTGCCGTCCGGCGCGGAGAGGTAGGGCCCGGTCGGATACCAGAAGTACTCGGTGTAGGAGCCCTCCTTGTCGCGTCCGAGGATCGGCTTGCCGGCCGAACTGAACGACTCGCTGCGGATCGGCGTGGCGGTCGAATACGGCGGAGCCTTGTAGAACGGCACCGCACCCACGGAAATCGTCCATGGGCCGGAAGCATGCCCGTAGGTCGTCGACTGCGACTCGGGCACGTACTCCGCGGAAAAGCCGCCGTCGATGGCGACCATCTGGACGGCGTCGGGCGTCCCGCCGGAGTAGCGCTTCACCCGGACCGAGTACTGGCCCGTGGGCAGGTTGCCGATGAACTCGACCGGCTGGCCGGTCGCGAAGTTGTTGTCGTTTGACAAGGCGACGAGGTTGCCATACCGGTCGAACACGTAGAAGTCGAGGTCGGTGGTGATTCCCGACGGATCGGGAAGGCCGTTGTATCGGTCGTCCCACTGCAGGACGAACTTCTGCAGGGTCGAGGTCACGCTGATCGCCAACGACGTGTCGATGCCCGCTCCCGGATCGAGGTCGAGGTAGTTGTCGTAGAACTGCTCGTTCGTCACGCGGTAGCCGGTCCGGCCGCTGTTGCCGGTGGCCGAGAAGTACCAGGCGCCGCCGTTCACCGCGGCGTTGATCGCCAGGTCGATCACGCCCGCCTGGAACATCGGCTCGTTCGGGTAGGAGACGTCGTCGACGATGATCCGAGCGCCCGCGTCGAAGAGGCTCGTGATGTTCTCGGCGAAGCCGAGCTGGCCCCCGACGAAGGCCGTCGCGAACGCGAGCGACGAGCCCGGGGCGATATCGTGGATGAGCTCCATCATCGCCCGCCCTTCGTCGCTGCCGTTGGCGGGGCCGTCCTCGATCACCTCCACGCCGGGAGGCAGGTCGCCCGTCGCCTGGGACGCCGCGAGCCCGCCCCCGAACCGGTTCACGGTGTCGGAGAGCACGCCGATCTTGATCCCCGCGCCCGTCACGAACGGACCCGTGCCGCCTGCCCGATATTTCTGGCGGACGACCTCGGTCTTGAGCACGCGGTCGGCCTGGTTCATGGCGACGCCGGCGGTCGCGGTGTCCCCACCGCCGACGAGCGGGCCACCGGCCTCGGCCGAGCCGAGGATCGGCCGGGGCGTCATCCGCGCCGCTTCGACGACAGGCAGCGCGACGAACGCCTCCGACCGGTCGATGGCCACCCGCACGCTCGCGGCCCGGTGGGCCTCCGACCGGGCCACGACGCGGCCGCCAAACCGTTCGATCGCCGCGAGGCCCGAGGCGAAATCGCCGGCGATCCGCACGTCGAGGAGGACTCCGTCGGCGTCGACGTCGTAGGCGTAGCCGCGGTCGGCGGCGAACGTGCCGCCGAACGCGGCCGAGGACGTGGTCGCGGCCGCCTGTGCCATGAAGGCTCGGTAGTCCTCGACGATTTCGCGGAGCGGCTGCCCGCCCTTCGCGAGCGGGCCCGACTTGATCATGGCGACCGCGTCTTCGCCGATCGTCGCGGACAGCAGATCACGCCGTTCGAGCCGCTCGACCCCGGCCCGCCACACTGCCGGCAAACGCCGGTTCGCCCGCCGATCGGATTGCGTCATCGTGCACCTCCCGACTTGAAACGTGGAAGGCCGTCCGTGGCTGTGCCCAATTGTCGCACCCGCGAACCCGGCGCGGAAGCATCGCCGTTCTGCGAGGAATAGCGACGGGAGACACTTGCCTCCCGTTCGTGCTCAGGCGGCGACGACGGCTTCGCGGTCGTGGTGCGGCGTCGACCGCAGGAGGATACAGCCCTGCAACACCTCGGGCCGGCCGGGGCTGCCGACCGCGGCGGTGGGGCAGGCGACGACGCCACGCAGGCGGCCCCAGGTCTCGCGCAGGGCGTGGGGCACGGAGCAGGCGCTGACGTTGCCGGTGCGGCGGACGAGGCCGTTGACCATTTCGCCCCCGATGCCGAGCTCCTCGAGCTTCATGCCTGTGAACCGCACGATACCCGTGCCCGCCTGGTGCGGCACGACGTGGCTGACGTCGGTTCCGGCAAGACCGCACTCGGCGACCGCCTTGGCCGCGGCGGCCGACATGGCCCGTGGGGCGGTCTCGGCGATCGCCATGCCATCGAGCGAGTAGACGAGCCGCTCGGCGGTCACGACCCGGCCGCCGTCGGGCGACGGGATCGGCACGTCGGGGCGGACGTGGTAATCGAAGGCGGGCCGCGGGATGGGCTGCCGCTCGGCATGGGCGTGCATGATCTCGAAGTGCGCCGCATGCCTGCGGCTCGAGAGCGGCGAGATCATGGTGGCCGAGGCCATGTCGCCGAACAGGCCAGCCGTCTGCCCGCAGGAGTAGTCGGTGATCCGGCTGATCCTCGTGGCCACGACGACGAGCAGGAATTCGTCGTCCTGCAGGGGAAGCCGCGGCGCCCAGCGGCGAGTGACGACGTCGAGGGCGCGGCTGTATCCGCAGCAGAACCAGTTGAGGCCGATCGTGCGGCAGCGACGCATGCCGAAGGCGCGGGCGAGTTGCCGGGCGGCCCTGGTCGGCCGTTCGACGATGGCCTGGTCCGGATCGAGATACCGGCGGGCGACCGACGGCGGGATGAAGGATGGCGACACGAAGACGAGGCCGCGGCAGGCGGCGAAATCGCAGCTCGTCTCCCGCTGGATCCGCCGCATCGCGTGCAGGCCCATCATCACCTCGTCCTCCACGGAAATCGCCCGGGCCTCGATGCCGGTGTGATGGGCGAACTTGCGGGGCATCACGTCGGCGAACCAGGCGTTCTCCAGCTCCCAATCGGGCTGGTGGATTGAGATGGCCGCGATGCCGAGGCGTGATGGTGGACGTTGAAGCATGTCTGCTCGATGAACCGACGGGCCGTTGGCGGCTGACGTGGGGCGGGGATTCTGGCGACCTCCCGCCTCCGTGAACAGCCGGAAATCGACGCAATTTCGTGATACCTTCGGGAGGTTCGGCCGTCCAATTCGGCCGCATCGCCGGAAAAACGCGGATTTTCCGGCGATCGGCATCGCCACGTTCCGATCCTTGTGACGGTGAATGGGCTGGCATCGACCCGGTTTTCAGTCAAAAATCGAGGTCTCGTTCCGTTCACGCTTTCGGACCACTCCCGCCATGAAGCGACCGCCCTTCGCCCTCCTCCTCGCCATTACCCTGCTCGCCGCAAGCCCCCGAGGAGCCGTCGCGGAAGACTGGCCGCAGTGGGGAGGCGACCCGCAGCGAAACATGGCCGCCGACGAACCCGGTCTGCCCGACGACTTCAATCCCGGCCGCAAGAAACGCGACCGGCTCGGCTTCGACCCGGCGACGGCCCGCAACGTTCGGTTCATCGCGCGGCTGGGTTCGGAAAACTACTCGTCGCCGGTGGTGGCCGGCGGGCGGGTCTACATCGGCACCAACGACGAGGAGATCGACGACAAACGATTCGAGCCGACGCGAGGGGGCGTGCTTCTCTGCCTCGACGAGCGGACGGGCGAACTCATCTGGCGACTCGTGGTGCCGCGGCTGGAGATCGACCGCTCGAAGGTGAGCGAGGACTTCGACGACATGAACCTCGGCATCTGCTCGACGGCCACCGTCGAGGGCAACCGCGTCTACGTCGTCACGAACCGCTGCGAGGTGGTCTGCCTCGACGTCGCCGGCATGGCCGACGGCAATGCCGGGCCGTTCACCGCCGAGGCGTCATTCTCGGTGCCCGAGGGCCGCGATCCGGTCGAGCTCGGCCCGAAGGACGCCGACATCGTCTGGCGGTTCGACATGCTCCGCGACCTTCCGGTCTTCCCGCACGACGCCACGAACTGCTCGGTGCTCGTCGTGGGCGATCATCTCTACGTCGGCACGGGCAACGGCGTGTACGACGGAAAGGTCGTGCTCCCCACGGCGGCCTCGCTCGTGGTGCTCGACAAGCGGACCGGACGGCTGCTCGCCCGCGACGACGGCACGTTGAGCGCGGATGTCTTCCACGGCCAGTGGTCGTCGCCGGCGGTCGCGACGACGAAGGATCGGATGCTCGTGGTCTACGGCGGCGGCGACGGTTTCTGCCATGCGTTCGAGCCGTTCGCGGCGGGCCCCGGCGGACCCGCTCTGGCGATCCTCGCGCGGGCGTGGAAGTGCGACTGCAACCCGCCGGGCTACCGGTCGCGCGGAGGCGAACCGATCGACTACTGGGCGCTCGTCCGCGGAACGGTCGGGAAGCAACTCGACGGCGACGGCATGCTCGTGAGCCCGAACGAGGTGATCGGCACGCCGGTCGTCATTGGCGACAGGATCTACGTTGGGATCGGCCAGGATCCGGTCCACGGCCCCGGCCGCGGCGCCCTCTCCTGCCTCGCTGTCGACGGCCGCGGCGACGTCAGCCGCACCGGCGTCCGCTGGTGTTACACGGGCATCGGACGATCGCTCTCGACCGTGTCGGTCGCCGACGGGCTCGTCTACTGCGCGGAGCACGCGGGCAAGGTGCACTGCCTCGACGCCGAGAGCGGCTCGGTCGTCTGGGTACACGACACCCGCGAGGAGATCTGGTCGAGCACGCTCGTGGCCGACGGGAAGGTCTTCATCGGCACGCGGAAGGGGCTGACCGTGTTGGCGGCGGGCCGCGAGCGACGGCTGATTGCGGAGATCAAGCTCGGCACCCCCGTCTGGTCGGTCCCCTGCGCCGCCAACGGCACGCTCTTCGTGGCCTCGCAGAAAAACCTCTGGGCCGTGGCCCGACCCCCGTCGCGGTGAACCCGCCGTCACCACCGCCGGCGACCGCGAAGGCCCGCATCGCCTGGGTCATGCTCGATTGGGCGGCGAGCGGGTTCTCGACCGTTTTGATCACGCTCGTGGTCGCCTACGTCGAGAAGATCGTGATGCCCGACGGCGGCTGGGGGATGTCGGCCGGCGTGGTCTGGGCCTGGACGCTTTCGGCGGCGATGCTCTGCTCGGCCGTGATCGCGCCCTGCGCCGCCGCCTGGGCCGATCGCCACGACGCCCACCAGCGGGCCCTCGTTGCCGGCACGCTCCTTGGCGCGGGTGGGCTCCTCGCGCTTGCGTGCGTGCCTGCGGCCTTTCCGCTCGCGGTGCTCGCCGCGGTCGCGGCGGCCAGTGTCGGCTTCGACGTCGCCCAGGTGTTCACGGGCAGCCTGCTCACGCGACTCGCCGGTGGACGCGATGCCGACCGCCTCTCGGCGCAGGGTTTCGCAGCCGGCTACGCGGGGGGCGCGATCGCGCTCGTCGCGGCGACCGCGATCGTCACCGGCCGCGAGCGGCTTGGCATCGATGTGGCGGGCAGCCTGCGGCTCGCCTTCGTGGCCACGGCGGCCTGGTGGCTCGTCTTCTCGCTGCCCGCCGCCGTCGTCCGGTTCGCGGCCGCTGCCGGCGGGAGTGACGGCCCGACCGCGGGCCGCGGGCTCATCGCGTTCGCCCGGAGCGTGTGCGGCTCCGCCGACCCTCGGTTCGCGTCGGTGCTCGCGGGCGCGATGCTCGCCCTCGGGGCCATTCACACGGCGATCGCCCAGTTCACGAGCCTGGCGATCCAGCGGTTCGATCTCGATGGACCGGCGCTCGTGCGGCTCGTGCTGCTCGTGCAGGCGGTCGCACTGCCGGGGGCGCTCGGCATTGGCTGGCTTTCGACCCGCTTCGGGCGGCGGGCCGCCACGGTGGTCGGCATCGGGGGCTGGATCGCGGTGCTCGTGCTCGCCTGGTTCGTCCGCACGCCGGCGGAGCTCTTCTGGCTGGCCGCGGTCCTGGCGCTGGTGCTCGGCGGCGCGCAGAGCCTGCTGCGGGCCGCGGTCGCCTGCCTCGCGCCGGCGGGAACGGCGGGCGTCACGTTCGGTCTCCTTCAGGTGGGCACGAAGCTCGCCGGTTGCGCCGCCGGAGTCGTTTTCGGGGCGATGCAGCTGGCGACCGGCGTGCCGGAAGCGGGGCTCGTCTCGCTCGCGGTCCAGCTCGTCGCGGCCTGGTGGCTGCTGCGACGAATGGCGTGAAACGCGCAGACTCGCTCCGCGGCCACCGCCCCCTGACGCTCACGAACGTCTCGCGATGCCCCCCTTGGCGATTCCCCCCTCGCATGATGTGGGTTCTCGGCCATGTCCACGTTGGCCGCACCTCAATCCCCCCTTCGGCAACGGCTGGTCCCGCACGGCCGCGCCCGCCTGCAAGCGTGTCCCTGGTCTTCAACCCCAGCGACACCCGCGTCTACCAAAACACCTCCACCTCCCCCGGCCCCGAAGTCGCGCCGCCCCTGTCCGCTTGGTTCGGCTACGCCTCACCAGGCGGACAGGGGCGATCCCTTGGCAGGGCTACCCTGATGATAGAAACTGGTTCCATCCATGGGGGGAGGGTCATCCCGCGGCGGCCCCGATTGCTCACTGGACGCTCGATGAACCAGACGGTGGCGAGGCCCGAGACTCGGTCGGCGGCCACCACGGGACGGTGCACGGTGCGAAGCCGTACGAACGGGGTGCTCTGGGCCGCGCGCGGCTCTTCGTGCGCAGAGAGGGAAATCACGTCGAGGTTCCGTACCACGCCGACTTCGACATCCCGTCGTTCACCGCGTCGTCCTGGATCTGGCTGACCGAGCCGCCGACCTACTCCGGCATTGTCGGCACGCGGCACGGGGGCGAATACACCTTCGACTTGAAGGTCAATGCCAACCAGGTGCACGCAGACATCGGCAATGGAACGCAGTGGATCGAGAAGCCAGTGAACTTCGGGGCTGACGACGTGGGCACGGATGGGCATGGGGGGCGGCTGCAGGTGGGCCGCTGGTACCTCGAGTACTATATTGTGGACGACGCGACGAAGGAGTGCCGACTGTATCTGAACGGCGACCGGAAAAAGACGATCCCGTACAAGGGCTCCGCGCGGCTCATGAAGCCGGGTCAGAAACTGCGGATCGGCTGCTCGTCTGGCACCGAGTTCATGGATGGCGTGATCGACGATGTGAAGATCTGGAATCGGCCGCTTGCGGAAGAGCAGGTCCGGGAACTGGCGAAGCGATGATGCGCGGCTATCTCATGCTCGGCGTGACGGCGTTGCTGGCCGGCCTGGCGAGGCCGGCGGCGGCGGTCGACTTCGCCCACGAGGTCGTGCCGCTGCTCAAGAAGCACTGCGGCGAGTGCCACACCGGTGATGCCCGGCAGGGCGGCTTCTCGATGAACACCCGCGAGGATCTGCTCGCGGGGGGCGACTCGGGCACACCCGGGCTGGTCGCGGGCAAGGCCGCCGAGAGCGAGATCATCCGGCGAATCGTGAGCGACGACCCCGACTACCGGATGCCCAGCGAGGGCAAGCCGCTGCCGCCCGAGGCCGTCGCGGTCCTGAAGCAGTGGATCGACGGGCAGGCCCCGTGGGAGCCGGGCTTCGCCTTTCAGCGATCCTCGTGGGAACCGCCGCTGCGGCTGCGGGAGGTGACTCTGCCGCCGGCCGTGGGCGGCCGCACGAACCCCGTGGATCGGATCGTGGATGCCTCTTGTAAACAGCGGGGTATCGACCGCCCGCCGAGGTGCGACGACCGCACGTTCATCCGCCGCGCGAGCCTCGACCTCGTGGGCCTGCTGCCCGATCCCGCGCGGGTCGAGGCCTTCGTGGCCGACACCGATCCGGCAAAGCGGGCCCGCCTCGTCCGCGAACTGCTCGCCGACGCGGTTCCCTATGCCGAGCACTGGATGACGTTCTGGAGCGACTTGTTGCGAAACGACTACACGGGCACCGGCTTCATCACCGGCGGCCGGCGGCAGATCACCGCCTGGCTCCATCGGTCGCTCCGTGACAACATGCCCTACGACCGGTTCGTCCGCGAACTGATCGCACCGACGGACGAGTCGCGGGGATTCATCGACGGCATCGTGTGGCGGGGCGCGGTGAACGCCAGTCAGATCGTGCCGATCCAATTCGCCCAGAACGTGGGCCAGACCTTCCTCGGCATCAATCTCAAGTGCGCGAGCTGCCACGACAGCTTCATCGATCGCTGGAAACTCAAGGAAACCTACGACCTGGCGGCGATCTACTCGAAAACGCCACTCGAACTGAACCGGTGCGACAAGGCGACCGGCGTGAAGGCCACGCCCGCCTGGCTGTTCGCCGATCTCGGTCAGGTCGATCCGGCCGCACCGCCGGCCAAGCGGCTGGAGCAGTTGGCCGCGATCATGACGAAGCCCGAGAACGGCTGGCTGTCGCGAAACCTCGTCAACCGGCTCTGGCACCGGCTCATGGGCCGGGGGATCGTGCATCCGGTCGACAGCCTGCGGACGAAGCCCTGGAGCGAGGACCTGCTCGACGTCCTGGCCGGTAATCTCGTGAGCCATGGCTGGGACATCAAGCACCTCCTGGAGACGATCTGCACCTCGGAGGCCTACGGGGCCGTGACGCCGCCGGTCGAAGGTCAGCCCCGCGGCGGCGACTACGTGTTTCAGGGACCGCTGCCGCGGCGGATGACGGCCGAACAGTTCACCGACGCCGTCTGGCTGCTCACGGGGGCAGCGCCGGGGAAGGGGGAGGTGCCCTTCCAACAGCGGTTCGTCGCGACAGCCGGTGCGAAACCGCCGCCGGCCCCGGCCGCAAAGTGGATCTGGCTCGACGCGGCCGGCAACACCCCGCAGGCCGTGAAGCTCGCCTTTCGCAAAGAGTTCAAACTGCCGGCTGCGGCCCTCCATGCGGGGCTCGTCGCGACGGCCGACGACGGCGCCGTCGTGTTCCTCAACGGCCGGAAGATCGTGACCACCAAAGACTGGCAGGCTCCGCAGGCGGGCCCGGCCACGGACGCATTGCGGGCCGGCGGCAACGAACTGCTCGTCGTGGTCTCCGACGGGGGCGGTATGGCCGGGCTGCGGCTCGAGCTGCACATGCGGCTCGCCGACGGGGCCGACGCGACGGTGGTGACCGACGAGTCGTGGCAGTGGGCCGACACGCTGCCCGACGACAACGGTCGCTTTGCCAAAGACAAGCAGCCGGTCGCCTGGCAGCCCGCCGCGGTGGTCACGAATCAAGCGAGCTGGGCAGCTGGCGAGCAGGCGTTCGTCGCGGGGATCGCCAGCGTCGCGGTTCCGGGTCCCCCGCCCATGGTGCGGGCCGTGCTCGTGAAGAGCACGCCGCTCATGGCGGCGCTCGGCCGCCCCAACCGCGACCAGGTGGTGACCAGCCGCCCGGCCGATCTGACCACGCTCGAGGCGATCCGCCTGGCCAACGAGCAGAGCCTCGCCGACGAGCTGGCTGCGGGCGGCAGGCGAATCCTCGCGGCCCGAGGCCCGGCGGCCGATACAATACTGGAGTGGCTGTTCGCCGCGGCCCTCGCCCGCCGGCCCACGGCCGCAGAGGCCGCGGCGGCCCGTGAGCTGCTCGGCGAGCGGCCCACGCCCGAGTCGGTTGGCGACTGTTTGTGGGCCGTGGTCATGCTGCCGGAGTTTCAGCTCGTTCGTTAGGAGGATTTCCGTGCTCCGCCGACGCGACTACCTCAAGGGCCTGGCGGCCGCCGCGGCCACGACGCTCACCCTGCCCGAGCCCCGCAACTGGGCGGGCGAGCCCGATCGCATCGTGCACCCGCCCGCCACGGCCGACTCGATCATCGTGCTGTGGATGGCCGGCGGCATGGCCGCTCCCGACACGTTCGATCCGAAGAAGTACAAGCCCTTCGAAAAGGGCCTCGCGGTCGCCGACGTGATCAGCACGTTTCCGGCGATCCCCACGGCGATCGACGGCGTGCAGATCGTCGCCGGGCTGCCCGAGATCGCCAAGGTGCTCGACCGCGGCACGCTCATCCGCTCCCACGTGCAGGCCGACCTTGGCGCCATCCTCCATTCTCGGCATCAATACCACTGGCACACCGGCTACATCCCGCCGCAGACGGTCGCCTGCCCGCACCTCGGCGCCTGGGCGAGCCGGGTGCTCGGGCCGCGAAACCCGGTCATGCCGGCCTTCGTCAACATCGGCCAGCGTCTCGAGGGAGTCGGCGAGAACGAGGAAATCAAGGCCTTCACCACGGCCGGCTTCTTCGGCAGCGAATACGGCCCGATGAACCTCCCCTACCCCGAGCAGGCGGCCCTGGCCGTCCGGCCGCCGAAGGGGATGGAGCCGCAGCGGTTCACCAGCCGCTACGAGCAGTTCAAGAAACTCGTCCGGTCCTCGCCGGCCACCGCCTTCACGAGCGACTACCACCAGGAGTCGATGCTCCGCAGCATCGACAACGCCCATCGGCTCCTGGGGGCCAGGGAGCGGGAGGCCTTCGACATCTCGCTCGAGCCCAAGGAGGTGCGGGAGCGGTATGACATGGGAGGCCCGGACGGCCGCTTCGGCCGCGGCTGTCTGCTCGCTCGGCGGCTCGTCGAGAACGGCGCCCGCTACGTGGAGGTGACGACCGAATACATTCCGTTCGTCCATTGGGACACGCACGAACGGGGGAACGAGACGGTCGCCAAACTGCACACCGTGATCGACAGGCCGATCGCCACGCTGATTCGCGATCTCGAGGCCCGGGGCCTGCTCGACCGCACGCTCGTTGTGATCGCCAGCGAGTTCAGCCGCGACATGATCATCGAGGGCAAGCCCGGCGGCGCCCCTGCCGGCGACCAGTCGAACACGCCCAAGGATTTTCTCCAGGAGCCCAGGCACTACGGCCAGCACCGGCACTTCACCGGCGGCTCGACCGTGGTGCTCTTCGGCGGCGGCGTGAAGAAGGGCTTCGTCTACGGCAAGACCGCCGACGAGCGGCCCTGCGTGGCGATCGAGAATCCGGTGACGATCACCGACCTCCATGCCACGCTCTTCACGGCGCTCGGCATCAGCCCGAAGACGGTCTACGAGATCGAGGGGCGGCCCTTCTACGCCACCGAGGACGGCAAGGGAAAGCCGGTAGAGGCGATCTTCGCGTAGCAGGCGAACGCTGCTCCGCCGTGTGCGGACCACCCGACACGATCCATCCGCCAGGTATGCCAGGGGCGGTGCGACGCTTGTCGCGCGAGGTCCCAAGGCATTTCAACCGCGCGGCGGGCATGGCGAAGCGATGCGGTGCGGGTGGATGGGCAGGTCTCGTCGCCGTTGCGGTGGCGGTCATGCCGGGGACGGTGTCCGCGTGCGACAACCCCGTCTATCGCTACGCCCTCGAGCGGTGGCCGGCCGACGACTTCCTGATCGTGGCGCCGGCATCCGCCCACGGCAGGCGGAAACGGCAGGCTGAAAGAAGGAAAGCGGAAAGAAAGTGTGCGCACACCAAGAAAGCGGAAAAAGATGCAGGAAAAGGACAAAGATGCAGGAAAAGAAGGCAGGGAAAAGGACAGCAAAGGCAGGGGAAAAGGCAGGGAACAGGGAAAAGGACAGGGTGCGTCGGCCAAAGCCGGAGGAAGGTCGCGAATGAAAGAGTCGTACAAGGTAAGGCCTAGCCAGCCGCCTTGGCCTCGAGTGATGCGTACAACCGGGCAACCGGCTGGGCGAAGCGTTCACAGAGGTACAACCGGGCTGTGTATTGAACTCCGAAAACATTTCTTTGCGGAGGCCGACCCCATCCTGTCGCGGGGAAGGCAACAGTGATGTCGAACGCTCATGGCAAGTCCGACATGACCCCCACGGAGTCGAAGACCACAGGCACGGTTGGAAACTTTCCTCACGGAAGCCGAGAGACCCCGGCGACATCCGCCTCTTCCATGGAAGTGGATCGGTCAGAGAAGGCGAGAAGCCGAACGTCTGGCATGCACGTCGCCGGGGAGTCAGACAATCCCGTAGTACCAGGGAAACCGGTGAACAACGGTAGCGTGCCGCTGCCAGCGGAGCCGGTGGAGGAAAGGGGATTGACCAAGGAGAACGCGGAGCAGTCGCTACTGGCCCGGACCCAGTGCCGGAACTCGGACGGATCCCCGTCCATACCCAGGTCGCGTGGACTGCTCGGCGTACGACAAGCGGCACGAAAGGATCGGAGGTTGAAGTTCACCAGTCTGCTTCACCACATCACGCCGGAGCGTCTGCGGGCGAGTTTCTTCGAGCTGAAGAAGCACGCTTCGCCGGGTATCGATGGCGAGACGTGGCACGATTACGCGATCGAACTCGAGCAGCGGATCGAAGATCTGCATGGTCGAATCCATCGCGGTGGCTACCGAGCCAAGCCCTCCAAGCGGAGCTACATCCCCAAGCCTGACGGCAAGAGGAGACCGCTTGGAATCGCTGCCCTGGAAGACAAAGTCGTCCAGCAGGCGGCACGCACGGTTCTGGAAAGCATCTACGAGCAGGACTTCCTGGGTCTCAGTTACGGCTTCCGTCCCGGACGGAGCTGTCATCGAGCCTTGGACGCGCTGTACGTCGGGATCAAGAAGCGAAAGGTGGGCTGGATTATCGATGCGGACATTCGAGGGTTCTTCGACGCCATCAGCCATGAGTGGCTGATGAAGTTCTTGGAGCATCGAATCGCTGACCGACGGATGCTGCGGCTCCTGAAGAAATGGCTCAAAGCCGGAGTGTCGGAAGACGGCGAGTGGTCCCCCACGACCGTCGGAACCCCGCAGGGGGCGGTGATTTCACCGCTCTTGGCGAACGTGTTCCTTCATTACGTGTTGGACCTCTGGATTCATGACTGGCGGAAACGCCAGGCCAAGGGTGAGGTGATCGTCGTACGGTACGCAGACGACTTCGTGATCGGCTTCCGCGAGGAAGCCGACGCCCGAAGATGTTTGGCCGACCTCCGGGAGCGGTTTGCCAAGTTCGGCTTGGAGCTGCACCCGGAGAAAACTCGGCTGATCGAATTCGGTCGGTACGCCGAGGAGCGTCGAGCCAAACGAGGCGAGGGCCCGCCGGAGACATTCGACTTTCTGGGTTTCACCCACATCAGTGGGAAGACACGGAAAGGCGATTTCACGATCCACCGCAGGTCGTCGCGGAAGAAGTTTCAGGCCAAACTGTTGGCGATCAAGACGGAACTGTCGCGGAGAAGTCACCACGACCTCACTCAGGTCGGCCAGTGGTTGCGAAGCGTGTTTCAGGGCTGGGTCCAGTACCATGCTGTCCCTGGAAACTCTGCACGCTTGCAACAATTCCAAGACGCGATCCAAGCCATGTGGCTCCGTGCGCTGCGACGACGCAGCCAACGCGGTCGCCGCATGAACTGGAGCAAGTTCTCGAAGATCGCCAATCGCTGGCTCCCGACGCCGAGAATCCTTTACCCGTATCCGGACGTGCGGTTTGCCAGTCAGCATCCAAGGTAGGAGCCGTATGCGGTAGTTCTGCACGTACGGATCTGTGCGGGGGGCGGCCCGAAAGGGCCGTCCCTACCGCGATCATAATCCTTGACGATCACCGCCCATTCGCCAGCCCGAACCCCGCGGAGGTCCGACCGGAGCAACGACGGATTCGATTGGTAGCGGTGGGCGGCAGGGGCGGCGAAGTCGGCAAGGGCTTCCGGAATGCAGGCAGCCTTGACGGTCGGCCGCTCTCCGATGAGACTTCGCCGGGAGCGTCGGCGGGTCACGTTCACGAGAGCACATCCATGAAAACATTGCCTCGATTCACGATCGGCATGGGCGATCGCTTCG
>CAZPEM010000070.1:0-10271 GCA_964585575.1 uncultured Chitinophagaceae bacterium
TTCACGGCCAGCGGCAGTTTGATCGTGAGTGACACCATGCCGGAATGGTAGTCTAACATGCGCAAATAGCAAGACAATTCACGGCAGTCGGACGGACGAGAATCCCGATACGGTCACACGACATCGAGTAGTGCCGGGCCGATGGCGAGAGTCGGATGTGGCCGTTGGCCGGCACCATGCGGTGAGTCCCGGCGCCGTGTCGCGGTTTAAAACGTGTCGCGGTTTGAAATACGTCCGGCAGGACTCGAACCTGCAACCCTCGGTTCCGAAGACCGATGCTCTATCCAATTGAGCTACGGACGCATCTTTGCAGGACGGATTGTAACGACTTGCCGGGCCAAAACCGTAGCCGCCGCAAAACGCGACGCAAAAATCGACGCCTGCCGTCGGTCGAAAGTATATCTTTGAAGGCTGGGGCGAATTCCGCCCGCGGTGTCGCGTACGGCCCCGACCGTCGCGACCAGGACGAAATCCGATGCGCACCGTCACCCTTCGCGTTCTCCACGGCGCCGACCGCGGCCGGGTGTTCGAGCGGATGCCGGTCCCGGTGACCATCGGCCGCGAGGAGGGCAACTCGATCCAGCTCAACGACGAGCGGATCAGCCGTTACCACCTCAAGCTCCAGGAAGACAACGACAAGATCGTCCTCACCGACCTCGAGAGCACCAACGGCACCAGGGTCAACGGCGAGGACATCCAGGTGCGGATCATCCGTGACGGCGACATGATCGCCGTCGGCCGCTCGCTGCTGCTCTTCGGCTCCCGCAGCGACATCGACCGTCGCATCGCCGAGATCGCCGAGCGGGTGCCCGCCCTCGGCGGCGAGGGCGGCAGGCAGCTCGGCGACCGGATCGAGAAGATGGCCCGGCAGTCGGACGTGATCGAGGACGTCAACGAGGTCCGGTCGCCGCTGCGGCATTCGGCCCCCCCTCCACTGCCCGACCGCCTCAGCCCTTCGCAGGCGGCCGAGCTTGCGGAGATGCTCGATTACGTTCAGGCGGTGCTGCGGGCCGCGACGGAATCGGCCGTCATGCGTCCGGGCGGCGAGACCGTCGAGATCGACTTCATCCACTGGCAATCTGTGCTCGAACTGCAAGCCACGCTCGCCGGCCTCCTCCGCCACATCGGCGAACCCCGTGAGTAGCACGCCGTGGTTCGCCGCAACGCTTCCCCGGAAGCCCGAGGCGCAAGTTTCCCAGCAGGCGAACAGGTACCCAATACGGAAGCCCGAGGCGCAAGTTTCCCTGCAGGCGAACAGGTACCCAATACGGAAGCCCGAGGCGCAAGCCGAGAGGGGAGTTGATGATGTGCAGAAAGGCGGCGTCGAGTCACTCAAAAACGCTCAGAATGGACGCTGTATTGCGAAGCCGCCCAGCTTTTCGCTCGACCCTGCCGCCCCTCTCGGCTCGCGCCTCGGGCTTCCGTGCATTTCCAGCGTTGACCGTGAGGGGCTGCCCGTGCCCGGGAGCCGGCGTATGCCGACAAGCGCAGCAAGGATTGCGAAGCGCAGTCGGCATCCGAGCGAGCGGAGGGCAGGATGCCTGTAGCGAGCGTCCGGCGATGGGCGGGGTCGCTCAAAGGAAATGGACAGCCCCGAACAAAGCAGCGTCGACGCAGCCCCTCACGACCCGACGTAGCGGGCGAGCATGGCGCGGGCTCGCGACTCGTCGCGGGTTCCCTGCACGATCGCGCGGCCGTCGGCGAAGATCGAGAGCATGATGCCCGGCTCCACCTCGGCGCGGACGAGCCAGTCGTTGACCGTGACACGGCCGGCCGGCCGTAGTCGCTCCGCGATCGACACGAGATCGGCGCGGGCGGCCGTCGCCGACGCGACCTGCACCGCGTCGCGGCCGCAGAGAACGGTCGCCCGCCCGCCGAGCCGGCCTTCAAGCCAGGGCGAGTCGCCGGCGCGGCAGGTCGGGCAGCCGGCGGCGGCGAGCGGAGAGAGATCGACCGAACGCCAGCCGCCTTCCCAGAGATCGAACGCCAAGAGCACGGACCGCGCCGTGGCGGGGCCCTCGACGAGCAGCTTCATCGTCTCCGCGGCCTGCACGGCGCCGACGACGAAGGCCGCCGGACCGATGATGCCGGCCGTGTCGCAGGTCGGCAGCGAGCCCGCCGCAGGCGGCTCCGGCACGAGGCACCGCAGGCAGGCGGTGCGGCCCGGCACGACGGTCATCACCCGCCCCTCGGCGCCGATGGCGCCGCCGTGAACCCACGGCACGCCCGCCCGGCAGGCCCACTCGTTGACGAGAAATCTCGCCTCGAAGTTGTCGGTCCCGTCGACGATGACGTCGGCGCCGGAAAGGATTTCCGACGCGTTGCCGGCCGTGAGGTCCGCCACGACCGCCTCGATCCTCGCGGAGGAGTCGATCGACTCGAGCCGTCGGCGGGCCGCAGCGGCCTTCGGGATGCCCGCGGCGACGTCGGCTTCGTCGAACAGCATCTGCCGAGGCAGGTTGCTCGCCTCCGGCAGGTCGCGATCGACCAGCCGGAGAAACCCTCCCCCGCTCCCCACACCCGCCCGCAGCAAAGCCATCGCCGAGGCGGTTCCGAGCGCCCCGCAGCCGACGATGACGACCCGGCCTGCACCGAGCCGCCGCTGCCCCTCCGACCCGACGGGCCCGAAGCGGACCTGCCGCGAGTGGCGATGCGCGTGGTCGATGTGCCCGGCGGCGCTCATCGTGGGATCCTGTAGACCGCGTATCGGTCGTTGGCGAACACACGGTCGAAGGGGAGCGTTCCGTCCGACGTCTCGACATCGATCGGAACGATGCAGTAATCGGCATCATACCGGTTCGCGATCTCGCGGACGCGGTCGGCGCCGAACACGGCCGTGGACCGCTCGAGCGTGCGGAGCGAGCCAATACCTTCGGCCGAGAACGCGTCGAGCAGCCTGCGTCGCCATTCGACGATGCCAGCGAGATCCTGGGGCACGTGCTTCCAGGCCACGACTTCCGGCCGCTCCGCCCGCCACTGGAAGCTCGACGAGCCACGGGGCGTGAGGAACCGTGACGACGGCGGCGTGTTGTCCCGCACCCAACCGCACACCTCCTTCCACGCCGCCGGCACGACGTGGCGATCGGCCCGGCTCGCGACTTCCGGCCGCCAGGGCAGCGGCCAGTGCCGACTCTCGTTCGCGAGATCAACCGCGAGGAGCGCGAGCGTCGCCGCGAGCATGCCGCGGCCGAGCCGGACGGGCACCGCCTCGCGAACCGCGAGCGTCGCCACGACCGCGAGCAGAAGCGGAACGAGACCGTCGGCGAGCCGAAACCAGTAGAAGCGGGCGAGCGGCAGGGCGACCCGCGGCATGAGCTGCGAAAGCAGCGAGAGGAAGCATCCCCCGATCGCGATCGCAACCGCAGCGGCGACGAACGCGGCGAGCCGGTCGAGCGGTGCCTCGCGGCGGACGATCGCCAGCAGTGTCCAGGCGAGAACGGTCGCCAGCACGTGGCGGGCGACCATCCCGTCGGCGAAAGTGTCGACGAGGAGGTGGTGGGGCAGTCGCTCGACGACGTACGCCCGAATCGCCTCGAATGCCGCCGCGGAGTCGACGCCGCGCGAGAGCGCGACCGCCGGCACGACGCCGATCGCCGCAAAGGCCGCGCCGGCGATCCATGCCACGACATTCCCCGGACGGAAGGACCGTGTCGTGACCGTCGCAAGCACGCAGGCCACGAGGCTCCAGCCGCCGACGACCGCGTGAAACGCCGTCGCGATGCCCGACGTGAGCCAGGCCATGTCGGGCCGGCCGCGGGCGAACCACCCGGACGAGGCGAGCACCAGCGCCCACGCGAACACCTTCCCCTCGCATCCGCCGATCACCCACTCGCCGCTCGCGGTCGTGTGCCGGACCGCGAGCGACCAGATGGCCGCGGCCAGAACCCGCCACCAGGAGAAGCCGGGCGACCCGTCGACGACCGCGGAGAATGACCAGAGAATCCCCGCCGCCAGTGCGAGCCAGCCGGCGATCCGCCCCGCCCACGCAGCCTGCTCGAGCGGCAGCGTCGCCGCGACGGGCCCCATCATCCGGTAGAAGACGTGGTGCGGCTCCGACGTCTCGAGAAAGAAGTCGCCGGCACACCAGGACGGATCGTGAAAGTGTCTCGCCTTCGCGAGATAGTGCGGTTCGTTGGTGTCGGGAGCCGGCCAGCTGCCGGCCGCCGCGAAAATCGCGGCCACCGTCGCGACCTCCAGCAACCATGCGGCCCACCGCGATCGATCGGTCGGGGCTGGCAAACGGTCCGGCGGCATGCGACAAAGGCTCCTTCACGAAACTTTACTCCACCGCCATTTCCCGCACCACGGAGGGCATCATGCATACGTCCAGCCGGCCGCCGAACGGCGGCCCGTCGGGCCGCGGCGACGCGTTGCGCCGGGCCGTCGGTGAGGGACTCGTCGCCATTCCCGGCGCGCCGTTTCCGCTCGTCGCGAAGCTCGCGGAGCAACAGGGGTTCGAGGCTGTCTACCTCTCGGGCGCGGCGATGTCGGCGGGGCTGCTCGCCGTTCCAGACATCGGCCTCTTCACGCTCGAGCAGCTCGCGGAGCAGACGGGGCTGCTCGCGGCCGCCTGCGGGCTGCCGATCGTGGTCGATGCCGACACGGGCTTCGGCGGGCCTCGGGAGACGGAGAGAACGGTGCGGCTGCTCGAGTCTGCGGGCGCGGCCGCCATCCAGATCGAGGATCAGCAGTCGGCGAAGCGGTGCGGCCACCTCCCGGGGAAGCGGCTCGTGGCCCGCGAGGAAATGAGCGAGAAGATCGCGGCAGCCGCCTCGGCCCGCGTCGATCGGTCCACCGTGATCGTCGCCCGCAGCGACGCCCGCGGCGTATCCGGTCTCGACGACTGCATCGAGCGGCTGCAGGCGTATCGCGATGCCGGCGCCGACTGGCTTTTTCCCGAGGGGCTGACAAGCCGCGAGGAGTTTCGCACGGTGGCCGCGGCGATCGATCTGCCGCTTCTGGCCAACATGACCGAGTTCGGCGTGAGCCCGCTGATCGGCCGCGACGAGCTCGCCTCGCTCGGCTACGCGGCCGTTCTCTATCCCGTGACGCTCCTCCGCGTGGCGATGAAGGCGATCGAGGCGGCGCTCGCCGTGATCGACATCGAGGGAACGCAGGAGAGTCTCCTCGACCTGATGCAGACCCGCGAGGAGCTCTACGACCTGCTCGGCTACGACCCGGCGAATCCCGGGGCCTCGATTCCGCCTTCGCGAAACGACGGCCCCGTAGCCGAAGGGAGCTGGCGGCCGAACGAGCGGTCGCGGCTCACGTGAAGCACCGATCCATGGGAGAGACCATGACCGACCCCTCGTCGAAAGCCGTGCCTTCGCCCGGGCTCGCGGGCATCGTCGCCGGCCGCACGGCGATCTCGTCGCTCGACGGCAGGCTGAGATACCGTGGTTACGCCGTGGAGGACCTCGCCGCCGCCGCCGATTTCGAGCGGGTGGCCTTTCTCCTCCTCCATGGCGAGCTTCCGACGGCCGAACAGCACGCCGCCTTCGTCCGTCGCGTGTGGCAGGCGGCCGCGTCGATCGATCCTGCCGTCGCGGAGTCGCTGACCCCGCTCGCCCGTCGCGAGCCCGCGGCGTCGGTCATGGACGCCCTCCGCACCGCGGTGAGCATCCTCGGACAGGTCGAACTGGACAACCTGCCCGGCGACAGGTCGGTGCTCGTGGCGGAAGCGGAGCGGCTCATCGGGCAGGTGCCGGCCATTCTTGCCGCGTGGCTCGATCTGACCGCGGGCCGCCCGGTGGCATCCTGGCCCGCCGGCCCCGGCGGGGAGCCGCTGACGCTCGCCCGCGCGCTGCTCGAGCGGCTCCGTGGCAGGCCAGCGAGCGACGCCGAGACGCGGCTCTTCGGGACGACCCTCGTGCTCTACGCCGAGCACGAGTTCAACGCCTCGACCTTCGCCGCCCGCACGGTCGTCTCCACCGGTTCGGACATGCACTCCGGCATCTGTGCGGGCATCGCCGCGCTCAAGGGACCGCTCCACGGCGGCGCCAACGAGCAGGTGCTCGACCAGCTCTGCGAAATCGGCTCGACCGACCGGGCCGAGGCCTGGGTGAACGATCGGCTCGCGGCGAAGCGGGTGATCATGGGTTTCGGCCACCGCGTCTACAAGGACGGCGACGAGCGGGCGGTGCTGCTCGGCCGCCTCGCCCGCGAGACGGCCCGCGGCACGCCGGCGGAGTCGCTCGAGGATCTCGCCGACCGCGTCGCCGCGATCATGCTCGACCGCAAGGGTCTCAAGCCCAACCTCGACTGGCCTGCCGCCCGCGTCTACCACGCCCTCGGCCTGCCAGTCCGGGTCTTCACGCCGATCTTCGTCGTGGCGAGGATGAGCGGCTGGACGGCCCACATCATCGAGCAGATCGGCGACAACCGCCTCATCCGCCCGATGTCGGCGTACGTCGGCCCGCCCCCACGCAACCTGCCGCCCCAGAGCCACCAGGCACACCAGCGCGACAGGGCTCACTGAGGGCACGGGATCACTGAGAGCACGGGATCACTGAGAGCACGGGATCACTGAGGGCACGCCACCCTACTGGGGCTTCGCGACGGCGGAATCCCCGGGACCGGCGGCGGCGGGCTCGACGGCGATCGTCGGAACTTTCGCGCGGCCCGCGGGGGCGACCTGCGCCGCGGGGGCGACCGGCGTCGGGCCGCGATCGGCTGTGAGCGTGGGGTTGATCACGTTTGCCTGAACGCTCACCGATGGCACGGCCCCTTCGCCGAGGTCGGTGACCACCCGCAAGGGCAGCTCGATCCTGCCCGAACCGGCCACCGGGCGGAACGTGATCGGCAGGATCTGGACCGCCGCTACGGCGGGCTTCGGCTCGAACGTGACGGCCGGATCGGAGCAGTTCATGCCGATGATCTTGAAGGGACGATTGGCACGGACCACGAGGTTCTTCGTGGCCGAACCGCCGACTTCGACGTCGCCGAAGCTCAACAACTGCGGGCTCACGGTCACCTCCGCGACGACCCGCCCCTCCACGTCCATCGGTATCTGCGTCGCCCGCGGATCGTCGGTGACGAGGATCAGCTGACCCTTGACGTAGCCGGCCGGAGTTTCCGGCTTGAGCCTGAGATTGAGGTCGTAGACCGTCTGCGAGCTGGTCCGCAGCGGCTTCGAGAGCAACACCTCGAACATTGAATTGGCGCTGCGGACATCCTTGATGTTCCATTCCGATCCGCCCACGTGCGTCACGCGAACGCTCCGTTCGACGCCTTTCCCGAGATCCACGTTGCCGAGATCGACGAAGGGCGGCTCGAAGGTGACATCGCTGCGGATGTTGCCCGCGACCCGCAGCTGCACCTCGGCATGGAACGGCTTGTCGAAGGTCACGGTGAGGGTCGCGCCATGCTGGCCGAGAAACGTCCGCGTGTTGAACTTCGCGACGATTTCCGCCGTCTCGTGGGTCTTGAGGTCCCGCTTCGTCACCTCCGGGCTCGTGCACCCGCAGCTGCTGCGGATGCTCGAGACGTGGACATCCTCCTTGTAGAGGTTTCGGAAGACGAAGCGATGCTCGGTCTTCGAGCCGCGGGCGACGGTTCCGAAGTTGTGGCTCGTCTCCGAGAACATCTTCGTCGCCCATTCCTGCGCGGCGACCTGCGGCATGCCTGCGGCAGACACCATGACGCCGAGCGATACGGCGGCGGAGAAGAGAGGAAGCAGACCGCAATGAAGCGCGTGCATCATGCACCTGGCCGGGCGGATTGAACTCGATCGTAGGGGTTGCCGCGGAACAGCGTCAAGGAACGGTCGCCGAACGCGGTAACGTTTCGGCAACTATGCCTCACGTTCGGACCGCGTGCGGATGGGCGTCCAGAGGCCGCCGTCCAGCAGATTTTTTCGGCGTTTTTCAGGAAAAACGAGGGGAAGGATTCGAATTGGCCGATGAAGTCCCGTAGAATGTTCAGGTCCGGCAAGCCTTGCGGCCCGCCGGGGTGGTTCGTTCAAGCAAGAGGGGGCGTACCGGTATCGACCGGATGGCCAGAGGTTCAGATTGCGTGTCGTGGTTGGTCGGCTGGCCACGTTAAAAGTCGACCAAGCTTCAATTGCCGAAGCTCAGTTTGCTCTGGCTGCTTAATTAAGCAGCCCCGTGCGATGGCCCCAGTCGGAAGGGCCTCCCAAACGGTCGCCAAATCCGACTCGCCCCGTTTCACCGCCTGGCACGGACGGGGTTAAAAAAGTTCCGGGCTGGTCAGCATGGCACCCTGCCGGCCGGGGGCCCGCTGACGAGATCCAAATCGACCGGATACGCACGTAGACGTCTGTTCCGAAACATCACGGGACGCGGGTTCGACTCCCGCCGCCTCCACTCACAGTTCGATCGTTCCTTTTCCATCCGCCGACGAAACGCATCTTACGCCGCCCGGGGGGCGGCGTCCGCGGATCGGGGGCGGCTGGAGTTACTGGAGCCGAAGCTACTGGAACGGCCGCCTGGGCGTCCGCGGCGCAGGCGTTTCGCCCTGCGGCTCCGCGGCGTCATGGTTGGCGGCCTTTTTGCCGGCATCGACTTCGGGCCCGTCGTCCGAGCGCCGGTCGGCAGCCACGTCCTCCTTCTTCGCATCGACGATCGCCTCGATCTGCTGCTGTTTCTCCCGCCACGGTTTCTCGGCCTTGTAGCTCTCGAGCTCCTCCTGGAGTTGGGCCTTGATTTGGGGCTCGTCAGCCCCCGCCTCGACAGCCTTCGTGCTGTAGCGTCTCGCCTGCTCGAAGTCGCCGGATTCCGCGTAGGCCGCGGCGAGCGTGCTGATGATGTGGGCTTCCTTCCACTCCGTCAGCTCGCACGCCCGCTTTGCCAGCTCGATCGCCCGGCGGCCGTCGCGGATGGGATCATCCGGCGAGGTCGCAAGCAACCAGGCGAGGTTGTTGAGAACCGAAGTGTCGTCTGGCTCCGCATCGAGGGCCTTCTCCAGGTCGGAGAGCGCCGCGGAATGGTCGCCGATCGCGATCTCGGCATCGCTGCGGCCCCGCCGGCTCAGGAACTGCTTTTCGTCGATCTCCAGGGCCCTCGTGAACCGGCGAATCGCCTCCCGAGGCTGCTTGGCCGCGAGGTAGAGCGTCCCGAGCTGGCCGACGAGTCGGGCGTCGTCCGCGTTCGCAGCGACGAGACGCCGGAAGTCGCGAATGGCCGAGGCATAGTCCCCCTTTTCCGCCGCGATGAGCCCCCTTAGCTCGAGCGCGGGCTGGTGGTCGGGATGTTCGTCGAGCACGAGACGCAGATCCTCGATTGCCCCGTCGACATCGCCGGCCTGCTGCTTGAGCCGCGCGCGGAGCACGAACGGCACCGCGTCGTCGGGGTCGATGGCGATCGCCCTCTGGAGCGTCTCGAGCGCGGCCTCCTGATCGCCTCGCATCGCGAGCACCCTCGCCCGCTGCAGCAGCGGGCCGGCCAGGTCGGGATCGATCTCGATCGCCCGGTCGAGCGACGCAAGCGCCTCGTCGAGCTTGTCGGACATCATGAGTGCGACGCCCCTCGCTTCGTGCAACGACGCGTCGTCGCCATCCTCGGCGATGGCCACGTCGATGTCCTCGATCGCGGCCGGGTACTCGTCCCGGAGCAGCCGGAAGAGACCGCGGGTGCGACGGACCTGGACGTTCCTCGGCGCCAGCTCCACCGCCTTGTCGAAATCGGCCTGCTTCTCGTCGTCCGAATCGGCGAGCCCGCCGCGGACGAGAAGGGCCTTGGCCTGCTCCAGCCGGTCCTCGCCGATGAGCTCGATCGCCTTCTTCGCCGCCTTGCGGGCACGTTCGCGGTCGCCGGTGGGGAGCGCCTCGAGCCTCGCGAGCATCAGCTGGGCCGAACCGATCTCGGAATTCATGGCAAGGGCCGCGTTGAGGTCGCGGAGCGCCGCGGCCCGCATTCTCATCTTCTGCTGGCCCGGCTGGCGTCCCTCGAAGATCTCCTCGACGAGCAGGCCGGCACGGGTCACGAGCGTGTCGGCCTCGAGGTCGTCGGCGAACTTCCGCTGCTCATCCGACAGCCCCTTCCGTTTTGCCCGCTGACAGAGCTCAATGACCTTGCCAAGGTCGTCGTAATCATTGGCGGAGAGCTTGCGGTCGATCGCGGCGTCGAGATCACCCTGCCCCGGGTCGACACCACCTGCATCGACGGCCGGCGGCACTGCGTCCCGGGCCGGCGGCACTGCGTCCCGGGCCGGCGGCACTGCGTCCCGGGCCGGCGGTACTGCGTCCCGGGCCGGCGGTACTGCGTCGTCGGCCAACGCAGTCCACGGGAGAACCCCGACGGCGACTGCCAGGC
>CAZPEM010000070.1:10371-16820 GCA_964585575.1 uncultured Chitinophagaceae bacterium
ACTGCGTCGTCGGCCAACGCAGTCCACGGGAGAACCCCGACGGCGACTGCCAGGCACACGCGTCGCCACGCCATGCCATGCCGCGGAACGGCGAAGGAAGAATGTCGCATCCGTCTCTGGCTCCGTGAACACGCGGTCCGCTGCCACCAGACAATAGTATGGGCGAGCCCGAGGCCGGCACACCAGTCGGAATTGGAGCGAAAACCCGATTTCCGTCGGCCGACCGGCGGCCGGACGTCAGAGGGAGGCCGAGGCCGTTCGCGGCCCCCGACTCACAGCGGCGCCGGAAGATCCCGCCTGGCGAACGCCACGGCGCCGAGCACGTAGGCGGCAAGGCCGATCCCGAGCAGGATGCCGTCGTATCTCGCGAGGAGCATCCACGACTCCGTGGTGCCGCCCACGAGCCGCTGGGGCTCATACGCGTTGAGGATCGAAAGGTAGCCGACCCATTCGAACGGGCGACTCATCCTGCCGATGAGCTTCGCGAGAATCGAGAACACGTAGAAGCCGCAGAGGATACCGATCGACCGCCAGCGGTGGCAGTCGAGGGCGGACACGAGCGACGACAGTCCCGCGATGCACACCATGAGCCCGAACACGTTCGCAGCCGCGGGCACGTAACGCGAGGGGGAGACGGCCCCGGCCCAGGGCCCACTCGCGATCCCCAGCCAGGTGCCAAGCCACAGCACCGCGGCGAGGGCCGCCGCGGCCGACGTCGTCGCTAGCGCCTGCGACACGAACAGTTCGGTCCTGTCGACCGGCTGCGCGAGCACCATTTCCATCGTGCCACGATCGAGCTGCCCCGACACCGCGTCGCTGCCACGCGTGATGCCCCAGACCGTCGCCGCGAGCACGACCACGGGATCGACGAAGGCGAGGGCCACGCGGCCCACGTGCGTGGCCACTTCCGAAAACGGCACACCCGAGAGCCGCTGCCAATCCTGCGGAATCGCCCTGAGGAGCACGTCCTGGAAGGCCGGCATCGGAATCTGCGACGACAGCCAGATGTAGATCCATGGAAACGCCCCCCAGAGGGCGACGAGGCTCAGGAAGAGCCCCCGTTGATCGCCCCAGGTCTTCCGCCAGATGGCGTGATTCCAGAGTCTCACCCCGATACCCCCTTGTGGAAACGATCGTAGATGCCGGACAGGCCGATCGGCTCGATCATCACCTCCTCGAGCGGCTGCGTGGCGAGCCAACCGAGCACTGGCGCGAGCGAGTCGCCCGACTCCATCACGACTTCTCCCTGGCCGTGGCGGACGATCGCCACGATTCCCGCCATCGCGGCAGGCACCTCCCCGGGCGGCGACGCGATCCTCGCCGTGATGCGGTGGCGGCGTCGAAGCTCGTGCACCGATTGCGTATGAACGAGACGGCCGGCCCGGAGGATCGCAACCTCGTCGCACGTCGACTCCACCTCCGACAGCACGTGCGACGAGAACACGACGGTTCGGCCCGCGGACCTGGCCTCACGGACGAGTTCGAGAACCTCGCTGCGGGCGGTGGGGTCGAGATTGGCCGTCGGTTCGTCGAGGATCACGAGCCGGCAGTCGGTTCCGAGCACGACGGCGAGCGCGAGTTTCTGCCGCATGCCGGTGCTCATCCGCGCGACCTGGCGGTCGAGGTCGAGGTCGAGACGCCCCGCGATTCCCGCTGACCGGTCCCTGCGGCAGTCAGGCCGCAGCCTCGAGAAGAAGTCGAGCACTCCGTGCCCGTTCATCCTGCGGAAGAGCCTCGCCTCGCCCGGCAGGTAGGCGGTGAGAGACCGCACCGCAAGCGACTCCATCTCGCAGTCGTGGCCGGCCACCGTCGCCCGCCCGCTGGTCGGCCGCAGGTATCCCAGCAGGAGCCTCAGGAGCGTGGTTTTTCCGGCGCCGTTCGGTCCCAGCAGGCCGAACACCCGCCCTTCCGGAACGACGAGCGAGCAGTCGTCGAGCGCCGCAAACGCGCCGCCGCGTGACGGGTACTGCTTGCCGAGTCGTTCGGTCTGGATGATCGCGGTCGTCATGTCGCAAAATAGTAGGCTGCAAGCAGGAATCCGATCATCGCCACGAACCGCCGAACGATCCTGGCGGGAAGCCGCCTCGCCACACCCGACCCGAACAGCCCGCCCGCTGCGGCCGCGACGGCCATCAAGGCAGCGTGCCGCCAGGAGACGTCGTTCAAGCCGAGGGCCGCCCCGATGGCGAAGACCGCCGCGGCCGCCGCGTTGACGACCATCCCGAGCACGTTCTTCACTCCGTTGAGCCGATGGATGTCGCCCAGGCCCAGGCCGGCGAGCATCGCGAGCATGAGGATGCCGATGCCGGCCCCGAAGTAGCCGCCGTAGACCGCGACGGCGAACTGCAGCACGCAGGCGACGCCGACTTGCCGGGCCGTCGGGGACGCGGCGGGATCACGAGACGGGCAGCCGGTGGCCGCGATCCGCGTGATCACCGGCTGCGCCGAAAACAGCAGGGCCGCCGCCAGGATGAGCCACGGCACGAGGCCGTCGAAGAGCCGCTGCGGCAGCGCCGCCACGAGCCAACCGCCGAAGACCGCGCCCAGGATGCTCGGCGCGAGAAGCCACGCCGACCAGGGGGGCTGCCCTTCCCGCTCCCGGCGATACGACCATGCGGCGGCGACCGCGCCCGGCCAGAGGCCGATCGTGCTCGTGGCGTTCGCCGTCACGAGCCGCTCGCCTCCCGCCGGGAGGATTTCGGCGAGCACGGGAAACGTCAGAAGCGTGCCGCCGCCGGCCACGGAATTCACGATCGCCGCGATGAAGGTCACCACCGCGAGCAGGCCGAGATCGATGGCGGAGGCGATGGTCATGCGGTGCGACAGCCTATCCCCCTTCGCCGCCGCAGTCGACGAGCATGAACCCGGCCCAGAAAAACGGGTGCGACGCGTCTTCCAGCACGCCGCCGAATGACGGCTTCAACCGCGGCTCCAAAGCCGGGTCGGGCGGCTCCCGCATGACGACCTCGACCGCCCGCCTCCAGGCGTCCGACGGCGGTGCCGATGCGTCGCGGACGAACTCCTCCACGAGGTCGATCGTCATGCGGCCCCCGACGTTCCAACGGCTCACCAGCGACGTGCGGGCCCCCGCGGCCGCGAGGTCGGTAGCGGCGAGAAACAGCTCGTTCCCCGGCCTCGCCGGGAGCTTCGTCAGGCCCGAAGCGGCCGCCGATTGGAAACATGGCAGGAGCACGACGGCCGGCCGCTTTTCGGGCAGCTCGAGCCACCCAGCGGGCAGGCCCGGGATCTCCTCGAGCACCACGAGCGTGTCGACGAGCGGCGCGACATTGCCGAGCGGCTGCCCCTGCCCGCGACCGGCGGCCTGCGGCGGCTGGATCACGACCGACTGCGGCAGCGAAGACAGCAGCCGCGACAGCGTCGCCGTGACCTGTTCGGGCGTCTCGCTGCGATGCAGCCGACCGCCCGCGATTCCGACCAGCGCGGGAAGCCGGCGGGGGCCCATCGGCATGACGGCGAGGCTGCGGCTCGGCGCGTAGCGAATGCGGCAGCATTCACGCAACGGCCTGCGATTCTCCGCGGCCTCCCGGCCCGACCCGACCGGCAACAGCTCGAACGGCAGATACCAGAGCATGCCGTCGGGCACGATCACGAGCTCGTCGATCCCCTCGGCAAGCGACACCCGGGACTGGTCGAAGATTCCCCGCTCGATCCGCTCTGCCGACGACCGCCAGTTCGAATCGGCGAGCTTGTCGGTGCCCACGGGTGTTACGGCGTCGAACAGGCAGAGCTCCTTCGCGAGCGACACGATGTCGCGGGCGACCGCGGCCGGCTGCCGAACCTGCCAGGTCGTGATCCGCTCGTTCGACTCGAGCGTCGCCAGAAGCCCGGCAGCGTTCCAGTGGAACGACAGCACGAGCTGCCTCGGCTTGAGCTTTTGGCGAATTTCGGGGACGGAGAAGAGCGGCGGAAACTCGACGCGGACCGGCTCTCGTCCCGCCGCGACCAGCGAGATCATCCGCGACTGCCTCGCCGAGATGTCGCGGAACGCGTTCCAGTCGGCGGCCTCGCCGGCCGCGACCGGCATCGCATCACGCTGCCCGGCAGCCGCGTGGACGGCGGCCGAGAGCCGCGTCCGGACGGCGATCCCATCGCCCAGCGTCTTCGCCAGTTGCGGATTCGCGGCGAGCATCGCCGCCCGCCTCACCGCGTCGGCGGCGGGAAGCTCCGCGGCGTCGGCCGCCACGAGACGAATGATCGCCGTGCGGCGGCCACCGAGCGGCTGCGTGTCGAGCCAGCGCGCCCGTTTCGCCGCCTCGGCCGCCACCATGAGCGGCTCGATGCCGCGTCGCGCCGCCACGGTGATCCACGCGTCGAAGGCCTCGGGCTTGGGAGTCGCGGCGGCGGCGAGCGATCCGAGCGGATCGAGCAATGTCTCGCGTGGGGAGGGATCGGCGAGGAGCCTGGAAAAGAGCACGTCGGCCTGGCGGTCGGAGAAGACCGTCGCCCCGGAAAGCACCGCCTGCACGAGGCGCTGTGTCTGGAACAGCCTCGGCGAGAGGCCGCGAGCGAGCCCGACGGCCCTGACGAGCTCCGCGTCGCCCTTGCCGACATCCTGCGAGAGATACCCGACGAGCGCGGCCGCGTAGGCCGCCTGCGCCCCGGTGAGCGAGCGGCCGAGGTCTCCTCGCAGGACCCGAGGGTCGATCTCCTGGAGCGTCCCGGAGGCCGCGGCGGCGTTGCCGGATACGGCGAGTGCCTCCGCCGAGAGCGCGAGCAGCCTCGTCCGCAGGCTCGGGCCGCCGTCGCGGGACCACTCGGTCGCGACCGCGAGCGACCGCGGCACGCCGCGGGTTCCGGCGGCCATGTGCGCCGACAGCGCCCAGCGGAAGGCCTCTTCCATCGCCCTCGCGTCGCCGTGGTCGTATGCCGTGAGCGTGGCCTCCTCGAACCATCGCGCCGCCGCGGCCGCGTCGTCCTTCGCGATGGCGATGCGACCGAGCACGATCAATCCCCATGCGGCCATCGGATGGTCGAATGTGTTGCCCATCAACAGGCCTCTGCGGAGCAGCGGCACGGCGGCGTCGGGCCTGCCCTGCGCCCAGGTCGCGATGCCAAGCGCGATGTCGATCCAGGCCTGCGAATAGTGGTTGGGGGGCGCGGGCCTCGTCGCGAGCATTCGCGCGGCCTGCTCGAGGGAAGTTCCCTCGATCGAAAGCTCGCCGAGGATGTCGGCGCGACGATACAGGCTTACGACGATGCCACGAACGATCTCGAGCGGGTGGATCAGGGCATTGACCGGAGCGGCCAGCACGCCACCCCGCTGGAGCACCTGCTGTGGGTCGGGCCCCTCGATGCGGATCTGCATCGTGTCCGGAAGCATTCCAGGCGTCGCGTTGCGGCTGCCCGGCCCCCACGGTGCCGGGGCCGCGCGGGCGAGGGGCCGCGGGCCCTGCGGCGGAAACTGCACGGCGAGCATCCAGTTGGCATTGGATGCCGCGAGCAGCAGCGCCTGATCGTACGCATCGACCGCCTCGCGAAACTGGCCGAGTTCCCAGAGGCATTCTCCGACGAGCGCCGACGACGCGATCGAGTCGATCCATCGCTGCCCGCCGGCCTTCACCCCGCCGCGAAACTCATCGGTCGCGATCCCGAGTGCTTCCTGGAGACGTCCCTCTGCGAGGGCGGCGACGGCAAGGTCGTATCGCTCGGTCGGCACCGTGCCACCGAGCGGCGCGCCGAGCTCGGGTGGGAGCACGATCTGCGCCGAAGCTCGGCCGGCTTCGCCGCACGGCAAGAACGCGATGACCGTGAGCAAGCAGGGAAGGATCACTCGCATGGATCGGACTATACCCCGAAACGGGCCGCCGCCTCCCCAGCCCCCGAACCCAACCCAGGCTGTCGCGGGACGGGCTGCGAACTTGGGAAGCCTGGGGTGTGCATCCGGGATGAGCGTGCGGGTTTTTCAAAGTTTGCGGGTCGGACCGGACG
Organism: uncultured Chitinophagaceae bacterium; assembly: GCA_964585575.1. Classification (GTDB taxonomy): domain Bacteria; phylum Planctomycetota; class Planctomycetia; order Pirellulales; family UBA1268; genus UBA4655. The sequence goes on from CAZPEM010000070.1 coordinate 16,321, forward strand.
AAACGAGTGTCACGTTCGAACGATCAGGAGACAGAGCCGTGAACTCGACCCGATTCCCCCGCGAAGTGCGTGCCCCGCGGTGCGATGGCCGTCCGCATCGCTCGGCGGCGGCATTCTTCGGCAGGTTCCTGCTCGCGATCTGCGGACTCGCCGTCCCCGTGTTCACCGGCTGCCAGGTGGACGTCGGCGGCCAGACATTGCCGAGCCCGTACTACCTGCAGGACGACATCCAATATTTCCCGGCCGGCCCCGAGTTCAAGCTCTCGAAGGAAGCGGCGGCCTTGAAGGCCCACGAGGAAGAACTCGCCGAGGACTGCGACACCTGCCGCTAGAGCGAGCGGCGGGCAGCACGTCCTCGTAAAGGGTCCGTATATGGGCACGGGCAACCCCGAACCAGCAAAGTTGCCCGTGAGGGGCTGCCCGTGCCCCGTAGCCGGGCTATGGGAGCAAGCGCAGGCAGGATGCCGGAGCGCCGCGGACATGCAGTGAGCGAAGGTCCG
>CAZPEM010000071.1:0-16457 GCA_964585575.1 uncultured Chitinophagaceae bacterium
CCGCCGCAGCGGCGAAGCCCGCGGGCGGCAAGCCATCTACCGCCGACATCCTCGCCGCGGCGCGAGGCAAGGCGGGCGGTGCCGCCCCGGCCGCAGCGAAGCCGGCAGCCGGCAAGCCATCCACCGCCGACATCCTGGCGATGGCCCGCGCGAAGAAGGCCGCCGCCGAGCAGGCAGCTCCCGCCGCCGATGAATCGGCACTGGAAGCTGCCGCCGAACCGGTGGTGGAAGCCCCGACCCCGAAGGCGGCCGCGCCGAAGAAGGCCGCCGGCGGACCGCTCCCGACCACGACCGCCGAGAAAATCGCCTGGTGCCGCAAGCACGACGCAAAGTCGTGACGCGGCGGGCGAGCGACGGTCCGGTGGATTGTCGAATCCAACGCCCCACGGAGAGCCGCACCGTGTCACGAAACCCTCGCCCGGCCCGGTTCCTGCACCGCTGGCTCCCGATCGCCGCCTTCTTGGCCATCGCGGCGGTCGGCTGCGGACGTCACGACCGCCACCCGATCGTCGTCGTCGCCATCGAAGAGCTCGCGACGAACGACCGCGCGGCCGAGGCGCTCGGCGGGCCGATCACCCGAACCACGCCCGTCACCGGTTCGGCGAGCGACACCGACGGCGTCGCGGCGCTCCAGTTCGACGTGAAGGGGCCGAAGGGCGCGGGCGTCGTCGTGGTCGAGGGGAAGCGGGTGGGGGGCGAGTGGGGCGTCACCTCGCTCGAAATCCGCATGCCCGGCCAGGCCGATCACCTCGTGCTCACCGGCGATCTCGAGGCCCGAACCGGCAGCGACACGCCCAAGTTCGACCCCACGGCCGAGAAGCCCGCGTCGTCCTCCGCGCCGCCTCCCCCCGCCGAGATCGACATCGCCCTGCCTCCAGGACCGCCCGGCCAGAAGAACTGATGCCGTGGAGTCGACCGTGAGGGGCTGCCCGTGTCATGTCGCCGGGCTATGGGAGCGAGCGAAGCCTGGAGACCGCGAAGCCCGCCGGCAGGAATTTCACGAAGCGGACATGCAGTGAGCAAAGGTCCGGACGACCGCAGCGAACGTCCGGCCAGGCGCACGGGCAGCCCCGAACCAGCACGACAGCGGCAGGCTACTTCATCTCGCGGAGCGCCGCGAGCTCGGCTTCGCGGCCGACGACGAGGAGCACCTGCTCCTCGAGCAGCCGCGTCTTGCCGTCGGGAAACATCTCGAAACGGCCGGTCATGACGTCCTTGAGGCCCATCACGTGCACGCCGATCCGGCTGCGGAGGTTGGCCTCGGCGAGCGTCTTGCCCGACAGCGACGCCGGCATCGCGATTTCGGCGACGCTGTAGTCGGGATCGATCGGCAGGTAGTCGAGCACGTTGGGCCAGGTCATCCGGTCGGCGAGCTCCCGGGCCACCTCCTCCTCCGGAAAGACGACCCGGTCGGCGCCGAGATGCTCGAGAATCTTGCCGTGCTCGTGGGTCACCCCCTTCACGATCACGTTCCTCGCTCCCAGCTCCTTCACGTGGAGCGTCGCGAGGAGCGACGTCGCGATGCTCTCGCCGAGCGAGATGAAGACGGCCGTGGCGTCGCGGATCGGCAGGTTCTCGAGCAGTTCCCGCTCGGTCGAGTCGCCGATCACGGCCTCGTAGATGTGGTTCTTCACCACCTCGAGCCGCTCCTTCCGCTGATCGACGCCGATCACGCGGCAGCCGTTGCTCGCGAGCTTGGTGGCGAGGGCGGCCCCGAAGGTGCCCATGCCGAGCATGATGAAGATCCTCGCGTCGGAACGTGCCATGTGGTTCAGCCGATGAGCGGCGCCTCCTCCGGATAGGTCGGCTGGTAGGTTCGCTGCTCCCGGGAAAGGGCGACGGCGACGGTGATCGGCCCCAGCCGGCCGGCCAGCATCAGCCCGACGAGCACGATCTTACCCGGGTCGGACAACAGCGGCGTGATCCCCGTCGAGAGCCCGACCGTGCCGAGGGCGGAAATGCACTCGAAGAGGGCCTCGAGGAACCATCGGGAGCGGCCGGTGATGTCGCCCCCCTTCTCCACTACGAGCACCGCGATGAGGGCGAAGATCGCCAGCGCCGCGAACAGGAGGGCGGTGACGGTCGATCGCTCGACGGCGGCGGACGGGATCGTGCGGCGGGAGAAGTTGGCGTTCTTGAGGCCGTGGAAGCTCGACCAGGCCCGGATCGCGAGGGTCATGAAGGTGCTCACCTTGAAGCCGCCGCCGGTCGAGCAGGGTCCGGCGCCGATCGCCATGAGGATGATCGTAAGGAAGAGCGTGGCGCTCGAGAGGGTGCCGTAGTCGACGGTATTGAAGCCGGCCGTGCGGCAGGTGGTCGAGTGGAAGAAGCCCATGAGGATCTTCGTTCCGAGCGAACGCCCGGCGATGGCGTCGTCCCACTCGAGCAGCCAGAACGTGACGGCCCCGAAGGCGAGGAGGGAGGCCGTGCCGACGAGCATGAGCTTCGACTGCATGTGGAGCCGGTCCCAGATCCGCTGCCGAGCCCGCACGCGGGAGTAGACGTCGAAGATGACGGGAAAACCGATGCCGCCGACGATGATGAGCGAGCAGATGGCGACGTTGACGACCGGGGCGCCGGCGTCGGGCATGAGGTTGTCGTCGCCGAGCGCGAAGCCGGCGTTGCAGAAGGCGGAGATCGAGTGGAAGGCCGCCTTCCATGCCACCTCGCCCAATGCCACCTCACCCGGCGACGCCGCGGCCCAGCCGGCGGCGAAGAGCGCGGCGAACCCGCAGGCCTCCGCCAGGAAGACGGTCGCCAGCACCGCCCCCGCGATCCACCGCACGTCGCGGCCGGGCCGGACACCGAGTGTCTCGGAAATCACGGCCCGCTGGTGGAGCGTGGCCTGGCCACCGAGGTTCGAGGCGATGAGGGTGGTGAGCGTCATGATGCCCAGCCCCCCGAGCTGGATGAGGACGAGGATCACCACTTGGCCGAAAAACGAAAAGTCGTGCAGGGTCGAACGGACGGTCAGCCCGGTGACGCAACAGGCGCTGGTGGCGGTGAAGATGCCGTCCACGAGCGTGATCGGGGGCCGGTCGGGAACCCTCGAAACAGGCAGCGTGAGGGCGAAGCCCCCGAGCAGGATCGCGGCGAAGTAGGCCGCGAAGGAGACCCTCGCCGGATAGCTGACGAGCGAACCGGTGAACTGTTGAGCCATGCTGGCCTTGCCTGCGCGGGTCGCACGGTGCGACATGCGAAAGCCCCATCGTACTTCGCCCGATTCGAGACCGGCAAAAACGACGGTTTCAAGGCGGGTTCGCGATGCTTTTCAGCCGAAGTCCGGGCCGGAATGCCAATCGAGGCGTACAAAAATTTGACGCCGACTTTTTCCCCTCCATAATGAGTTTGTTCGGAGCAGCTCTCGTCCCCGCTGCAGCCTTCAGGCTGTCGAATCTGCGGGAAGTACGACGGCCTGTTTCGTCGCATCGTCGCTTCGTCGGGCCGCGTTTCGCTGGTCGACGGGGCAGGGCGATCGTCGGCGGGGCAGGCCGATGATCGACGGCGCGGCATCGTGTCGTCGTTCATGCTGGGCTGATCCGACGATCATTTTTTGCTGTTCATGTCAAACCACCACACTTCAAGAACCCCTATAAAAAGGAGTTGTACCGTTCCGATGGCCCGGATTCGCAATGTGTTTGAGATCATCGAGTTGTATGGTCACGACGAAAACTTCGAACCCCAGATGACCCCGGATTTCGTGCCGACGACCGCCCCGGCCGGATCGCGGCAGAAGATCGACGTGCTGGCCGAGAGGATCCAGCGCGGCCTCCCGCTGTGGCACCCGCAGGACAGCCTCGACGCCTCGTTCAACGGCTTCGAAGCCGAAGAGAACGCCGAGATGATGGCCGGCGCAGGTCGCTGACCGAAACAGATCGGCCGAAACCAGTTCGACCGAAGCAAACAAAAGGGCGGCCGCCGGTGGTTCACGAACCCCGGCGGCCGCCCGCCCTTTTTCCGGACCATCCATTTCTGACCGATCGCTATTTTCTTCCCGATCGGCCCTTGAGCGCCACCTCCATGTCGCGCTTCGCCGACTTGGCCTTGAGCTGCTGCCGCTTGTCGTGAAGCTGCCGTCCCCGGCCCACGCCGAGCAAGACCTTCGCGCGGCCTCCCTTGAAGTACATCTTCAGCGGCACGAGCGTCAGCCCCTTCTCGAAGGCATGCCCGGCGAACTTCCGGATTTCCCGCTGGTGCAAAAGCAGTTTCCGCGGCCGCTTCGGCACGTGGTTGAGCCGGTTGGCCTTCTCGTACTCCGGGATGTCGCAGCCGAGGAGCCATACCTCCCCGTGCTCCACGCGGCCGTAGGCCTCCTCGAGCGAGATTTTCCCCGACCGGAGGCTCTTCACCTCGCTGCCGACGAGCACGATTCCACACTCGAGCGTGTCGATGATCTCGTAGTCGTGCCGCGCGCGACGGTTTTCCGACACGACCCGTTCGTTCGGCGAGTCGGACGCCTTGCCGCCACCCGCGGCGGATTTGCCGGGAGCGGGGTTCGTGGGCTTCGGGGCGCGGGCGATGGCTGGGTCCTCCGTCCCCAACTCTCGGGCACGAACCCCCGTCCGGTCAATGGCTGAGCCGTTCGACGGAGGGTAGACTTGAGTGTCGCTTCAAGCCGCCCCCTCCCGCCCCGCGAAAGCCCCATCATGCGACATGACGTGCGCTGCTCGAGTTTGGCCCTGCTTGCGTCGGTTCTTTGCTGCCTGGCGACGCCCCCGCAGCCCGCCTCTGCCGCCGACCCGGGATTCGTCGCCGGAAACGAACGGCCGGCGAACGTCGAGGGAAATGTCGTTCGGGTGGCCGACGGCTGGCTCGTCCCGTACGAGGAGACGATCCCCGGAACCGACCTCCGCTTCACGATGGTGCCGGTGCCCGGGGGCGAGGCCACGATCGGCAGCAGCGACGCCGAGAAGGGCCGCGACAGCAAGGAGGGGCCGGTCTACCGCGTCCGCATCGAGCCCTTTTGGATCGGCCGCTGCGAGGTGACCTGGGGGGAATACAAGCGGTATATGGCGGCCTGCGACCTGTTCAAGGCGCTCGAGGCGGCCGGAGTCCGCAAGGTGACGCCCGACAACATCGCCGACGCAGTCACCGCACCGTCGCTCCTCTACGATCCGACCACGACGTTCACCAACGGCGAGGATCCGATGCAGCCGGCGGTCACCATGACCCAGTTCGCGGCCAGGCAATACACGAAATGGCTCAGCGGGCTGACGGGCAGGTTCTACCGGCTCCCGACGGAGAGCGAGTGGGAATACGCCTGCCGTGCCGGCACGAAGACGCCATGGCACTCCGGCGAGGATTCGGAGTCGCTCGGCAAGGTCGCGTGGTTCGCCGGCAACTCCGGCGAGACGACCCATCCCGTCGGCAAGCTCGCGCCCAACGCATGGGGCCTCCACGACATGCATGGCAACGTCGCCGAATGGGTCATCGACCAGATGCTGGAAAAGGGCTACGCGCGACAGGCGGCACTCCCGCAGCCGGCACCCGTGGCCGACTGCATCGAATGGCCGACCGAGCTGTCGCCGCGGGTCGTGCGGGGCGGCGCCTTCTACGATGAGCCCGCCCAGTGCCGAACCGCCGCCCGACGCGGCAGCGAGGACCTCGCCTGGAAGGAGATCGATCCCAACGAGCCCAAGAGCCCATGGTGGTACACCGAGGAGCCGGCCCTCGGCGTCGGCATGCGGGTGGTGCGTCCGTTCACCACGGCCGACGCCGCGACACGGCGGAAGTTCTGGAACGCCGACATCGAGAGCATCCAGGCCGACACCGATGGTCGCATCCAGGGGGGGAAGGGGGCGATTGGCCTCGTCGATCCGAAACTGCCCGAGGATGCGAAGGCTGCCGGATTCGGCGGCTAGCGGCGAGCTATGATCGGCAGCGGTGATCGGCAGATGGGCGGACAGGCAGATAGCCAGGCGTCAAACAATCCAGACGTCACACAATCAATGAGGAGTGGAATGCGCTCGTGCGTCATGGCGGCCGTCGTCGCCGCGTCGATGGCCGGTGCGGGGGCCGCCCGGGCGACCGACTGGCCCGACTGGCGGGGACCGATGCAGGACAGGCACTACGTCGGCCCGCCGCTCGTGACCTCGTTCGATCCGGAGAAGGGCACGAACGTCCTCTGGAAGAACGACGAGGCAGGTGGCATCTCCACTCCCGTGATCATCGGGGGCCGGATCTTCACGCTCGTGCGGCACAAGCCCGGCACGAAACAGGAGGCGGAGAAGGTGCTCTGCCTCGACGCCAAGACCGGCGAGAAGCTCTGGGAGAACGTCTTCAACGTCTACCTCTCGGACGTGCCCGCCGAGCGGGTCGGCTGGTCGGCGATCGTCGCCGATCCGGCGAGCAACAGCGTCTTCGCCCATGGCGTCTGCGGCGTGTTCACGGCGATCGACGCGGCCTCCGGCACGACGAAGTGGCAGCGATCGCTCCACGAGGAGTTCGGCTTTCTCTCCACCTACGGCGGCCGGACCAACATCCCGGTCGTGTTCGAAGACATGGTGATCGCAAGTGCCGTCGTGACCGGGTGGGGCGACACGGCCCGGCCCGCGCACCGGTTCCTGGGGCTCGACAAGGCGACCGGGGCCGTCCGCTGGATGAACGGCACGAAGGAACTCCCAGAGGACACGACCTACAGCACGCCCTCGATCGCCGATTTCGGCGGCCAGGCCGCGTTCGTCTTCGGCTCGAGCGACGGGAGCGTCTGGAACTTTCAACCGCGGACCGGCAAGGCCGTCTGGAACTTCAAGCTCTCCCGCCGCGGGATCAACACGGCGCCGCTCGTCGTGGCCGACACGGTCTACATCTCGCAGGCTGAGGAAAACCTCGACAACACGTCGATGGGCTCGGCCACGGCCTTCAAGGCCACCGGATCCGGTGACATCACCTCCGCCGCCATGATCTGGCAGAAGAAGGGGGTGATGGACGGCCGCTCGATGCCCGTGGTGCTCGGTGAACGGATCTACTTCATCGACGACGGTGCGAAGGTCTACGCCTTCGACAAGTCGTCGGGCGAACCGGTGGGCAAGCCGCAAAAACTGCTCGGCACGATCGTCCGCGGCAGCCCGCTGGTGGCCGACGGAAAGCTCTACGTCTGCTCGACGAGCGGCTGGCACGTGCTCGAACCTACGAAGGACGGCACGAAGTTCGTCAACCGCATGCGGTTCGACGACGAGGACGAGGTGACCGCCTCGCCGATCGCCGCCGAAGGGCGGCTCTACCTCACGACCGGCGAGCGGCTCTATTGCCTCGGAGACGCATCCGCGACGGTCGCGACCGCGAAGGAACAGCCGCGGGCCTCGGCCGCACGGCAGGTTTCGGCGTCGACGAACGGACCCGCGGGCGAGCCGGCGTGGGTGCAGGTCGTTCCGGCCGAGGCGCAGATCGCGGCCGGCGAGACGTTGCCCCTGAAGGTGCGGCTGTTCGACGCCGCCGGAAGGTTCGTGAAGGAAGTGCAGGGATCGCCACTGACGTTCGAGGCGACGGTGGGCGAGGTCTCCGGCGATGGCGTCTACACGTCGCCACCCGGAAAGCACGCCGCCGCGATCGTGACGGCCAAGGTGGGCAGCCTCGAGGGGAAGGCCCGCATCCGCTCGATGCCACCGCTTCCCTGGAAGTTCGACTTCGAGGAGATTCCGCTGGCCGCCGATCCGAAGACGGGCGTCGTGAAGGGGGAGCCGCCGTTGCCCTGGATCGGCATGCGGTATCGCCACGTCGTTCGTGAGGTGGACGGCTCGAAGTGCCTCGTGAAGGTCACGACGATCCCGAAGGGCACCCGCAGCCAGGGCTGGATCGGGCCGATCACGCTCCACGACTACGCGATCAAGGCCGACTTCCGCGCCCAGGAAACGGGCGTCGGGAAGCCCGGCTCGCCGGCGTCCGACGCCACGAAGGCTTCCGCCAGCGACGCCGACGCCTTCGCCAAGGCCTTCGGCAATGCGGCCGCGCTCGAGAAGGCCCGCATGCCCGACATGGGCCTCATCGCCCAGCGGTACACGCTCGACCTCATGGGCGCTTCGCAGCAATTGCAGCTTCGCAGCTGGCCGCCACAGGTGGCGACGCACTTCTCGAAGACGATCCCCTTCCCCTGGGAGGCGGGCCGCTGGTACACGATGAGGTTCGAAGCCCGCACGAAGGATGGCGTGGCCCTGCTCCGCGGCAAGGTCTGGCCCCGCGGCGAGCCCGAGCCCGCGACCTGGACGATCGAGGCGGCACACGAGGCCGGCAATCTCCAGGGCAGCCCAGGCTTCTTCGGCAACTCGAAGGATTCCGAGATCTACATCGACAACGTCTCCGTGGAGGCCGTGCCATGAAAATCAGCTCCCGTTCCTGCTTTTTCCTGCTCGCCGCCGTCGCGACCGCGGCCGGCGCCGCCGAGTGGAACCAGTGGGGCGGCTCCCCGACTCGCAACAACGTGCCCGACGCGAAGAACCTGCCCACCGAGTGGGAGCCGGGCGAGTTCGACCAGGAGACCGGCGACTGGAAGCCGGGCACGGGGAAAAACATCGCCTGGGTCGCGGCCCTGGGAAGCCAGAGCTACGGGAATCCGGTGGTGGCCGGAGGCAAGGCCTACGTCGGCACGAACAACGGCAAGGGCTGGCTGAAGCGGTATCCGCCGGCGGTCGATCTCGGCTGCCTGCTCGCCTTCGACCTCAAGGACGGCTCCTTCCTCTGGCAGGATTCGAGCGAGAAGCTCCCGACCGGCCGCGTGCACGACTGGCCGCTCCAGGGAATCTGCTGCGCGCCTTTGATCGAGGGAGACAGACTCTGGTACGTGACGAGCCGAGGCGAGGTGAAGTGCCTCGACACCGAGGGCTTCCGGGACGGGGAGAACGACGGCCCCTTCACCGCGGAGAAGGTGCAGGAGAAGGACGAGGCCGACGTCGTCTGGGTGCTCGACATGATGAAGCAGCTCGGCGTCTCGCAGCACAACATGTGCTCCTGCAGCGTGACCAGCGCGGGTGACATGCTCTTCGTGAACACGAGCAACGGCGTGGACGAGGGGCACATCAACCTGCCCAACTTCGAGGCCCCGAGCTTCCTCTGCATCGACAAGCGGGACGGCAAGGTGCTCTGGGCAGACAACTCGCCGGGGGCCAACGTGCTCCACGGCCAGTGGTCGAGCCCCGCCTACGCCGAGCTCGGCGGCATCCCGCAGGTGCTCTTCGGCGGAGGCGACGGCTGGATGTACGCCTTCGACGCCCGGGGCGAAGGCGGCAAGAGCAAGCTCGTCTGGAAGTTCGACTGCAATCCCAAGGAGTCGAAATACACGCTCGGCGGTCGTGCCGATCGCAACCACATCATCGGCACGCCGGTGGTGTACGAAGGGCTCGTCTACGTGGCCGTGGGCGAGGATCCGGAGCACGGGGAGGGCGTGGGCCACCTCTGGTGCATCGATCCGACGAAGAAGGGGGACGTGTCGAGCGAGCTGGCCGTGAGCCTCAAGGATCCGAAAACTCCCCTGCCCCACCGCCGCAACCAAGCGGTGATCAAGGAGGATGGGGAGGTGGCGCGGCCCAACCCGAATTCCGCGGCCGTATGGCACTACCCCGGCTTCGACGCCGACGGCAACGGCAAGCTCGACTTCGAGGAGACGATGCACCGCACCTGCGGCACGGTCGCCATCAAGGACGGCCTGCTGTTCGTCGCCGACTTCAGCGGCCTCTTCCACTGCCTCGACCTGAAGACCGGCAAGCCGCACTGGACGCACGACATGCTCGCCGCCAGCTGGGGCTCGCCCCTCATCGCCGACGGGAAGGTCTACATCGGTGACGAGGACGGCGACATCTCGATCTTCAAGGTTTCGAAGGAGAAGGAGCTTGTCGGCGAGGTCAACATGGCCAACAGCATCTACTCCACGCCGATCGCCGTCGGCGACACGCTCTACATCGCCAACAAGAGCCACCTCTTCGCGATCCGAAAGAAAAAGGACTGACCACGCATGATCCCGATCCTCACTTCGCCCCGGGGCCTTCCGCTCTCCTTTCCCGCCATGCTCGGAGTCGTCATGCTCGGGACCGTCGTCCCGGCGACGGCCTCCGCCGAAAAATCGCCGGGCGATCTCGTGCGTGACGCCAGGCGGATCGTCGTGCTCGGCGATTCGATCGCCCACGCGGGCGGCTGGGTGGCGAGCGTGATCGCCTGGATGGAGTCGAAGGGCTACCAGGCCGACGTGATCGACGTCGCGCTGTCGAGCGAGACGGTTTCCGGCCTCTCGGAGGAGACGCACGCCGGCGGGAAATTTCCGCGGCCCGACGTCGCCGAACGAATCGACCGCGTCCTTCGCGTCACGAGGCCCGATCTCGTGATCGCCTGCTACGGCATGAACTGCGGCATCTACCAGCCGCTCGAAGAATCACGATTCGCGAAGTTCCGCGAGGGGATGCAACGGCTGCACGACGCGGTCGAGAAGTCCGGGGCGAAGATCATCCACCTCACGCCCCCCATCTACGACAAGCGTCCCGACGCGGCCGGGCCCGCCGGCTCGGCCGACTACGACGCCGTGCTCGCCGCCTACTCGAACTGGCTGCTCTCGAAGCGGGCCGATGGCTGGGTCGTGATCGACGTCCATGGGCCGATGAAGCTGGCTCTCGAGGAGGCGAGGAAGAAGGACCCGAAGGCCGTCTTCGCCCCCGACGTCATCCATCCCAACGACGCCGGCCACTGGGCGATCGCGCAGGCGGTGCTCGCGGGCCTCGGCGATCCCGAGGCGGCCCGGGCCGAGTCGCAGGACGTGTTCGCCCCGTTTCTGCCGGAAGTGACCCGGCGGATGCACCTGCTTCGCGACGCCTACCTCGCCGCCATCGGCCACCAGAGGCCTGGCATGCCGGCAGGCATCCCGATCGGCGAGGCCGAAGCGAAGGCCCGCGAACTTACCGATTCGATCCGCTCGCGGCGGCTCCATCTCAGGGGGGCGCAGCAAGGGACGCGGGAGTGGAAGAACCCGATCGAGTGGCCGAAGCCTCGGGTCGTCGATCCGGGCCCCGCGGCCGTCACGCCGCTCCCGCCCCCCGTCGACGCCGTCGTCCTCTTCGACGGATCGAACCTCGACGCCTGGCAGAACGGTGAGGCGTGGAAGGTCGCCGACGGCGTCGCCACGGTCGGCAAGGGAGACATCCGCACGAAGCAGGGCTACGGCGACTGCCAGTTGCATCTCGAGTTTCGCACGCCGAAGCCGGCGACCGGCAAGGGTCAGGGACGTGGCAACTCGGGGGTGTTCTTGATGGACAAGTACGAGATCCAGATTCTCGACTCGTTCCAGGACGGCACCGACGAGCCCGTGACCTACCATGACGGCCAGTGCGGCGGACTCTACAAGCAGCAGCCGCCGGCCGTGAACGCCTGCCGCGGCCCCGGCGAGTGGCAGACCTACGACATTCTCTTCACGCGTCCGAGGTTTCGCGAAGATGGCTCGCTCGAGCGGCCCGGCCGCATCAGCGTGCTGCACAACGGCGTCGCGATCCACTCCGACACCATCATCAAGGGAGAGACGTTCTACCACGCGCCGCCGAGCTACACGCCGCACGCCGACGCGATGCCCATCCGGCTGCAGGACCACGGCAACCCGGTGCAGTTCCGCTCGATCTGGATCCGCCCCTTCGAGCCGGTCGCGCCGCGGGAATTGCCCCGCGGCGGGTGAATCCTCCGCCGATCTTCCTATCCTTCGACATGGCTCTGGTTCTCGTCACGGGTGCCACGAGAGGCATCGGCTTGGAGGTGGTGCGGCAACTCGCACGAGCGGGCCACCGCGCACTGCTTGGAGGCCGCACCGCACGAAAATCCGCGGCCGCAGCCGCTCATGTGGCCGAGGCATTGTCCGGGGAGCGCCGCCCGGTGACACCGGTCGCGGTGACACCGGTCGTGCTGGACGTCACCGATCCCACCAGCATCGAACAAGCGGCCCGTCGCTTGAAGGACGAGTTTGGCACGCTCGACGTGCTGATCAACAATGCGGCAATCCTGCTGGGGGAAGATCGCGCCCTGTCAGCCGATCAGGACGACGTGTTGTGGAAAACCATGCGCACCAACCTGTTTGGCCCTGTGGCCGTGACCCGCGCCGTCCTGCCGCTCATGCCGGCCGGCGGCCGCGTGATCATGACCAGCAGCGGGGGCGGCAGCATGACCGACCCGATCGGTGGGTGGGCGCCGGCGTACTGCACGAGCAAGACCGCGCTCAATGCGGCCACGCGGCACCTGGCGTTCGAGCTCGGCAGCCGAAACATTTCCGTGAATGCCTACTGCCCCGGCTGGACGAAGACCGATATGGGCGGGATGTCGGCCCCACGCACCGTGGAACAAGCCGCCGACACGGCCGTCTGGCTGGCAACGGCGGAGAGGATCGGCACTGGAAACTTCTACCGTGACCGCATGGCAATTCCCTGGTGAACGGTGCGGTCGGCCGTTGGTGGGACGCACAAGTCGATCACGCGGGAGACCATGGCCTGATTTACGGATGCTGGAGGAGTGGTTCTGACATGAGCGAAATACGGCGGTACGGCTCCTCCCGCAGGTGGGCGGACATCGTGGTGCATCGCGGCGTGGCGTATTGGGTCGAGGTCGCCGAGGACATGTCGCTCGATACCCGCGGGCAGATCGCACAGGTGCTCGCCCAGATCGACGCGACGCTGCGGACCGTCGAAAGCGACCGGACGCGGCTGCTGCAGGTGCTCATCTCCATCGCCGATGGCGACGACGGCCCCATCCTCGACGAGCTGTGGGATGCCTGGGTTCCCGCGGGCCATCCTCCCGTTCGGGCCATGGTGCAGGTCGGCCTCGGCACACCCTGCAAGGTCGAGATGGTGGTGACGGCGGCGGTTCCCGAAAACTGACCGCCGTCTGGCCCATGCGGGCGGACGGCGTCCCGAATCTAACGGGACACCGCGGCAGACGTCTCGAATCCCGGGGCGATCACGTCCGACCCGGACAGCACGGCAGCCGCGGGCGACGACTCGTAGACCACCGGGTCCTTCTGCCGCCAGCCGACATTGATCCACCCGTCCTTCCGCGAGGAGATGTGATGGACCGGCAACGGCCCGGCCGCCTCGAGCTGCCCCGGAAGCGAGAGCGGCCCGATGTCGATCGTCTCGGTGAGAATCTGCTCGGCACGTCGCTTGAGCCGCAGCCGGATCACCCGCTCGGTGGCCGTCGGCTTGTCGCGATCCCCCGCCCACTTGCCGCCGGGCGGCGCGATCGCGATGTCTCCCTCGCGAAAGAGACGGGGGCCGGCCGGTGACGGCTCGATCCGGTAGGTCGCTTTCACGTCCATCGGCCCGACGGTCTTGTCGCCCGAGGTAAAGGAGTCTCCGCGGAGCGTGGCCGTGACTCGATTGTCGTCCACCTCGATTTCGACCGGCCGCTCGGCGGCGAATCGCACCGACCAGGGCTTCGGCGGCTTCGGTCCGTCCTTCGCGGCGTCGCGGCGCACGGTGCCGCCCTCCCCGGCGTCGTTCTCGTCACGGACGTCCTCGATGTCCTTCGTGAGCGACTCCGGCAGCGGGCGATTGCGACGGCGATACTCCGCCTCGACCTGGTCCTTCGTGAACGTGCGGCCCGCGAGCCACGAGGCGGCGGCGTTGACGATCGCCGTCTGGTGCACCCGTGCCGACAGCACCGCCCCGTCGGCCGTCGGCGGCGGGAACGTGGCCGCGCCAATCTGGCCGGCGAGCATCTTCCTCGCTGCCGAGTGGATCGCGTCGTCGGTCGTGTTGTGGTGGAGCATCTCCGGATAGAGGTCGTGCAGCACGAGCGGATCGCGGAACTGCGTGCGGTAGTTGGTTGAGAGCCGCTCGATCGCCTCTTGGGTCTGCGAGTCGAACCTCGCCCGCAGGCGGTCGCGGGCGCGGCCGGCCGAGATCGCGTCGGCCTGCGGACGCATGCTCGCCGCCTGCCGCGACGCGATGTTACGGATGAGGTTGCGACCGAGGTGGGCCCGCACGCCGATGCCCTCGGTCGCGCTCTGCGTCGAGGCGTTGGCCTCGACCGGCAAGCCCCACACCCTCTCGTCGTCGAGATGAATCCTCCGACGGGCGTCGAGGTCGGTGGTGCCGCGGCTGCAGACGGTGACCGGCCCCCGGCCGCCGCGGGTGTGGGAATGGTTCGTCGCGTCGAGCACCAGATCGATCGCCGCCGACTCCAGCGAGGGCACGAGGTCGAGCAGGACGAAGCCCTGCGTGTGGCCCGAGCCCCTCTGGCGGATGCCGAGGATCACCTCGTCGACCGGCGCCACCTCGTCGACCGGCCGGCTGGCGGCCTGGGCGAGCAGGCTTTCCCGGGCGTCGATGAACATATTGGCCCGCCCCACGACCCGGCGAGCCTCCGCGAGCACGTCGGCCGCCTGCTGCGTGTCGTGGAGTGATTCGATGATCGCGGCGGCCTTCTCGAGCCCCGCGAAGCCGACCGCCGCGTCCCGCCCGACCGCCGCGGCCTTCTCGAGAAGGGCCCTCAGGTCGGCGACCTGCTTGCCGACGTCGGCCGCGAACGCGGGATTCCGCGAGGCAGCGACGAGACGGCCGTAGCGACGCACGGCATCCGCGAGCGAAGCATGGGTGGGTGGGTCGAATCCCTGCGACTGGCTGCGGATCGCCAACTCCAACTTGCGAAGGACGGCCGGGTCGGCCGCGGACGGGTTCGCAGCCTGCTGCTCGAGAGAGCGCCAGTCGATCGCCGGCGATGCCTCCGGAACGTCCGCTGGGTTTGCCTTGCGGGAATCGGCGACAGCCGCCACCGTCGCGCGGACCCGGGCCGCCGCAGCGTCGAGGGAGGAGGCCGGGATCGGGCCGCCGCTGGCGGCCGTCGCTGCCTGCACGGGAGGTGGCGTCGCGACTGAAACGTCGGCCTTGATCCGTGGTGCATCAGTGCCAAGGAAGCACGCCACGACCGCGGCCACACACGGTGCGAGCAAACGTCGAAAGACCGTTCCCATCGTATTTTCCCTCGAGAAGACAAAAGACGCGAAATACTGCCGACACAGAAGGCAGACGTCCTGTCAACCAGCGGAGATTATGCTGGATGGGGAATCTGGAAACAATACGCAGCTTGCGCCGGAAATGACGAATATTTTGCCATCCCCCATTCGTCCAGACCGGGCCAGGGCCTGGATGCGATCGACGACCTCTCCGGCCCTGGCGTCCTCCACCCAGCAGGTGATCTCAACCTTCGGGAGGAACGCCAGCGCGTACTCGCTGTCGCCGTACTGGTCGAGATAGCTCTTTTGGCGGCCATACCCCTTCACCTCGCGAACCGTGCAAGCCTCGAGCGGCGCCCGCGCGAGCGCCTCGATGACCCGTTCGGCGAGGGACGGACGGACGACGGCGATCACCTGCTTCATGCCTGCCTCGTACCCTAGGCTGGTAACAGGTCGGTTCAGAACGCTTTTGGCCGAACACGGGTAGGCCATCAGGCCCGCCCGAGGATCAACTGAAGAAGTTCTCGCCGTAGAGGTTCATCGACGGCCTTGTGACCACCGTAATGTCGCCGTTGACCTTCGTTTTGCAGGCCAACCGCATCGTCTCCTCGTTGCCGATGTAGGCCATGGAAACCCCCAGCCGGGCCTTTTCCAAGAGGCCCATGCGGGCGGTGTTCTCCATTCCCTTCGTGATCAGCACGCGGCAGGTGCCGCAGGAGCCCATGCCGTGGCAGTTTACGACCGAGTTGATGCCGGGATAGAGGGGCACGCCCGCCCGCAGCGCCTCCCGGCGGAGGTTCGCCCCGGCCGGAACCTGGATCTCCTTTTTCTCGTTGACGAACGTGATGGTGGGCATCGAAAAATCTCTTTGGTGTGCGGCGAAATCGTCGATACTGTACCCGGCGGAAAAGGATACCGCCAGCCGACGCCGCCGGCGTCCGCCCCCCAAAACGATGGAGCTTCTTTCCGTGGCCGAACTGACCAAATACCAGCAGACGATCGTCAAGCGGTACTACGAAAACCTCGATTCGGCCCTGCTCCAGAAGCTCGGCGAGCAGGTGACGGATCTCTATCTGGCCGAGGGAAAGAAGCGGGAGCGGCTCTGGACGAGCATCGCCGGGTCGCTCGCGAAGCTGAAGGTTCCCGCCACCCGGATCAAGCGGCTGACCGACTCCGACGACGCCCAGCAGCTCGCGAAGCTCCTCCAGGAACTCCTCGCGAAGGCGTGATGCTGCGAGTTCGTGGCTTGCTTTCCCGACCGTCTGGCGTGCTGTTTCGGGGCGCCAACTCTGCTGGGTTCGGGGCTACCCGTGTCACGTCTCCGGACGTTCGCCTCGGCCATCCCGGCCTCGGCTCTCTGCATGTCCGCTTCACTTTGGCCTCGTGCCTTCGCTCGCTCCCATAGCCCGGCGCAATGACACGGGCAGCCCCTCACGGTCCTCTCGTGCGCTCTTTGATGCTGACCGCCCCGGGGGGGCGTGGTCGGGGGGGTGGGGAACGTTGAGGAGCATCAGGCGTATCCTCGCCGTAGCGACGATGCGTCCGCTCCCCC
>CAZPEM010000072.1:0-16318 GCA_964585575.1 uncultured Chitinophagaceae bacterium
GCACGGGCAGCCCCTCACGGTCGACTCTGGTCAACGCTGCCGGGTTCGGGCCTGCCCATGCCACGTCTCCGGGCCCCGCGCGGCGGTCAGTTCACGTTCGTCGAGGAGCCGCCGTCGGCGGTCTCGAAGTACTGGCGGAGGTAGCGGGCCCGCTCGATGTTGCGGTCGTTCGTGTCGAGCTCGACGCCGCGGAGCTTCTGGAGGTGGGCCGGCTGCGTGCGGACGAGCAGCACGTTGATGTCGGAGATCTTCAGGTCGCCGATGAGGCCGAGCAACACGCCCATGCGGACCCGCGAGAGGTGCTGCATGGTCTCCTCGGCGCTGATCGTCTGGGCGGTGCGGAGGATGCCGATCGCGCGGCTCACCTGGTCGTGGATGTTGAGCTGGCTCTCGCGGACGAGGAACTCGCGGGCGCGTCGCTCGTACTCGATCAGCACGGGCACGACCTCCCCCACCTGCTGCAGGAGCTGCTCCTCGGTCTTGCCGAGCGTCGTCTGGTTGGAGATCTGGTAGAAGTCGCCCATGGCCTGCGAGCCCTCGCCGTAGAGCCCGCGCACCGCCAGCGAGATCTTGTGGAGGCTGCGGAAGACCTTGTCGATCTGGCGGGTGATGACGAGCGCCGGCAGGTGGAGCATCACGCTCACGCGGATGCCGGTTCCCACGTTCGTCGGGCAGGCCGTCAGGTAGCCGAGCCGGGCGTGGTAGGCGTAGGGAACGACCTTCTCGATCTGGTCGTCCACCGAGCGGATCTGGTCCCAGGCGCCGGCGAGGTCGAGCCCGCTGTGCATGCACTGGATGCGGAGGTGATCCTCCTCGTTGATCATGAGGCTCACCTGCTCCATGCCGTCGATCGCGACGCTCCTCGCTCCCTGCGCCTCCGCATGCTCGCGGCTGATCAGTTGCCGCTCGACGAGGAACTGCCGGTCGATCTCCTCGAGTCGGCCGACGTCGATGTACTCGAGCCGGCTTCCGACCTGCGACGACGCGATCCGCTCCCGCAGGTAGCGTTCGATCTCGCCCCGGTCCTGCTCGCTGGCTCGGCTCACGAAAGGATAGTGGGCGACGTTCCGCGCGAGCCGCACACGGCTGCTCATGACGATGTCCGACTCGGGGCCCGTGCCACGAAGCCATTCGCCGATCGATTGGGTGAGGGTGTCGATGTCCACGTCGCTGTCCCGGTCGCCTTTCACGGCCCCGTTCGTCCTTCATGGCCCGGCGGCTCCCCGGTCGAGCCGCCCTCGTCGGGCCGCTCGGACGCCGCATCTTCGATGGTCCGGATGCCGTCGCGGAGTTCCTTCGCCCGCTCGTAGTCCTCGGCCGCCACGGCCTCACGCATTCCGCGCCGCATGCCGATCGCGGCTGAGAGCGGCTCCGTGCCTTCCGGATGGCGGCTCGACTTCCTTCCCACGTGCTCCGTCGCCCCGTGGATGTTGGAGATGAGAGGCTCGAGCTCCTTCTCGAACTGAACGTAATCGTGCGGGCAGCCAAGGCGGCCCTGGTTTCGAAACTCGAAGAACGTGATGCCGCACATCTCGCAGGCCCGCTGGTCGAGCATCGCCAGTTCGTCGGCCGTCTGCCCGACGCCGAGCGGTCCGACGAGCCCGCCGCCCGACGGCTCGCCGGCCTTCCCGGAAGGCTGCGGACTCGACGACTCCGACTGGTTCAAATAAGCCCGTGCATGATCCTCGCAGAGGTGGAGTTCGCTGATCTCCCCCGCCTCGAGTTCCGTGATGTGGAACACGGCGGGCTTCGGGCACTGCTGGCACTTCATGGTCGGGCATCCGTCGGGGAGCGGTCCGGGGAATCATAGCGGGTCAGCGTGTGTCCGGTCCCGTCGGGTTGTTTCCGGGCGGCTGGGCAGGCTAGTCTTTCGAGGTCGAAAAGATCCATCGCCGCCACGGCCCCGAGGCCGTTCGACCGGCCAAAAGAGCCGTCCGCAAGGCATCTCCGCCCGCCCGCATGAAGCACTTTCCCGATCCTGGCCGTTTTCTCGAATTGGCGTCCCGCCACCGGCTGGTCCCGGTCTACCGGCGGCTGCTCGCCGACGGGCTCACCCCGCTGGCCGCATTCTCCAGGATCGAGGCGGGGGCGGCGAGCTGCCTCTTCGAGAGCGTGGTCGGCGGTGAGAAGATCGGTCGCTATAGCTTTCTCGCGGCCGACCCATTCCTGCGTTTCGAGGCCCGCGGCCGTCGCATCGCGATCCACGATGAATCCGGAGAGCGGTGTTTCGAGGTGGACGACCCGCTCGAGGAACTGCGGCGACGGATGGAGCCGTTCACCCCGGCGAGGCTGCCGGAACTTCCGCCGTTCACCAGCGGTGCCGTCGGCTACGCCGCGTACGACGCGGTTCGGTATGTCGAACGGCTGCCGGACGTTCCCCCCGACGACCTCGGCCTTCCGGACGTGAGCTTCGCGTTCTACGACCGGATGATCGTCTTCGACAACGTCACCAAGACGCTCGACGTCGTCGTGCTCGCGCGGATCGACGACGCCTCGGCCGCCGGCATCGAGGCCGCCCGGATCGCCGCCTGCCGGCGGGTGGATGAAACGGTCGCCCGCCTCGCGGCCCCGGCCGCCTGGCCGCAGCCGGACGACATCGACGTCCGCGGCGGCCCCCCTTCCCCGGCCGGCTCGACCTTCACGCGGGAGTCGTTCACGGCGGCCGTCGAGCGGGCCATCGAATACATCCACGCCGGCGACATCTTCCAGGTGGTGCTCAGCCAGCGGTTCGAGACGCCGTTCGACTGCCCGGCGATCGAGCTCTATCGAACCCTGCGGGTGGTGAACCCGAGCCCGTTCATGTTTCTGCTGCGGACTCCCTCCGTCACGCTCGTGGGCAGCTCGCCCGAGATCATGGTTCGCGTCGTCGACGGGATCGTCACGGTGCGGCCGCTGGCGGGCACCCGGCGGCGGGGAGGTTCGCCGGAGGAGGATATCGCCCTCGCGGAGTCGCTCCTTGCGGACCCGAAGGAGCGGGCCGAGCACGTCATGCTCATCGACCTCGGCCGCAACGACGTCGGCAGGATCGCCGAGATCGGTTCGGTGAAGCTCAGCGACGTGATGAGCATCGAACGCTACAGCCACGTGATGCACCTGACGAGCAATGTCACCGGGCGGCTGGGGGGAGGTCGCTCCGCCTTCGACGCCCTTCGGGCCTGCCTCCCCGCTGGCACCGTCTCGGGCGCGCCGAAGATCCGGGCGATGGAGATCATCGACGAGCTGGAGCCGCGGAAGCGGGGGCCCTACGCGGGTGCGGTGGGCTACGTCGACTTCGGCGGATCGATGGACACCTGCATCGCGCTAAGAACCGCGGTGCTCAAGGACGGCATGGCCTACGTGCAGGCGGGCGCAGGGATCGTCGCCGACAGCGTGCCTGCGGCCGAATTCGAGGAGACGGTCAACAAGGCCCGCGGCATGCTCGTGGCGATCGAGCTGACGAAGCGACGGCTGGCCGAGGCCTCCGGTGGCGGGGCATGAAACCGGCATGATCCGCTTCGAGGGGCTCACGGTCGTTCGTGCGGGCGAGCGGGTGCTCGAGGACGTTTCGTTCGAGTCGCGTCCGGGCGACACCATCGCCCTGCTCGGCCGGAGCGGCAGCGGCAAGTCGGCGGTCCTGCTCGCGGCGGCCGGCGGGCTCCCGGCGTCGGCGGGCCGGATCGTCATCGAGCCTGGAACGCGGGTTGGCTACGTGCCGTCGATGCTCGCCGCGTGGCCGGTGGTGCGGGCCGACGAGTTTCTCGAGTTCGGCGGCATCGCCGCTGGTCTTTCGGGCAAGCCGCTGCACGGGGCGGTCGCCCGGGGATTGTCGATGGCCGGACTCGCCGACCGGCCCGGCATCCGGATCGACGCCCTCTCCGACGGCTACCGCAAGCGGCTGCTGCTCTCACGGGCGCTCGTCGACGATCCCGACCTGCTGCTCCTCGACGACCCGTTCGTCTCGCTCGATCCGCCCGGCCGCCGCCAGGTCGAGCGGCTCGTCGGCGATGCCGGTCTTGCAGGACGGACGGTCATCGCCGCGGTGAATGCCGCGAGCCTCGCCTCCTGCTGGTCGCGGGCGGTCTTGATCGAGGCAGGCCGTCTCGTCCGCGACGTTCCCGTTCCCCGTGGCGTCGACGAACTTCCGACGTGGGGGGAGACGCTCGTCGATCCCGGATAGCATCGATCCCGCCGACGGCTTCACCCGGCGGCCGACCATGCCCGCCGGACCTCCGACAGCCCCTCCGCGCAGAGGTCGAACTCGTCGCTCAACCGTTCGAGCACGCCGCGATCGACGCTGTCCGAGTCGTCGAAGAGAACGCTGGCGACGCGGTAGGCGCGTTTGCCGATGAGACGGTAGGTCACCAGCGGCAGGCCGACCGGACGCAACGGCGGTCCCTGCACCGGGTGGGGGCGATCGAGGGCCTCCGGATAGACGCCGGTCCAGAAGAGAGCGCAGTCGCCGAGCCGCCGGAAGCCCTCGCCGGCCGCGGCGTCGTGCCCGATCAACGCGAACATCTGCGACTCCTCGAACGCGTCCTGGGCGACGACTTCTGCCTGCTCGTCGGTCACGGGGGGCCAGCCCGGAAGCTGATCGCTTCGGAGCGAACGGATGAGAAGCGTCGCCACGTAGTCGACGAGTGGAGGGTCGACCACTCCGAGCCGGGCATGAAAGGCATGCTCGGTGAGTCCCCGGAAGAAGCGGTCGATGTCGTCCGGCTTGCCTGCGGAATACATGGCGCGACCTTTGCGAGAGCGAGGACGCGGTGCCTCCCAATATTTTACCCTGGAGCCCGGCGCGGGGCAGCGGCATTTTCCGGCCGGATCAGGCCGTCACGAGCTCTCGGACGAACGACTCGATCGAGTCGAGCAGCTGCGAGCGGGGCGTCCGCGGGGCGGCTTCGAGGTGACGCACGACCGCCGAGCCGACGATCGCCCCGTCGGCGACGCTCGCGACCGCCCGCACCTGCTCGGGGTCGCTCACACCGAATCCGACGAGCACCGGACAGTCGGTCACGCTCTTGAGCCAGCGGACCCGCTCGGCGAGTGTGTCGGGGAGCGCCGACCGCTCCCCCGTGACGCCGGCGACGGAAACGCAGTAGAGAAAACCGGTCGAGAGCCTCGCGATCTTCTCGGCCCTCTCGCGAGGCGTGGTCGGTGTCACGAGCCGCACGAGCGCGAGCCCCGCGGCCCGGCACGCCGCGTCGAGATCCGACGACTCCTCGAGCGGCAGGTCGGGCACCACGAGCCCGGTGAGCCCGGAGTCCTTCGAGGCGGTGACGAACGCTGCGATGCCCCGGCGGAAGATGATCGAGTAGCTCGTCATGGCGACGAGCGGCATTGTGATCCGGCCGCGCGTGCGACGGGCCACGTCGAAGACGCTCTCCACGGTTGTCCCGGCGGCGAGCGCCCGCGTGTAGGAGGCCTGGATCACGGGCCCGTCGGCGATCGGGTCGCTGTAGGGGACGCCGAGCTCGCACACCGCCGCGGCGGCACGGTCGATTCGTTCGAGGGCCTCGACCGTGAAGTCGGCGTCGGGGTCGCCGACGGTGAGGAACGGGGCGAGGGAGGATATGCCGGCATCACGGCGGGCAAGCAGATGCCGTTCGAGCGTCGGGCGGGCTTTCGTGGCTTCAGCGGTGGCCATGGCTCGCCCTCCCCGCTTCAGCCGCCGAACCATCGTCGTTCATTCCGCTCAGCCTCGCGATCTCGGCCGCATCCTTGTCGCCTCGGCCTGAGAGGCAGACGAGCAGGATTTCGTCCTTCGGCCGGCGTGCGGCCTCGCGAACGGCCCACGAGAGGGCATGCGCCGTCTCGAGCGCCGGCAGGATTCCCTCGCGGCGGGCGACGAGGTGAAACGCCTCGAGGGCCTCGGCATCGCCCACGCTGGTGTACTCGACGCGTCCGAGGTCCATCCAGAAGGCGTGCTCGGGGCCCACGCCGGGATAGTCGAGGCCGGCGGAGACGGAGTGGACGTCGGCGGTCTGGCCGTCGGTGTCCTGGAGCACGTAGCTCAAGCTGCCGTGAAGGATGCCGGGCGCCCCGTAGCTGAGGCTCGCGGCATGGTCGCCCGCGGAGCCCGAGCGGCCTCCCGCCTCGACGCCCACGAGCCGCACCTCTCCGTGCGGCGCGAGCGGGTGGAACATGCCCGCGGCGTTGCTGCCGCCGCCCACGCAGGCCACGACCGTGTCGGGCAGGCGTCCGAATTGCGAACGGCACTGCTCGACCGTCTCCCGGCCGATCACGCTCTGGAAGTCGCGGACGATCCGCGGGAACGGGTGCGGGCCGACGACGGAGCCGATGATGTAGTGGGTCGTCTCGACGGAGCCCATCCAGTCCCGCATGGCGTCGTTGATCGCGTCGCGGAGCGTGCGGGAGCCGCTCGTCACCGGCCGAACCTCCGCCCCCATCAGCCGCATGTTGCGGACGTTCGGCGCCTGGCGGCGGACGTCCTCCGCCCCCATGTAGACGACGCAATCGAGCCCAAAACGGGCGCAGGCCGTCGCGGTCGCCACGCCGTGCTGACCGGCGCCGGTCTCGGCGATGATCCGGCGCTTGCCCATCCGCATCGCCAGCAACGCCTGCCCGAGCGTGTTGTTGATCTTGTGGGCACCGGTGTGGTTGAGGTCTTCACGCTTGAAATAGATCCGCGCTCCACCCGCATGTTCCGTGAGCCTCGCGGCGAAGTGGATCGGCGTCGGGCGGCCGACGAAGGTCGCAAGCAGTCGGTCGAGTTCGGCGGCGAAGGCCGGATCGGCCGACGCCTCGGCGTAGGCCGTCTCGAGCTGGTCGAGCGCCGCGGAGAGCGTCTCGGGCACGTATTTGCCGCCGTAGGGGCCGAATCGGCCGAGGGCATCGGGCACCTGTCGCACGTCGGGGAGGCTCGCGGCGGTGCTGGCCATGCGGTGGATAATTCCTCGTTCAACGTGCCTGGGGGGCCGCCCGCCTTCGTCGGTCGAGCGTCTGGAGATTGTATCCCGTCGGCCCGCCGCTACCATCGCAAGAGACCGGCACGGCGAGTCGCCGGCGGAAACGAGGGACCCGGCGATGCCGGAACTGCCCGAGGTCGAGACGATGTGCCGCGGAATCGCGGTGCTCCGTGGCCAGACCGTGAAGATGCTCAGCTTTCCGGTCCGGCGGGGACAGCGGCCGATCCCCTGCTCGCCCGCCGCCCGCACGATCGAAGGCCGCCTCGAGGCCGCCCGGCTGGTCGACGTTCGACGTCGCGGCAAACGCGCCGTGCTGGAGTTCGCCGCAGGCAGCGATCCGACGCCGGCGTTCCTCGTCATCGAGCCTCGGATGACGGGCCTCCTGCTCGTTGCCGATCCCCCCACCGCCGATCATGTTCGTGTGCGGGTGCGGTTCCGGGCCGCGACGGCTCCCGATCTGCTCTTCTGGGACCGCCGCGGCCTCGGCACCGTCTCGCTCGTCGATGCGGCCGGCCTCGAGCGGCTGTGCGGTCGGGAGCGACTCGGGCCCGACGCCCTCGGGATCGACGGCGAATCATTGCGGGAGCGGCTCGGGCGTTCGAGGCGGCCGGTGAAGGCGGCGCTCCTCGACCAGAAGGCCGTGGCCGGCATCGGCAACATCTACGCCTCGGAAATCCTTTTTCGTGCCAAGGTCCATCCGGCAAGGCGATGCCGGAGACTCGCGCGGGCGGCATGGAATCGGATCGCCGACAGTGCCAGATCGATCCTGTCCGAGGCGATCGCCGCCGGCGGCTCGACGCTCGGCGATGCAACCTACCGCACGGCGGAGAATCGTCCGGGCGGCTACCAGTCGCGTCATTGCGTCTACGCCCGGGCGGGGCGTCCCTGCCCGGAGTGCGCCGCGACGATCCGCCGCGAGGTGCTCGCGCAGCGATCCACGTTCTGGTGCCCATCCTGCCAGTCGGCACGCGGTGGGCGATGAAGGGGCGTGATATGATGGGAGGTGGTTGTCCGATCCCGAGGAGGATGATCCAGATGGTTGAAGATCTGTCTCGATTGCCCCGTCGTGCATTTCTCGTGCGGTCCGCCGGCGCGGTCGCGGCGACAGGCCTCTCAGGCGGCCTGCTCTCGGCCGACGAGTCCGCGCCGACGAGCGTCGCGCAACCCTCGACCGCGGAATCGCTCGTGAAAGCCTTCCACGAGTCGCTCGCGCCCGCGCAGCGGGCCAAGGTCTGCGTGCCTTGGGACTACCGTCATCCGAAGCATGGCCTCCTGCGAACGCGGGTTGCGAACAGCTGGAACTGCAACGACACCGACGTGTCGAGTGACTTCTTCACCGCCGACCAGCGGAAGCTGGTCCGTGACATCTTCGAATCGCTCACGAGCCCCGAGTGGCACGCCCGGTTCGACAAGCAGCTCGAGGACGACACGGGAGGATTCGGCCACCAGCAGTCGGTGGCCCTCATCGGCGAGCCCGGCAGCGGGAAGTACCAGTTTCTCCTCACGGGCCGCCACATGACGCTCAGGTGCGACGGCGACTCGGCCGAGCACGTCGCCTTCGGCGGCCCGATCTTCTACGGCCACGACGCCGGGGGCTTCAACGAGGCCGCCGATCATCCGGGCAACGTCTTCTGGCCTCAGGCCGTCGCCGCGAACACGGTCTTCGCGATGCTCGACGGTCGGCAGCGGAAGATGGCTGTCGTGGAGAAGGCGCCTCGCGAAACCGCCATCGCGTTTCGCGGCAAGACGGACATCCCGGGGCTGCCGGTGTCGGAACTGTCGAAGGACCAGCGGGAGGAGTGCGGCCGGGTGCTCGAGACGCTCCTCTCCCCGTTCCGCACGGCCGACCGCGATGAGGCCAGGAAATGCCTCGCTCGTCAGGGTGACCTCGATGCCTGCCGGCTCGTGTTCTACCGCGAGGGAGACATCGGCAACGACGGCGTCTGGGACAACTGGCGGCTCGAGGGGCCGTCGTTTGTCTGGCACTTCCGCGGGGCGCCGCACGTGCACGTGTGGGTGAACATCGCCGATGATCCGGGCGTGCCGACGAATGCCTGACGGTCCGGTCGACTGTGGAGTGATCGGCGGCGGCGTGATCGGTCTGTCGATCGCCCGCGAACTCGCCGGCCGCGGGCTGACGGTGGCCGTGGTCTCGGGCGGCCCGAGGAAGGAATCGTCGTCGTGGGCGGCCGCCGGAATCCTGCCTCCATCGCCGATGCCGGCCGACGCGGCGGCCGAGCCGAACGCGGCGCTCACCGCCGCGAGCGACCGGCTCCACCGTGAATGGGCCGTAGCCCTTCGCGAGGAGACGGGGATCGACAACGGCCTGCGTCGGTGCGGAGGGCTGCACCTCGCCGGCGACGAGGAGGGCCTCGGGCGGCTTGTGGATACGGCGGGGCGGTGGCGTCGCCGCGGCGCGGAGGCGAAACTGTTGTCGGCGGCCGACGTGGCGGCCGCCGAGCCCGCACTCGCGGAGGCCGTCGAGAGGAGGAGGATCCTCGGCGGCATGCTCCTGCCCGAGGAGATGCAGATCCATCCCGCGAGGCATCTCGAGGCGGTTTCTGCCTCCTGTCGCCTCCGGGGCGTCAGGATCCTCGACGGGCAGGAGGTGCGGTCGCTCTCGAGGTCGGGGGGCCGCCTCGAGTCCGTTGAAACCGCTGCCGGCACCGTCACCGCCGCGTGCTGGGTGCTCGCAGCGGGAGCCCACTCGGAGAAGCTCGCACCGACGCTCGGGCTTTCGCTCTCCACCCGGCCGATCCGCGGGCAGATCGCGGTGGTGAAGCCGGGCCGGACGGTGCTGTCCCGAATCGTCAACCGCGGGCTCGACTACCTGCTCCAGCGCGAGGACGGCCGGCTGCTCGTCGGCTCCACGATCGAGGACGCAGGATTCGACCTGAGAACGACGCCCGAGGCGATCGCAAGGCTGCTGGCCTTCGCCCGAGACCTCGTTCCCTCGCTCGGGCACGCGCCGGTCGAGCACACGTGGGCCGGCCTGCGTCCGGGGAGCATCGACGGCCTGCCGACGATCGGGCCGATTCCCGGGTTCGACAACGCGTTCGTCGCGGCCGGTCACTTTCGTGCGGGCATTCACCAATCGACCGGCACGGCTGTCATCGTGGCCGATCTCGTGACCGGCGGCGCACCGCCACGTTCGTGCGAAGCGTTCGCGGTGGATCGCAGGATCGACCGGTCGGCCGAAGGCGGCATCGACGACTTTCTCGCCCGCGCCCGCGAATCCTTCGGCGAGTGACCAGCCGCTCGGCTCAGGCGGCTGTCAGGTTGAGCCGTCGGTGCAATGCTTCCACGTCCGCGGCATCGAGTGTGATCCTTGGATCGTCGTCGAGCAGGATCCTCGCAAGCCGCGCCAGCGCGACGACGCCCCGGGGCATGCCGCCTGCGATCTCGTGAATCGTGTCGAAGGCTCCGTCCGTGACACGGGGTTCCGGATTCCGGTCTTCACCGAAGATCCGGGCGGCGAGCGTCCTCGATTCCCACCGCTCCATGGCCCCGACGACCGCCCGCATGCAGATCGCCGACTCGAGCCGCGTGTCGCGGGCCACGAGCGACAACAGCCGCCCCTGCCCGGCGAGCATCACGGTCGGGCCCCGTCCCGAGGCGATCTCGCGGGCAATCTCCTCGAGGGCCTGCTGGGGAAGGAGGTGGGCATCGTCGACGACGCGGTGCGGCTGTCCGGCGGCGAGCGGCTCGAGGTGGGCGAGCACGGTCGACTTGCCCGACCCGGCAGGTCCCACGAGGACGACCGCCGCGGCGCGGTCACGGATTGCATGGTTCAGCCGGGCGACCGCCGCGACCTGCGATCTGGAGAGCTCGACCGGATGGCTCGTCGAGGCCGTGATCGTCGTCATGTCGTCGCCTCGAGGGCGGCAGAAGCATCACGGCCGAAGGTCGTCACCTCGCCGAGGACGTGGACGCCCGCCACCTCGAGCGCCCGGGCAAATGCGGCCGCCGTGGAGCGGTCTGCTCGCCGCAGCAGGATCGCGGTGTCGCAGCCCTCGGCGAGCCTGATCGCCCGCTCCCGGCGGATGGGGCCCGAGCCGAACCAGCTGCCCGCATCGACGATCTGAACCGCTTCGCAATCCGAATCGATTCCGTCGAACGTGGTCGTCACGGCATCCGTTCCCCTGTCGCGGAGCGTTCGGGCCAGGCCTTCGGCGAACGTCGTGCAGCCGTCCTTCGGCCTCCTCGAGACCACTGCGAGCACGAAGCCGGATCGGTCCGCCCGGGCCGGCGACCCGTCGCGTCGGGCGATCGACCGCTCGACCGCGTCGGCGACGGCGGACCACTGCGGCGCGGCAGCCTCGATCAATCGGTCGAGCACGCCTGTCGCGGTCGGTGCGACGATGGGGGCGGCGAGGCCCGCCTCCGGCCGCGGCGGTATCGGCGTTGTCGGCGTCGGAACCAGAGCCGCAGGCGACGCGTCCACGTCGCCGCCCGCCCGCAGGCGGTTGATGAACGCCCGGTCGAGCAGGTCGTACTGCATGAAGGATGCTTGCATCGATTCAGCCTCGGCCACCCGCGTGGGCTAGCGCCTGTCGGACTTCCTCATCTTCATCAGCTTCGTCGCCGTGCGAACCGGGGTGGACGGTTTCGCAGTGGCACCCTCGGCGAGCCTTGCATTCGCGATCTCCGCGGCGGAGGGGTCGATCGGCCCCCGGTCGATCCACCAGGCCGCGGTGCAGGTGGCGAAGGCGACCACCGCGAGGATCGCGATCGATCCCCATCCGATCCGCGGTTTCGGTCCGGCGGACCCGTCCGTGGCCGGCGAAACGACCGGCTCTTCGCGGTCGGCTTCCAACCGGTCGAGATCGGGAAAGCTCGCCAGCAGTGCGAGCCCGGAATCCCGCGATCCGCCCCCTGCATTTCGGAGACGGGATCCGATTCGCGATGTCGAGCCGAACAGCCCCGCCATGGTTGTCCTGTCCTCCAGGGTTCCACTTCGTCGGCGGGGGCGGGGCCTCTTGAACGAGGCGACCACGCCACCGCAGAGTCGCCAAATGGCGGCCGCAAGGCCTTCGCAGTATGCCGGGCCTGCCAGGCCGCCTATCATTGGTTTTTCCACAGGTGTTTTCGTCGAAATTCCTCCACTCCCAGAACCCGAGGCCCCGCCTCGAGGCAGCCGCGTGCCGATGCCCATTCCACCGACTTCATCCCGGGAACGAGCCTTCCGGGACCTTCTCGCAAACCGGATCGCCATCCTCGACGGGGCCATGGGCACGATGGTGCATGCCCTCAAGCTCGACGAGGGGGGCTTTCGCGGCCAGAGGTTCGCTCGCCACGCCAAGGACCTCAAGAACTGCATCGACGTGCTCGTGCTCACGCAGCCGGAGGCGATCCGCGGAATCCACGCGGCCTACCTCGAGGCGGGCGCCGACATCGTCGAGACGAACACGTTCGGGGCGACGGCCGTGGCGCTCGCCGACTTCGGCCTCGAGGGGCACGTCCGCGAGATGAACCTGCGGGCGGCGGAGCTGGCGCGGGAGGCGGCCGACGCCGCGACGAAGCGGACGCCCGACCGGCCGCGGTTCGTCGCGGGCTCGATCGGACCGACCAACAAGCAGCTCTCGATCGCCGGCAACGTCAACGACCCCGGCCACCGCGACGTCACGTTCGACCAGATGGTGGCCTACTACCGCGAGCAGATCGACGCGCTCCTCGAGGGAGGCGTGGACGTGCTTCTGGCCGAGACGGCGTTCGACACGCTCGTGCTCAAGAGCTGCCTCTTCGCGATCGAGCAGGCGTTCGAGGCCCGCGGGGAGCGTATTCCCGTGATGGCGTCGTTCACGGTGTTCGAGGGGGGCCGCACGCTCTCCGCCCAGACCGTCGAGGCCTGCTGGGCGAGCCTCGAGCATGCCAACGTGATCTCGGTGGGCATCAACTGTGCCCTCGGCCCCGACCGGATCCGGCCGCACGTCGCCGACCTCGCCCGCGTCACGCCGCGGTACACGAGCTGCTATCCGAATGCGGGACTGCCGAACGCGCTCGGCGGTTTCGACGAGACGCCCGAGATGATGGCGACGGTGCTCGAGGAGTTCGCCCGCGAGGGCTGGCTCAACATCATCGGCGGCTGCTGCGGCACGACCCCGCCCCACATCAGGGCGATCGCGGAGGCGGTCGGCCGCCATCCGCCGCGGAAGCCGCCGGCCGTCGAGCCGGCGAGCCGCTACTCCGGTCTCGAGGTCTACCAAATCCGTCCCGAGACGAGCTTCACCATCGTCGGCGAGCGGACGAACGTGACCGGTTCCCGGGCGTTCGCGAGGCTCATCAAGGAGGAACGCTACGAGGAGGCCCTCGGGGTCGCCAGGCAGCAGGTCGAGGGGGGCGCCAACATCATCGACGTGAACGTCGACGAGGGGATGCTCGACGGGCCGGCCGTGATGACGAAGTTTCTCACGCTCCTCTCCAGCGAGCCCGAGATCGCCAGAGTCCCGGTCATGATCGACAGCTCGAAGTGGAGCGTGCTCGAGGCGGGGCTCAAGTGCATCCAGGGCAAGGGGATCGTCAATTCGATCAGCTTGAAGGAGGGGGAGGAGGAGTTTCTCCGGCAGGCGAGGCTCATCCGCAGGTACGGCGCCGCCGCGGTCGTGATGGCCTTCGACGAGACGGGCCAGGCGACGGAGACGGACCACCGCTTCGCGATCTGCAAGCGGGCCTACGACCTGCTCGTCCGCGAGGCTGGCTTCCGCCCTGAGGACATCATCTTCGACCCCAACATCCTCACCGTCGCGACCGGCATCGAGGAGCACAACACCTACGCGATGAGCTTCATCGAGGCGGTCCGCCGGATCAAGGCGGAGCTGCCCGGGGCGAGGGTGTCGGGCGGGGTGAGCAACATCTCGTTCTCCTTCCGCGGCAACGACACCGTCCGCGAGGCGATGCACGCCGCCTTCCTCTACCACGCGATCCGCGCCGGGATGGACATGGGGATCGTCAACGCCGGCCAGCTCGCCGTCTACGAGGAGATCGAGCCGGAGCTTCTCTCGCGGATCGAGGACGTGCTCTTCAACCGACGCGAGGACGCAACGGAGCGGCTCATCGAGCATGCCGAGCGGGTGAAGCGAAAGGACGGCGATGCCGTGGTCGCGGCCGACGCCTGGAGGTCGCTGCCGGTCGAGGAGCGGCTCACGCACTCGCTCGTGAAGGGGATCGCCGACCACGTCGACGAGGACGTCGAGGCCGCCCGGCAGGCCTATGCGACGAGCCTGGAGGTGATCGAGGGGCCGCTCATGCGGGGCATGCAGGTCGTCGGCGACCTCTTCGGCGAGGGGAAGATGTTCCTGCCGCAGGTGGTCAAGAGCGCGCGGGTCATGAAGAAGGCGGTGCAGTACCTGCTCCCCTTCATGGATGAGGAGCGGAAGCGGAGCGGCCAGACGCAGTCGTCCCGCGGCAAGGTGCTCATGGCGACCGTCAAGGGCGACGTGCACGACATCGGCAAGAACATCGTGGGCGTCGTGCTCGGCTGCAACGGCTACGAGGTGATCGACCTCGGCGTGATGGTTCCCTCGACGAAGATCGTCGACGCCGCGAAGGAGCACAAGGTGGACGTCGTGGGCCTCAGCGGGCTCATCACGCCGAGCCTCGACGAGATGGTGCAGGTGGCCGAGGCCTTCGAGCACGAGGGGCTCACGATGCCGATCCTCATCGGCGGCGCCACGACCTCCACGAAGCACACCGCCGTGCGGATCGCGCCGAAATACTCCTCGGAGGTGGTACACGTCGCCGACGCCTCACGGGCGGCGGGCGTGGTCGAGAAGCTCGTGAATCCTGCGAGCCGACGTTCCTACGCCGCCGAGGTCCGGGAGCAGCAGCGGCGGGAGGTCGAGGCCTTCTCCCGCCGCCAGCAGGT
The DNA here is from genome assembly GCA_964585575.1 of uncultured Chitinophagaceae bacterium. Taxonomy (GTDB): domain Bacteria; phylum Planctomycetota; class Planctomycetia; order Pirellulales; family UBA1268; genus UBA4655. Next base: position 14,770 of record CAZPEM010000072.1, read on the forward strand.
GACGCTCGTTCCCTACGCCCGGGCCGTCGCCGCGAAATGGACCTGCGACTGGCGGCGGGCCGAGATCGAGAAGCCGGAGTTCCTCGGGCTCCGCACGCTCGACGACGTGCCGCTCTCGACGCTCGTGCCCTACATCGACTGGTCTCCGTTTTTCATGGCCTGGGAGCTCAAGGGGAAGTATCCGGCGATCTTCCGGGACGAGCGGGTCGGCGTCGAGGCGAAGAAGCTCTTCGACGACGCGCAGTCGATGCTCGGCCGAATCGAGCGGGAGAAGCTGCTCCGGGCACGGGGCGTCTACGGCTTCTTTCCGGCCAATGCGGTCGGGGACGACATCGCCCTCTACGCCGACGACGGCCGCACGATCGAGGTTGGCCGCATCCACACGCTCCGCCAGCAGTGGGAGCGCAAGGGGCAGGACGTCTTCCATGCCCTCGCCGATTTCGTGGCGCCGGTGGAGAGCGGACGCAAGGACTACGTCGGGGGCTTCGCGGTCACGGCGGGCCACGGCTGCGACGAGCTCTGCCGCGAGTACGACGCGAAGCACGACGACTACTCCTCGATCCTCGTGAAGGCGATCGCCGACCGGCTCGCGGAGGCCTTCGCCGAATGGCTCCACGAGAAGGCGCGGAGGGAGTGGGGCTACGGCCAGGACGAACGGTTCACGAGCGAGGACCTCATCGAGGAGCGCTACCGCGGCATTCGCCCCGCCCCCGGCTATCCGGCCTGCCCAGACCACACCGAAAAGGTGTCGCTCTTCCGGCTGCTCGAAGCCGAGCCACGAACCGGCATGCGGCTCACGGAAAACTGCGCCATGATGCCGGCCGCGAGCGTGAGCGGCCTCTACTTCGCCCACCCCGAAAGCCGCTACTTCGCGGTCGACCGGATCACGCTCGAGCAGGTGGAGAGCTACGCCGTCCGCAAGGGCATGAGCGTGAAGCAGGTCGAGCGGTGGCTCGCGCCGAACCTCGGCTACGAGCCCAGGGCCTGACGTCGAGCCCCCGACTCCCGCATTCGACGGCGACCGGGGGCGTCACCGCCCCTCGGCCCACCAGCGGGATCGCTTCACCTCCGGCACCGGTTCGAGAAAGTCGCGGGGACGGCTGCCGTCCATGAGCGGCAGGCGAAACTGGTAGGGACCGATGTCGTCCTGAAGGTAGGGATCGAACTTCACCGCTCTTCGCCGCTGGAGTTCGGCGGGGCCGGGATAGAGCCAGTCGGGCCGCCCGAGCGTCGAGCACCCGACGAGTTGCGGCGCCGTAGCCAAGGCGAGCAATGCTGCGGCGATGCGGCGTCGGAACGGACGGTTCATGGCAAGACTGTAGAAGGCCCGCTGCCGTTTCCCAAGCCGGGTTTTCGCGGTGTTTTCGGCCCCGGTCCTCCGTTTGTGCACGTCCAACGCCGCTGGGTTCGGGGCTGCCCGTATCCCCTCGCCGGACGCTCGCTGCGCCCATCCTGGGCTTCGCTCGCTCGGAGCTGCCTGCGCTCCGGCATCCTGCCTTCGCTGGTCAGCTACGCCGTCTCGGGCACACGGGCAGCCCCTCACGGTCGA
>CAZPEM010000073.1:0-16124 GCA_964585575.1 uncultured Chitinophagaceae bacterium
GGCGAGCTCTACGACTGGGACGCCGCGAGCACCTACATCCAGGAGCCGCCGTTCCTCGCGGATCTCACTCGTGAGGCGAAGCCGCCGAAGTCGATCCACGGGGCGAGGGTGCTTTTGGCGCTCGGCGACAGCGTCACGACCGACCACATCTCCCCCGCCGGCAGCATCGCGAAAACGAGTCCGGCCGGCGTGTTTCTCATCGGCCACGGCGTCGAGCCTTCCGACTTCAACAGCTACGGCGCCCGCCGCGGCAACGACCGCGTGATGACCCGCGGCACGTTCGCCAACATCCGCATCCGCAACCTGCTCGTGCCCGGGGTGGAGGGGGGCGTGACCCGGCTCCTGCCGGGGAGCGAGGTGATGCCGGTCTACGACGCGGCGATGAAATACCGGGAGACCGGCACGCCGCTGGTGGTGCTCGCGGGCGCCGAGTACGGCACCGGCAGCTCACGCGACTGGGCCGCGAAGGGGACGATGCTGCTCGGGGTGCGGGCCGTGCTCGCGACGAGCTTCGAGCGGATCCACCGCTCGAACCTGGTCGGCATGGGTGTCCTGCCGATCGTGCTGCCGAAGCCGTGGCAGGAGCTCGGCCTCACCGGCGAGGAGACCTTCGACATCCCGGTCGATGAGAAGCCCATGAACTCGGAATTCGGGCCGAGGTCGACGATCGTCGTGAAGGCGACCTCGCCCGACGGAAGCGTGAAGGAGATTCCCTGCCTCGTGCGGATCGACACGCCGGTCGAGCTCGACCAGTTCAAGGCGGGCGGGATCCTGCCCTACGTGCTGCGAAAGCTGCTGGCTACGGGCTAGTGCTTGGTGCGGGCTAGTCCTTGCCGACGAGGTGCAGCTCGTCGGGATCGACGATCCAGCCCCGGCACGTGGAGGAGCCGCAGCGGCACGGGATCGCGGCGTCGGCCGGCCAGCAGTAGTCGATCGACAACTCCTCGCCAGGAGCGATCGGCCGGATCGTCTGGAGCCAGAGCCGATCCTTCTGCGACGGGTCGTCGGCGTCGTCCCAGTAGAAGATCTCGCAGTTGGGATCGCACTTGTGGTTCACGAACCGGAAGGGCGGGGCGGGCTCGAGGAGCCTGCCGCTCTGGAGCTCCATGCAGTAGCTCGAATCGGCCGGATGCTCGTCGAGCACCTCGCCGTGGATTTCGCCGAGAACGATGCCTGCCGCAAGACGTTTCTTCGCGAAGACGCCCCGGCCGACGTGGGTTTCACCGATCCGTACGAGTTGCGAACCTCGTCCTTGGGTCGGCCTCCGGGGAGACGCTGGCTGTGTACTCAAGGCTGTCGGTCGATCGTCATGGTCGAGGGTGGAGCGCGGCGGGAAGCCCCGCACGAAAGCCACGGGTTGTATCGGCCGCCCGGGGGCCCGTCAATGAGCCTCTCACCGCATCAGCCGGTCAGGCCGGCAGTTCCGCGCGGATCCGCTCGAGCAGCTTCTTCGTGGCCAGGATGCCTTCCTCCTCGGAAAGATCCTTGCCCTCGTACTCGATGCCGACATGCCCCCGGTAGCGCGACTTGGCCACGATCGCGAGCATTTTCCGGTAGTCGGTCCGCACCTCGTTGCCGGCCTCGTCGAACTCGTGGCTCTTGGCGCTCACGCCCTTCGCCCATGGCATGAGTTCCTCGACGCCGACGTAGCGGTCGTAGTCGTGGAAGTTTCCGAAATCGGGCAGCGTGCCGCAGTTGGGCCGATCGACCAGCCGCATCACGCCGGCGAGCCATTTGCCGTTGCTCGAAAGCCCGCCATGGTTCTCGACGATGACCGCCATCTTCATCTGCCCCGCATATTCGCACAGCCGCGAGAGGCCGTCGGCAGCGAGCTTCTGCTGCTCCTCGAAGCTGCCGTCGCTCGCGGCGTTCACCCGGATCGAGTGGCAGCCGAGCCGCTTGGCCGCCTCCACCCACGGGAAATGGTTCTCGATCGCCTTCGTGCGGTTCTGACCGTCGGGATCGCCAAGTCGGCCGAGCCCGTCGCACATGACCAGCAGGCTTGCGACCCCCTCGTCGGCGGCCCGCTTCGCGAGGTCGGCCAGATAGGCGACGTCCTTTGCCTTGTCCTTGAAGAACTGGTTCACGTATTCGACGGCTTCGATCCCGAACCGCTGTCGGGCGAACCGCGGGAAGTCGAGATGGTCGAGCTTTCCGGCGAAGATCGTGCGATGGAGCGACCACTCCGCGAGCGAAATCCGGAACGGCACGTCGGCGGTGGTCGCCTTCTTCGGCCCGGCGTTCCCCGAAGCGGCGTTCTTCACGTCGTCGGCCACGGCCGAACCGCCCGCGGCGGCGATCGCGGCCGCGAGAAATCGCCGCCGGCCCACGGCCCGTGCGTCTGCGGCCATCCGCAACCCAGCCTCGGCGGTCGAAGAAACGTTCATGCCCGCTCACTCCTTCGCCGTACTATAACCTCGAGTCGCTCGAGCGGCTCCCGGAGAGTCTGCAGTTTTGTCGCCCACCGTTTTGTCAACCTCCGCCGAACTCGATCCGCCGCCGGCTCGGCTCGTGGCCGTCACCATCGACTGGCTGCCCGCCTGGATGCTGCCGGCCTACGGCGCCACATGGGTCGCCGCAGCCGCGGTCGATGCGGTCGCCGCCGCCGGCGTGGTCTTCGATCGGGTTCTCGCCCAATCGGTCTGCCTTGCCGAGACCCGCAGGCTGCTCCTGCCCTTCGAAAATGCCCCGGAACTCGCCGGTCAGGTCGCCAGGACCGCCGACCTCGACGAGGCTGCGGAACTCGTCGGCCGCGGCCGACACCGGGTGGTGCTCTGCCATCTCGACCGTCTCGGTCGCGGCTGGGAAGCGCCGGCCGAGTTGCGGGAGCGGTATCGCGATGCCGAGGATCCGCCGGCGATGGAGGGCGTCTTGCCGCCGTGCTTCGCGATCGACGAGAAGACCGACCCCGACCGGTTGACGGTGGTTCGTCAGGCGTTCGCCGCCGAGGTGACGGCGATCGACGAGCGGCTTGGGCTGCTGCTCGAGGCGGTCGCCGGCTCGCCCACGCCGTGGCACGTCTGCGTGGCGGGAACGGGCGGCATGCCGCTGGGGCTCCACGGCCAGATCGGGGTCGCGCCGCAGGATCACTGCATTCGGCCGTACGGCGAGCGGGTGCATCTCCCGGTGATCCTCCGCGAGGCCGGCGGACGCATGGCGGGCCAGCGGTTTCCTGGACTCGTCTCCGCGGCCGACATCGGTGCGACGCTCGGCGAGTGGCTCGACGTCGCGGCAGGATCGTGCTCCCACGGGGCAGCGAGTCTCGCGGGGCTCTTCGACACGTGGGCCGCCCCGAGCCGAGAGCAGCTCTTCATCCGGGGCAGGGCGGCTGCGGCGATGGCCACGCCCGACTGGCATCTCGTGGCCGCCTGGCCGCAGGGACAGGACGCGGGCGTGCAGGCGTCGCTCTTCGCGAAGCCCGACGACTACTTCGAGGTGACGGACGTGGCCGACCGTTGCCCGGCGGAGGCCGACGCGATGCTCCGCGAATGCCTCGCCCACCCCGATCTGCCGGGCTGAATCCGCGGCCGAAAAGACCTTCACGGGCCGCCGCCGGCCAGCTACTATTCCGACCCATTTTGCCGGAGGTCAGGCGGCCGTGCTGCCAGTGCGCGCTACGAAGATGTCTCGGGATCGCATGCGGTTCGTCCGGCGGACGACCGCGGCCGTCGCGGCATGGCTGTTTGCCGCGACGATCCTGCCCGTCGGCCTTCACGTCTCGGCGGCTGGAGAGGCGATCGTGACGGACGCCGTGCCTGTCGCCATCCGCGTGACATGGGGTGGCGGCAAGCAGCGGCGGTGGACGGGCCGCATCACGCTCGGCGGCGCCGCCACGATCGTGCGGTGCCGCTCCCTCTCGCCCGAGCCCGATGCCAACGCCGGCTTCCATCTCGCCGACGGCGGGGTCGTCATCCACCAGCCGTCTGCCCGGCCGTTCGACGGCATCGACCTCATGCTCGATCGCGGTGACGGTGGCCGGATCACGGTCGAACTGGAGGCTGACGGACGGTCCAACGAGCGGAAGACGCTGGAACTGCCGATCGACGACGTCCTCGCGTCGTCCCGCCAGCAGCCGCTCGACCAGGATGGCAACAGGCTGCACGTGCGGCGGGTTCCGGGCGATGCGATCCAGGTTGCGTTCCGATCCTTCCGCGACGCGGCGTCCGGCGACGAGGTGGTCGGCGGCACTCCGTCGGGGGCTGCCGCGTGCCTCCGTAGGCCGGGGGAAATCGTTCGGCTGTGGGTTCGTCCGTTGATCGACGGGAAGGCGGCCAAGGCCGGTGACTACGAACTGCGGCTCCGCCTTCTCGGAGGCGGAAAGCAGCTGTTCGCCGCCGCGATCCCTCTCGCCCCCGCCGATTCCGGGGGGGCGAAGCCGGTGATCCGGAGCTTCGCCGAGGTGCCCGTCGAGGTGCCGCTGCCGACCCGGGAAGGGGCTTACGACCTCGAGTTCGACGTGCTCGAACGAGGCAGCCTGCGGTGGTCGCGGGCGGTCGCGAGCCGCACCGTCCAGTTCGTGGCGGTGGCTGCGTCGAGTCCGGTGGCCTCCGGCGAGCGGATGCAGGTCGTCTACGAGCTCGATCCGGGCAGCCCGCGGCTGCTCGATCGCCTGCGGCGACTTCCGGGGGTCTCGGTGCCGGCATTGAACGTGCCGCAGCTGCCGGTTCCGCAGATCGGAATGGGGCAGATTTCGAAGCCGGGGGGAGGGGGATTGCCGCGACTGCCCGGTGTCGATGCCCTCATGCCTCGCGGCGGTGGCCTCGTCGCCGCGGGTGATTCCACGGTGGAGCCCCACCCGCTCGGGCCGGTGCTGAAGCTTCCGCCGGCCGGCTCGTCCGGATCACCGACCTGGGAGGGAATCGCGATCCCGGTGGTGCGGCCGGGTATTCCCCACGTCATCGAACTGGAATACCCGAGCGACCAGGATGCCACCGTGGCGGTGGCCGTCGTCGAGCCGAACCCATCGGGGGAAGGTGTGGCGATTTCGACCGAGGGGGGCTTTCGCGTGGAGCGTCCCGCGTTCGGCGGCGAGCCGGCCCGCATGGAGGTGCACCGGCTCGTCTTCTGGCCGAAGACGCGGCTGCCGGTCGTCGTGCTTGCGAATCCGTCGCCGGTCCGCGGTGCGGTGGTCGGTCGCCTCCGCGTGCTCGCCGGGCCGGACAGGCTCCCTTCGCAGGATCGTGCGGCCGGCCGCCGGGGCACGCTCGCCGCCGGTCGGCAGGTGCATGGCTACCTCGCGAAGCCCGACTTCTCCCGGTTCATCGGCATCGATGCGGTGGATCCGGAGTCCGGTCGGCCGATTCACGACTGGGGGGCGGCCCTCAGCGGCATCGCGAGGTGCGCCGAGCAACTGAAGGCTCAGGCCGCCGACGGGGCGATGATCGCCTTCTATGCCGATGGCGTCGCCGCGTGGCCTTCGAAGCTCGGCCTGGGCGGCACCCGCTGGGACGGCGGAGCGTTCGCGGAACGTGGCGCGGACCTCGAGCCGAAGGATCTCGTCGCCCTGGCGATGCGTGTCTTCGAGCGGGAACGGCTGGGGCTCGTTGCGGCGATCGAATGCTCGGGGCCGCTCGCGTCGCTCGAGGCGGCCTTGGCCGACCCACTGGCCGACGTCGTCGGCATCGAGTGCGTGGGACGCGACGGTCGGCCCGCTCCTTCCTCGCCGGGGCGTCAGGAGCGTCGCTACAACATTCTCGATCCCCGCGTGCAGGATGCCGTGGTCGGCCTTGTTTCCGACCTCGTCGTGAGGCTCGGCGATTCTCCGGCCGCGGCCGGACTGGCGGTCATCCTCGGCCACGACGGCTGGATGCACCTGCCGGGAGTGGCCTGGGGGCTCGACGACGAGACGATGGAGAGCTTCGGCCGGGAGATGCGGATCGAGGTGCCTCGCGAGGGCGATGATCGCTTCGCCCGGAGAGCGTCGCTCGTCGAGGGGCCGGCGCGGGCCGCCTGGCTCGACTGGCGGGCCGGCAGGATCGCCGAACTCCATGCGCGGCTGGCCGACGTCGTCGCAAGCCGCAGGCCCGGGCTGGATCTCCATGTCGTCATGACGACGCTGTTGACGGAGGGGCCCGTTGCCGCCCGATTCCGCCCGATGCTCGGAGCCGCCGCGGCAGAGTCAGGGGCGCTGCTCGACCTGGGGATCGACCCGGCGAGGATCGCCGCGCATCCGCGGATCGTCTTCGTCTCGCCCCATCAGCGGATCGCCGGCGAGGACATCGTTGCCGAGGGCACGATCGAGCGGACCGTGCGGTCGCTCGCCGTCGTGAAGGAACTCGCCCGAGTTCCTCGCCGCGGCGCGGTGTTGCTCGATCGGACGCTCGAGGTCGATCTGCGTCGGGCCGGCAGGCTCCTCGGCAGCGGTGCCTCGGCGGGGGCGATGGCGGCCGTGAAGCTTCACTCGCCGCCCGCAGGGCCGGACCGGTCGCGAGGGATCGCCGAATCCCTGGTGCCGGCCGACTGCGAGCGGTTGTTCGACGAATCACTGCTCGTCGATCTCACCCCGGAGGCGATGGCGAAGAGGTTGCGGGCGTTCGCCTCGCTTCCGGCCGGCACGATGGAGACGGTGGCCGGCTTGCCGGCGCCGATCGTCGCGCGGACGATCCGCGACGGCGACCGGCTGTCGGTCTGCCTCGTGAACGCTTCGGCCGCCGCATGCACGGCCCGCCTCACGCCGGAGAATCCGTGGGCGTCGCTCGTCGATGCCGATGGCGGCGGACCCGTGGTCGCGTCCATCCCCGCGAGCGGCTCGCGTGAAGCCCGTCGGCCCAGCTGGCAGGTGCCGCTCGGCCCGTGGGAGGTGCGGTCGCTCGACGCGACGGGCCAGGGGGCGGTCGTTTCGGTCGGAGTGATCCACGACGACTCGGTGCGGAAGGCCGTCGAGGAGCAGCTCGCCTCGCTGCGTCGCAGACGTGCCTCGCTCGAGATGCCTTCGCCGCTTGAGTCGCTCGACAACCCCGCGTTCGAGCTGCCGTCGGCCGGCGGGGCGGTGCCCGGCTGGGAGCTCGTCGAGGCCGGCCGCGGGGCGATCGACGTCGTGGCCTCGGGTGCCTCCGGCAGCCCGCAGGCGATCCGCTTCGCGAGCGAGCACGGGCTGGCCACGCTCCAAAGCAACGCCTTCGCGGCGCCGCGGACGGGCCGGGTGAGCGTCGCCGCCTGGCTGAAGCTCGATGATGACGGTGGGCAGCCGCCACTAAGGATCGCCGTCGAGGGCCGCGAGGGAGACCGACAGTACTATCGGTTCGCGCCGGTCGGCGTCGGGGAGGGGTCGATGCCGCTGAAGAAAGACTGGGCACAGGTGGTGCTCCAGATCGACGACCTGCCGACAAGCGGCATGGAGTCGTTGCGGGTGCGATTCGACCTGCTCGGACCGGGCCGGGTTCGGATCGACGAGGTGCGGGTGTTCGACCTGGCGTTCGAGGAGTCGCAGCGGGTGCAGCTGTCGAAGGCGCTCGCCCTCATCGACCATCGCCTCGCGTCGGGCGACGTGGGGGCCTGCCTCGTCGAGTTGGACACGCACTGGCCCCGCTTCCTCATGGGGCTCGTGCCGGACAAGGGGGCCGACCCGGCCTTGTCGAGGAAGGATTCGCAGGAGTCCGGCCGGCAGCAGGGCTCCGAAAAGGACAGCGAGATCCGGTCGAGCATGATCGAGAAGATGCGCCGCTTCTGGCAGTAGCGGTCACTGCTCGGCGGTCTTCTTCGCACGGCTGCGACGGCGTGGCGGCCGCGGCATGGCCCACTCCTTCGTGAGCGTCTCGAACACCTCGGGCGTCTCGTACCGCACGATCGTCGTGCCCTCGGGCATCGGGCCGATGAGCGAACGGAAGACCGGCGCACCCCGGAGTTCGAGGTCCGTGCTGCAGTCGTCGGTGCCGATCTGGAGGTGGGTGCGGAGGAGCGGGGCGGGGGAATCGAAGTCGTGGATCACCAGTTCCCCGTCCGCACCTCGGGTGACCACCCGCCATGTCTGCTTTGCCATCGCTCTGGTATTTCCTGCTTGGAGTGCCCGGATCGCTTGGTCGTTCATCGGCATCGTGGGGCGGTAAACCCGACCCAAGCCGCCGGGGGCCGCGTCTTCGACACGGTCGGCGCAACAGGAACTGGGGTCAGGCGGAAAGCCGGGGGCCGGCGACGGGCGATCCGGATTGAGGGGGAAGGCCCGTCAGCGTACGTTTCAGGGCTTGTTGGAGCGCAAGCGAATTGGCCAGGGGTTTGGCTCGAAATCAGATGCCCCGAAAGGCGGTGTGGGGGGGCGAATCCGATGCCCTCCGCTGCGGTAGATGTGCCGTTGAAGCTCTTCACGTAGCCGTTCTCCTTCTCGAGATCCTTCAGCCGCTTTGCCTGGTCCGTCCGTAGCCCACCGTACTCCCGCTTCCATCGGTAGTAGGTCTGCTCCGTCACGCCAAGCTTCCGCACCACCTCCGGCACGGTCTTGCCTCGGGCCAACTCGACCTCGGCCTCTCGGAGCTTCCCGATGATCTGCTCTGCCGTGAACTTCTTTCCACGTGGCACCTATCGCCCTCCCTTGGGTTACACCACACAGAGATTCCCTCTCTGAAAGTGGCTACGTTTACGGGGGGCAGGTCAGTGAGCGTCGCCGGCTTTCCTGTGCGCAGGATGAGCGCAAGGCGAAGTGTGATGCGATGGGGGTGGCGGGGGATTGCCGAGACCAGCCGAGTTGCGAAGCCGTTTCGAGAGTCGCGTTTTTGCCTCTAAAATGAGGCCTGTGGCGACTATGGCCGCGACGCGGTAAACTGGGGTCAAGGCTGGATTCGGAGGGTAAGCGAATTGGCCAGCGGTCTGACTCGAAATCAGATGCCCCGAAAGGGGTTGTGGGTTCGAATCCCATGCCCTCCGCTGCGGTAATTCCGCGGTGAACGACGTGACGCACGGGCCGAGCGAGGTTGTCGTGCTCGCTCGCCGGAAGATGGCCGTCGCCGCGGCGAGCAGGCCGAACGGCACCACGCGATCCGGCCCGAGATCTCGACCGCCGGCGATCCACCACGCGGTCTCGGACGACGAGCGAGCAACAGCATGCAGCAGAAGCGTGTTCTGGTCACCGGGGCGGGGACCGGCATCGGCCGCGGTATCGCGCTCGAGTTGGCCCGGCGAGGCTGTCGCGTGGCGGTTCACTACTCCCACAGCGCGGCCGGTGCTGAGGCGACGGTGGCCGAAATCGTCGCCCAGGGGGGTGACGCCCGGTGTTTCCGCGCGGATTTCACGCAGGTCGACCAGGTGCAGGGCCTCGCCGCCGCGGCGCTCGAATACCTCGGTGGGCTCGACGTGCTGGTCAACAATGCGGGAATCACCGCGAACATACCCTTTGAGCGAGTGACGCCCGAGCAGTTCGACACGCTGTATGGGGTGAACATCCGGGCGATGTTTTTTCTCACGCAGAAGCTGGTGCCGGCGCTCGAGAAGGCCGGTGGTTGCGTGGTCAACATCACGTCGATCCACGCCTACGAAGGCATGCGGGAGCACACGGTCTACGCCGGCACGAAGGGGGCCATCGTGGCGTTCACCCGCACCCTCGCGATCGAATTGGCGCCGCGTGGCATCCGGGTGAACGGTCTCGCGCCGGGATGCGTGCATGTCGAGAACTACTCCAAGGCCATTCCGGGCTTCACGCCGGAAGCGGCCGGCCGGAACATTCCGGCGGGTTTCTGCGGCACTCCCGCCGACATCGGTCGGGTCGTCGCCTTCCTGGCCTCGGACGATGCACGATACATCCTCGGCCAGGTCGTGGTCGTGGATGGCGGGACGACGTCGTGGATGCCGTTCCAAGAGGGCTTCGCCGGCCCGCTGACCAACACCTTCGGGACCGGATACGTGCCCGGCCTGTGAGCCGTGGTCGTGCCGGATGCCGCGTTGATTTCCACTGATTTTCTTTCCGTTTCATCGTGACAGCATGCAACAAGAACGACGTCTGAAGCCGCTTTGGACCGCGTTCGTGGCCGCGATCGGCGGATTTCTCTTCGGCTACGACCTGGGCCTCATCGGGGCCGCCAACGTCTATCTGGAGGAACAGTTCGCGCTCTCGGCGTCGGAGCTGGGTTTTGCCACCGCAAGCGCCGTTCTCGGCTGCATCCTCGGTCCGTTCCTGGGCGCCCGGGTGTGTGATGCGATCGGCCGCAAGAAGACGATGATCGTGGCATCGCTGCTGCTCGCCGTGAGTGCCGTGTTCACCGCGGTTCCCGACGTCATGGCCGATGGCAGCCGGGACGGCGTGCTGTGGTCGTTCAACTTCTTCCGATTCGTCGGCGGGCTCGGCGTGGGGCTGTGCTCGATCGCCTCGCCGATGTACATCGCAGAACTTGCGCCCCCGGCCCGGCGGGGGCGGTTCGGGCTGATGTATCAGCTCGCCGTGGTCTTGGGCCATGCGGTCGCTCCGCTGATCGCCTGGGGCATCGTCGCGTGGCTCCGGATCCGGTACGGCGTCCAGCAGGGCGACGTTCCCGAGGCGTGGTCCCTGCAGGCGTGGCGGTGGATGTTCTTCTCTGAAATGCTGAGCATCGTGGCCTTTGTCGGCTTCGTTTTCCGCCTGCCGGAGAGTCCGCGCTGGCTCGCCGAAAAGGGCAGGTTCGACGAGGCGGAGAACGTGCTCCGCCGCATCGGCGGACCGGATTTCGCCCGCACGGAAATCGAGGAGATTCGGCGCACGTTGCACGCCGAGCAGGGCCGCTGGGCCGATCTGCTCGCGCCGGGCATGCTCTGGGCGCTGTTCATCGGGATTTTGCTGGCCTTCTTCAACAACTGGACCGGATGGAGCGTTATTGGGGGCTATATTCCGAGGCTTTTCGAGGCGGCCGGCTATCGCCGGGAGGACGCCATACGCGACTTCGTCTTCGTGTACGGGGCGATGGCCGTGCTGACGCTCGTGTCGATCTCGCTGGCCGACCGCGTCGGACGACGGCCGCTCTGGATGGCCGCCTCGTTGCTGGGCGCGGTCATCACCTTGCTCTGCGGATTTGTCTTCGCCTGGGGATGGAAGGGAACACCGGTCATGATCGTGATCGCGTTGATCACGATTCCGCACGGCCTCGCGCTCGGCGGCCTTCCCTGGCTGATGATGTCGGAGCTCTATCCAACCCGGCTGCGGGCCAAGGCGGTGGCCGTCACCACGACGACCCTCTGGTGCTTCATTTTCACTGGCGGTTATCTCTTTCCGTCCATCACGGGCTGGTCCGAAAGGGCGGTCGGTTCCGTGGCGGCCGCATTCTGGCTCTTCACCGGGGTGTGTATCCTGTCGTTTTTGTTCGGGTGGCTGCTGATGCCGGAAACGAAGGGCCGCACGCTCGAGGACATCGGGGAATCGTGGACTGCCTCGCGGCGTTGAGCAGGTGCCGGCGGGCAGTCGCCGGCGACGCACCGGTCGCGTCAGCCCGAGTGCATCGCGTCAGCCCGCGTACATCGCGGATCGCACTCCCGTCGCTTCGGTCCGCACCCGGAACAGGTCTCCGGCGCGCGACTGCCCGCGGAGTTCGTCGGGTGACAGGCCCACGCGGGCGGTGGTGATGTAGAGATCCTGGAGGTCGGGGCCGCCAAACGCACAGGCGGTGACGTTCGCCGTCGGCAGCCGCAGCCGCGAGACCTCGCGGCCGGTCCGCGGATCAAACGTCACCACGTGCCACCCGCCCCACATGCCGACCCAGAGCATCCCCGCAGCGTCGATCGCCATGCCGTCCGGAAAGCCGAGTTCCGCAGGCACCTCGATGACACAGCGACGATTCGTGAGATCGCCGGACGCTCCGTCGTAGTCAAACGCGTCGATCCTTCGGGTTGGCGAATCGATGAAATACATCGTGGACTCGTCGGCCGTCCATACGATGCCGTTGGAAACCGTCACGCCGCCGAGCCGTCGCCGAATGTCGCCCGCCGGCTCGAGGGAGTAGAGCGTGCCCTGTCCGGGTTTTTCCTCCATCGACATGGTGCCGGCCCACAGCCTCCCGCGGGGATCGCATTTTCCGTCGTTGAAGCGATTGCCGGGGAGATCAGCCTCCGGGTCGCCGAGAGCCTCGAGCGACCGCGTTTTCGGATCGAAGGCCTGGAAACCGTCGGCGCAGGCGAGAACGAGCCCTCCGGATTCGCGGACGACCACGGTCCCGATCAAGCGGCCCACGTCGAACTGGGTGCTCTTTCCGCTCACCGGATCGTAGCGGTGGAGTGACTGGCCGAGGATGTCGACCCACCACAGGCATTCCTCTCGCCAATCCCAGAGCGGCCCCTCGCCGAGCTGTGCGGCTGCCTTGCAGATGACTTCGACCTCGCTGCCCATGAGTGGATGCCTCTCTTTCCGTTCAGATCCGATCATGTCCGTTCGATATGCCGCACGGCCCTATACGCCGCACAGCACCCGCATGACGTCCTCGATCGCCGCCCGCGGGCCGCGGAAGCCCCACACGTGGCTCACGTCATGCCGTTTCCGAAGTCCGGTTTCGCCGCCGATCGCAGCCGCGTGATGCTCCATCTCGCTGAACGCGCCCAGCGTGCTGTTCACGTTGCATGCCTGCAGGGCGAAGCCGGTTTCCGTGGGCCGATCCACGGGCGCATCGGCGTAGATGCCGGATGGATCGGGCTGGAAACTGCGAACGACCAGCGAGGCCGAGCGGCCTTCGGGTCGAAGATATGCCATTCGACCCGTCGTTGCCACCGCCGGCACCGAGATTTTCTGCTCGCCGGCCGCCGTCATGCGGTAGGAGACGCAGCGTTCCATCACACGGATGTCGCCCGGCGGGATGATGCCGAAAAAACGAGTCGGCTGGCACTTGGCATAGGTGGGCATGAACAGCTCCCCGCCGTGGGGAAGTTGGAGCAGGTTCCAGATCGCGACGAGCGGGAGTGCCCGTGCCCTGGCGGGCGCGTCGAGCGCGACTTCGAGTGAATACCCCGCGTAGTCCACTGCTCGCGGCATCGCAGGGCCGAGCGGGCTGGCCGCCTGACGGACGGTCTTGACGATCCGGAGCGGAATTTGTCGCTCGGCGCGATAGGCCATGACCGACGCCGTGTTGGTGAGGCTGATGGCGGCCGGCCCGCGATCCCGCATGCGATAGTCACCGGGATCGAGCGTGCGCGGCGGTGCATACACCGAGATGTCGGGATAACGCGGGAAAAAGAACTCGAGCTCGGGCGAGAGCCAGGTGCGATCGCCGCCGAGATTCGACCATGATTCGGAACGACACAGGCGTCGGCTCGCGTCCGCCGAAGCGAGCGCGGGATGCGTCCAGAGCAGATTTTCCTGCGATCCGCCCGGGAACAGACCGATCACGCGGCCCCCTTCCTGGAGCACGACCACCCTCCCGCCATCCGCGGCCTCCAGCGACCGCGGTTTCAGCCACGCCGGAAATCGGCGGCTTGAAGGGGGGCGACGACTCATGGGGCCTTGGGCTTGGTGCTCCGGTTGAGGATGGGCAATGTGCCCGATAGGGGATAGTCCGTTCAATGGCGGTTCCGCGAGCGGCCCGCCGCTCGACAAACTGCCTGCGATCGGTCGAGGTCAAGCAATGATCCGCAATGCCTTCCTCGGCTCCAATCCGCGGACGCTCTCGTTCGTCAGGGGCGTGGGCCGCTGGTCTCTCGCCGTCGCTTCCCGGGGACGCAGTTTCGCGATCTACGGAAGCATTCGTTGACAACCTACGAATCTGACCGTAGGATACCGGCGTCACCCTCGAGGAAATTCCGTCCGATGCCTGAACTGCCCTGTCCGGCCGACAGTGAATTGGCGATCCTCCGCGTGCTCTGGGACCGCGAGCCCTGCTCGGTCCGCGAGGTGCACGACGTGATCGCCGCGACGAAGCCCGTCGGCTACACGACGATCCTCAAGACGATGCAGATCATGGCCGACAAGGGGCTCGTCAGGCGGGACGAGCGGCACAAGGCCCATCTCTACCGCTCGGCGCTGCCGGCGCCGCGGGTGCAGAAGCAGCTCGTGGACGATCTCGTCGAGCGGGCTTTCGGCGGCGCCGCAGCCCAGCTCGCGCTCCACGCCCTGGCCGGCCGCAAGGCCTCGCCCGAGGAGATCGCCCAGCTCCGCAGTCTCTTGGCTGCGCTCGAAGAAAAGCCGTCACGTGGAGGAAAGCAGCAATGAACCTGTGGCAATCGTTTTCGCTCTGGCTTCCGGCGGCCGTATCCGCCGCGGAGCTCCACCGGCTCGGCCTGGTGGTGCTCCATTCGCTCTGGCAGGCGGTGGCGGTGGCGGCGGCGCTGGCCGTCGCCCTGCGGATCCTGCCAAGGTGTTCGGCCGCGGCCGTGCAGGTTCGCTATCTGCTCGCCATGCTGGCGATTCTGTCGTTGCCGGTGGCATGCGTCGTGACGTACGCCGTGATCGAGCCGCCGCGGGAGCGGGGTGCTGCTGATGACGATGCGACTCGGGCCGCGGCCGTGACCGCGCTTGCGGCCGCCCCCGCCGCATCCAGTAGCCCGGGCATCACGGCCCGCGATGCTCGCCTCTCGGCGATTGCCATCCCACCAGACATCCGCACGGCGGTGCATCGTTTCCTGCAGCGTTTCGCGGAAACGATAAAGCCTTGGCTGGCCTGGTGTGGAGCGATGTGGCTTGCCGGCGCGGTGGTGGCGGCCGTGCGGCTGGGCGTGGGCTGGTCGCTCGGTCGTCGGCTCGTGGCCGAGGCGGCCCCGCTTGCCGACGCTGGCTGGCAGGCCCGGCTGCGGTGCTGGCAAGACGCGTTTGGTCTGCGGGGCCAGATCCGGCTCGTGGTGTCGGCGCGGATCGATGCGCCGCTGGTGCTCGGCTGGTTCGAGCCGGTGGTGATCTGGCCGCTGGCGGCGGTCACGGGCATGCCGCCGGACCAGATCGACGCGATCCTCGCGCATGAGCTATCGCACATTCGGCGGCACGATATCGTGGCGAATCTCGTGCAGTGCTGCATTGAAACGCTCTTCTTCCATCATCCGGCGGCGTGGTGGATTTCGGGGCAGGTGCGTGCCGAGCGGGAGCACTGTGCCGACGATCTGGCGGTGCGGGCGCTGGCGTCACGTCGGGCCGGCACGCGGGTTTCCTACGCGACGGCGCTTGTGGCGCTCGCGGAGCGTCGGCAGGGAGCGGTGCTGGCGGCGGCGGCGAACGGCGGGAGTCTCACCTGCCGCATCGAGCGGCTGGTGGGCATCGAGCCGGCGGCGGGCCATCCCGCCCGGCTCGTGACGGCGGTGCTCGTGCTCCTCGCGGTGGGCGGCAGCGTGGCCCCGACGGCGATGAGCGGCCGCCGTGCGATCGCGGCGCCGCCGCAGGCGGACGCGGCCGCAGCCACGGCTGCCGCGTTCCCGCAGGACACGAACGCCATCGAGAGCCTGACGGCCGAGCAGGCGAGGACGTTGGTGGCGGAGTTGTCGGTGGCGCAGGTTCCGGGAGTGAGCGTGCAGATCGAGACCAGCTACGGCCCGCGGACGATGCGACGATGCCTGAGCTTGAAGGGCCTGAAGTCGGTCGATGCCGAAACGGCACAGGCGATTGCGGGCTATACGATCGGTCCCATTTTGCTCGACGGCCTGCCCACGCTCTCCGACGACGCGGCGAGGGCGCTCGCGCAGCACAAGCTCCCGCTGTCCCTCAACGGCTTGACGACGCTCTCCGACGAGGCGGCCAGGGCGCTATCGCAGCACAAGGGCTGGCTGTCCCTCAACGGCTTGACGACGCTCTCGGACGAAGCGGCCAAGGCACTGGGGCAGCATGATGGCGACTGGCTCTACCTCAACGGCTTGACGACGCTCTCCGACGCGGCGGTCGGGGCGCTGGCGCAGAACAAGTGCGACCATCTCTTCCTCAACGGGCTGACGACGCTTTCGGACGCGGCGGCCAGGGCGCTTGCGCAGCACAAGGGCCGCAATCTCTCCCTCGACGGCCTGACGACGCTTTCGGAATCGGCGGCCGAGGCGCTGGCGGGCAAGCAACCCTTCTCCAGTATCTCCCTCAACGGTCTGACGTCACTCTCCGCCGAACCGGCCACGGCACTGGCGAAGCACTCGGGGAACAAACTCTCCCTCAACGGCCTGACGACGCTCTCCGATGCGGTGGCCAAGCCGCTGGCGCAGCACCGGGGCAGAGCGCTCGCCCTCGACGGCCTGACGACGCTCTCCGGCGAAATGGCCGAATCCCTGGCACGTCACAAGGGCAG
>CAZPEM010000074.1:0-15845 GCA_964585575.1 uncultured Chitinophagaceae bacterium
TGCCGCCGAGCTTGATGACGGTGGTCGTGTCGCGGAACTTGCGGATCCAGCCGAGCGCCTCGATGAGCGTGTCGGCCTTCTGGATCGCCTTCTTCTGCGCCGCCGTGATCGGCGCGACAGTGCTCGGAGCAGCCGTCGCAGGCGAACCGCCGGGGAGACTCTTTTTCGGGGGGGTCGGCACGTCGCGAACGGTCCTTGTCGTGGAAAACCTGTTGCCGGAAGGAAAGCGGGAAATTGTAACACCCGGCGGACGCCGCCAAAACCCGCACGGCCCCGTGGGCAGCCGTGCGATCGGCAAAATCGCAAGCCGGCCGGGCCTCTCGGTCAGTCGGGGAGCACGTCCGCCTCGCCCCCGGCCCGGGTCGCGGCGGCCCTCCAGACCCCGAGATCGACCTCGTCACGGACGAACCGCAGCGAGCCGTCGGCCATGGCGACGTTCACGCCGCCGGCGTGCCGACTGCGGGCCGCCCGCCAGCCGTACGCGGCGTAGAGCCGGTCCATTCTTCCCTGAGGCGGGTTCATGAGCACGCCCATGCAGTCCATGGTCGCGGCGTTCGGCGGATGGCGATGGTTGTAGAGCGTCGTCCGGTATTCGCCGTTGGCCCAGGAAAACCCGCGGGGGTCGCTGAAGTTCCAGACGGCCGTGGCGGCACACGACGACTCGGAGAGCGGCGCGGACATGACGAAGCGGTAGGCATTCTCCGGCGTCACCGTGGCGCGATTCGTCGAGGCAGAGTCACCAAGCAGGCTCTCCGAGAACGCGATCGTCTTCGACAGGCCGTCGGAGACGTCCTTGGGCCGCGTCCGCGAGTTGATGAAGAAGAGTCCGTCGGTGTCGTACGGCGTGCCATCGCCGCCGCTGCCCGTGCATCCGGCGTAGTTCGTCGGCCCGAAGATCGGCGAGACCGCAATCCCGCGGTCGCTCGGGCAGAGAAACATGGGCACGACGATCTTCACGATCGGCTTGTTTTGCGGGGCGATGGCGTCGGGCCTGAGATCGATGTAGAGCGGCACTGAGCGGTCGAGACCGTCGAGCAGTTCCTCCGCCTCGTAGTAGGGGGAGAGGTGGGCCAGCAACGACCAGCGGCAATGCTGCGCCGTCACCCTCGGATAGGCTGGAAACGCCCTCGCCTCCGAGCCGATTGGATAGCGGCCCAGAGCCGACTCGTGGTTTGCGAGGGCCACCGCGAGCTGCCGCATGTTGTTCGCGCACGCCGTTCGTCGAGTCGTCTCGCGTGCCGATTGCACCGCGGGCACAAGCAGGCCCACGAGCACCCCGAGGATCGCGATGACGACGAGGAGTTCGACGAGCGTGACGCCGGAACGCCGCACGGGTTTCATGACCTCCGAAGCCTGCCGCGAACCCGACGAAGGCAGAGCACCACGCCGGCCGCCGCCACGAGGAGCATCGCACCCGGCTCCGGCACCGCGACGATCCCGCCGATCTGGCCGTAGGAGGCACCACCAAACGTGCCGAGCAGATTTCCCGAAGCACCGAACCGGTAGATGAGCCCGGTCGCGCCAGAAACGCTTCCGACGAGCAAGCCGCCGTCGGAAAGCATTGCCAGCGGCCCGAGATAGTCGCCACCCGTCGACGCGAACTCGATCGTGTTGGTCGATGTGTCGGGGTTCGTGAGGTCGTTGCGGTACACCTTCCCGTTCATCGCGCTGGCAATGTAGAGCGAGTTGCCGAAGAGGCCGAGCCCCGTGGGGCCGGAGAGCCCGCCTGTGCCCGTGCCGTCGGCCGCGACCGCCGACTGGTAGCCCCCGGAGCCGTTGAACTTCACGACGTTCCCGATCAGGGGGGGGAATGGCAGGACGAGGATGTCGTAGGTCGTGTTGCTCGCATAGAGCGTCCCGTCAGGCGCGACGGCCAGCCCGGTCTGGTAGTTCGGGCTCCCGCCAGAAGTGTAGTGCTGCACGGTCGGTGAGCCGCCATTCCAACCGATGACCTCGATCACCTGTCCCGACGGGTAGCCGACTACGGTGGCGCCCTTCTCGGGGTTACGGCCGACGAGCATCGAACCTCCCGGCGTGAACGCGATGGCCGTCGGCGACACGGCCCCGCCGCCGAAGACCGGATTCGTCCCGCTGAGCGTCACGACCGACGACACGCTGCCGGTGGCCATGCTGTAGCGGCGTATGCTTCCGCCCCCGGTGTCGTCGCCGACGTACAGGTTGCCATCCGGCCCGAGGGCAAGCGCCGTCGGGCTCGAAAAGGTGCCTGCTCCAGCGCTGGGGAGGGCGGAGATCCCGCCCCCGGTCGTGTTGAACGTGTAGAGTCCGCCGTCCGTCCTGCTCACGAAATAGACGATCTCGGCGTCCACCCGGCCGGCTGAACCGATCGCGACCAGGGCAGCGGCGATGGGGATCAGGCTGCGAATCAACATGCGGTGAATCATGGGGGTGCTCCAGCGAATCGAACGGGGATCGGGGTCGAACCGTCCGCAGGCACGCGACCGCGCAGCAACCATCTCGTGGGGATCCAGGCATTCGGAGCGACGGAAAAGCCCTCGGCGTCGTCCGGCCGCAAAGCGGCCATGACCGAGGGGGAACGTCCGTCGAATGAAGAAAAGCCAGCGTCCGAAACGAGACGGCGGCTACGCGTTCACGAGCAAATTCCGGGGAAAATTCCTGTCGCCTCCGCCGCGACAGACGCCCTTTGGTATATCGGCCGGCTACCGCTCGGGCAAGTGCCGCCCCGAAATTGCCCGACTAGGATTCGAACCTAGACAAAGGGAACCAAAATCCCTTGTGCTACCGTTACACCATCGGGCAAAAAGGCTTTTCCGGACCCTATCGTAGACGATTTCTCCAACGCGGTCCCGGGCTTGGGGCCTTTCGCGGCAGCCGCGTCGTGCCGGCTACGGCGAGCCCCAGGACGAGCATCACCCCGGCCGACGGCTCCGGCACCGCGACGATGTTCACGAAGCTGCCCGCAGGCAGGTATTCGCCGGCAAAGTTCCCGCCGCCCAACGTCGCATCGTAGTCGATCAGCCACGGCTGGCCGCCGACGGTAAAGATGCCCCCGTCGGCAACCGCCACGCCGGCGATCCTGAACAGGCCGCCATTCCACGCTCCGTCGTAGTTGACGAGCGAGAACATCGTGCCTTGGGGGAACGCGGGCGAACCCGCCGAAAGGTCGGTGATCGAGAGACCGACCGTGCCGGACAGCGAAAAGTCTCCTGCAACACGCAGCAGGTCCGCCGCCACTCCGACGGATGAATCGATCTCCATCGCGAGGGTCGAGCCGTCGAGCAACGTGACGGCCCCGGCGGAGAGGCTTTCGATGCTGTCACCCGGCGACAGCGTGCCGCCCGCGCCGATCGCAACTTCTCCGCCGATCGCGCCCGCTCCGCCGAGCAGGCCGCCCGAGCCGACCGAGACGGCCGTGCTGCCGAGAGCCCCGGCGACGATCAATCGGCCCGCCCCAACGACCGTCGGCCCCGAGGAGCTGCTCGTGCCCGAGAATGTGAACGTTCCACCACCGAGCAGGGACAACGCCCCCGTTCCGCTGATGCTGTTCGAGATGGTCGCGGCCCCGGTCCTGTTGAAGATCAGCGACCCGTTGTTGACGAGGTCGGTCGCGAGCCAACCCGTCGAACTGCCGGTGCCGATCTGGAGCGTCCCGCCGGACTCGAGCGAGATCGTCCCGGAAGGCCCCCTCGAGAGCGTGCCTCCCACGACCACGACGCCCCTGGAGCCGCCGCTGCCGGAGATCGTGAGGGTGCCGGTGCCGGCCCCACCGACGGTGAGCGACGCGGCGTTGGAAAAAGTGCCTCCGGTAACGTTCACTGAACCGCCTCCGCCGGCCGACGTGCCAATCGTACTGCTCATGAGCGTCGTGACCATTCCCCCCGTGACACTGACCGTGCCGGTGCCGGAGCGACCGACGAGCAGTGAAGCGGCATTGGCCCACGTACCGCCCCTGATGATCGCGATTCCCGTGCCACCCTGGTTGCCGAGGCTCCCGACGCCCGAGTTGCTGACCCGTCCGCCGTTGATTTCGAGCGTGCCGGTACCGACGCCACCCGTGTAGCCGCCGATGTAAAGCGGGCCGCCGTTGGTCCACGTGCCACCGCTCACGGTCACCGTCCCGGTACCGCCGGTGTTGCCGATGACTCCCGACGTGTTCGTCACCTCGCCGCCCGTCACTGTGAGCGAGCCGGGTCCGGAGAACCCGACGTGAAGCAGGCGAGAGTTGCTCCAGGTGCCGCTCGCCACCGTGGCCGCACCAAGGCCTCCTGCGGCGAGCCCGAGAAAGCCGTTTCCATTCGCGACGCGGCCTCCCATGACGGAAAGCGATCCCGTTCCGGAATGCCCCACCACCAACGCGTTCGCTCCACTGCTGCCGATCGTCAACTGGCCGGCGGCAACCGAAATCGCCAGATCGAATCGGCCCGTTCCCGAAGTCAGGCCCGTGAGGGCGACCGTCCCGGTGTTCGTCAGGGAGACCGCGCCGCTGCCGGAGATCGTGCCGCTCATCGTGAGCGAGGTCGTCCGGTTGAACCGGAGCGTGCCGTTGGCCACCACGTTGCCGGTGATCGTCGCCCCGTCTTCGATCACCGCCGTGTCCGCGGCGGCGATGGTGCCGCCTGTCCAGGGGGACGTGTAGGTCGTCGTGGCCGCAGGGGCCCGGGCCGGGAGGAGCCATGGCCATGCGAGCGAAGCGACCGTCACCAGACTGCGCCCGATCCATCGGCGTGCGGGGGAGATTCGACTCGTCGGCAGAGGTCGCGTCATGCGAGACGGGTTCTTCGAGGAACTGCCGCACCGCCACCAATGCCAGATCGACGAACCGATTCAATCGCCGCAGGGAAGCCAAGAAACCGGGGAGCGAGACGTCTGATCCTGGCGGAGGACCAGGAGGCGACGCCGAAGCAGACTGCCGCAAAAAGAATGTCAGTGCGTCGGAAGGACGACGTTGACGGCTGCGAGCAGTAGCGTTTCCGGAAGGAGGATAAACCTTGTCAACCCGACAAGGACGGAAGTTACCCGTTCATCCCGGCCCGTCAATCCCCGCCGACGGCTGATCCCACCCCGACCGCCGTCGGGCTCGTTTCCGGGAAATCGTCGGCGAAATGGCTGAACGCGTTCTTGAGCAAACAGTCCCTCGCCCGAATGACGACCGCTTCGACCGACCTGCGAACCATCACCTCGCTGCCGTTCGAACCCCGAATCACGCGGAGCTTCGCAAGGGCCGCACCGACGATCACGACGGGGTCGCGTTCCAACGGAGTCAATCCGAGGATTTCGTGCGGGTTCTCAATCTCGCCGACAATGGAAGCGGGGGAGGGTATCATGGCATGCGTCTCCTTACCCTTCTTGGCGAAAAAATCTGCTCGAGGGGAAAGAGCGACGATCCATTTTTTCTTCTTTGCCAAAAAACCCCATCGTTCAAGGCGGCCGGGCGGACGGAGGACAACGCAGTGGATGCCGAGTCTCCGCTGGCGCAATCGCTCGCAAGCCTTGCCGAGGGCGACCTTTCGGCGAGGGAACGGCTCGTCGAGGCCTGCGTCGAGAGGCTGCGGCATCTGACCCACAAGATTCTCCGCCGGTATCCGGGCGTGCGACGCTTCGACGACACCGACGATGTGCTCCAAGGGGCTATCTTGCGGCTCCATCGGGCGCTGGGCCAGATGGCCTCGGCAGGGGAATCCCCCAGGTCGCTGATGGCCCTCGGCGCGACGCAGATTCACCGTGAGCTCGTCGATCTGGCGCGTCGCTACTCCGCCGCCTCCTCCTACGAGGCCAACCACGGCACAAACGTCTACCAAGATGCCGAAGGCAAGCGTCATTTCGTCGACGGCGTCGAGGCGGAGGAGGAACCGCTCGACCGATGGGAGCGGTTCCACGAGGCGATCGATCGGCTTTCCCCCGAGCAGCGGGAGGTGTTTCGACTCGTCTGGTACATCGGTGCCGACCAGCGGACGATCGCCGGCATGCTCGGCTGTTCGGAGCGGACGGTGAAGACCTACTGGAGGCATGCCCGAGACGGCGTCAGGGCGGCCCTCGACGGCGAGGGTCCGGAGTGATCGATCTGGGCGGCGGTCATTCGGGCTATGGTGACTTTGAGCAGGGCGACTTCGAGCAGGCCGAAACGGACGACGGACACGACCGACGGACGCCGGCCGGGCTTTTCGCTCGTCGAGATCCTCGTCGTCGTGGGGATCATCGCCGGCCTGGTCGCCCTGCTGCTGCCGGCCATCCAATCGGCACGAGAGTCGTCCCGCCGCATGCAATGCCTCGTCAACCTCAGGCAGATCGGTGTCGGCCTGCACCATCACGAGGCCGCAAAAGGATTCTTTCCAACGGCCGTCACCGGCAACGGCGCCCGCTTCTACTGGACGGCACAGATCCTCCCCTACGTCGACGAGAACCCGCTCGCCGGCAGCTATGACTTCACGGTCGCCTGCAACGACGTGCGAAACAGGGAGGCCGTGCAGGTGGTGGTGCCGTTCATGACCTGCCCCTCGGCGACCCTGACCGGGAAGCGTGACCACCCGCGATTCAAGACGGGAAGCCCCGCCTGGGGAGCGGCGGTCGCGGACTACGCCGGGTCCTCCGGTCCGAGCAGCACGCTCTGGAACCCGCCGGCGACGATTTCGTATGCCAAGCCGGGATCGATCGACGGATTCTTCAAGGTCGCGATCAAACCGGGCGAAAAAGGACGGCGGGTCCGGGAGATCACCGATGGCACGTCGAAAAGCATCGCGATCGTCGAGTGCGCGGGAAGGCCGCAGGTCTGGGCCTTCGGCGGGATGAGCCCCGGCTCCGGGCTCGCATCGAGTCCGACGAACAGGTACATCGGCCAGTGCGGCTGGGCCGACACCAACCAGTTCGCCATCCGCGGGTTCCGGCGGGACGCGTCGCGGACGGATCCTGCCGATCAGTACGCGTCGCCTGGCCCGCGGCTGATCAACGCCACGAATGACTGGGGGATCTACGGCCTGCACTCCGGAGTCGCTGCGGTGCTGTTCGCCGATGGCGCAGCGGCCTTTCTCGACGAATCGACCGCGGCCGACGTCGTCGCGGCCCAACTCACGATCCAGGCGGGCGACGCCGTCTTCAATCCCTGAACCCTCGAACCCCTGAACCTTCGAAGTGATGGCTGCCCCAACCGCCGCATCTCGAGCCGTTTTCCACTTGCTCCCGACAGTGCGGTGGCCGAAGGCGTCCATGATCTCCCTCGTGCTCCGCATGGCCCTCGGGCTGCAGTTCGCCAACGCGGCCGACCTTTCCGACTCAGAAAAGCCGTCGCCGCGGCCGGGGCGTTCGGCGACCGAACGGGCCGCCTTGGCCGTCCGTTTGCGGTCGATCTATCGGGGCGATCCCACGGGCTGGCCGAAGCCCCACGTCGATCCGGGAATCGACTGGCAGGAGATCGGGCTCCTGCCGCCTGTCCAACACCCGAAGTCAAACCCATTCAGCCATGCCAAGGCGGAACTGGGACGGACGCTTTTTTTCGACCCCCGGCTCTCGGCCGGTGGGAAGATGGCCTGCGTCTCCTGCCACGAGCCGAACCTCGGCTGGGCGGATGGCCGCCCCGTCAGCCAACCACCGGGACGTTCCCCGCCGAGAAACACGCCGACCATCCGCAACATCGCCTTCCAGTCGAGCCTCTTCTGGGATGGGCGGGCAACGAGCCCCGAGGAGCAGGCGGAGCAAGCCCTCGTAAATCCGTCCGAGATGGCCGCCGATCGAGATCAGGTCGTCCGCCTCCTGGCCGACAGCCCGACATACCGGAAACAGTTCGAGGAGGCCTTTCCGGGCCGCCGGATAGAGTTCGTATCGGTGATCCAGGCGATTGCCTGCTTCGAGCGGACGATCGTCTCGGGGCGGTCGCGGTTCGACGAGTTTCTGCGAGGGGATTCGTCGACGTTGACCGATGCAGAGATCCTGGGGCTCGACCTCTTTCGGCGCGAGGCGAGGTGCATGAACTGCCATCATGGCCCCGCCTTCAGCGACGGCCGCTTCCACGACCTCGGGCTGAGCTTCTATGGCAGGAGCAACGAGGATGTTGGCCGCCGCGACGTCACCGGCGTCGTCGAAGACACGGGCCGCTTTCGCACGCCGACGCTGCGAGACGTGACGAGCACGACTCCGCTCATGCACACGGGCCTCTTTCAACTTCCCGGCGTGCTCAATATGTACAACGCCGGCATGGTGACGCTCAAGCGGCAGCCCTACCAGCGAAACGATCCTCGGTTCCCCGTGAAGTCTCCGCACCTCAAGCCGCTCGGACTCAACCGTCAGGATCTCGACGATCTCGCGGCGTTTCTCGGCTCGCTCGAAGAGCCAAAGCACCGCGTGCTCCCTCCCCGACTTCCGGACATCGGCGATGAATCCGGCGAGGCCGCGCCGGGCAACTCCATGCCCGTCACCGCGACACAGTGACGGCTTGCTCAGTGACGGCTTGCTCAGTGACACCTTGCTCGGCGACGACCGCCTGGCGTGCGGCCACGATGTCGGCGTTCGAGAGCCCCCAGACTCGGATGGCTCCGTCCGGTTCCGCGGCCAGCAGATGATTTCCGTCAGGACTCAGGGCGACCGCCCTCGGAAACTCCCGCTGCGCCGGCAGCGAGCAGAGATCCTGCCCCGACTCTGCGTCCCAGATGCGAATCGTGCCGTCGGTCGAGGAGGTGACGACCCGCCGTCCGTCGCGACCAAACATCACCGCCTCCACGGATCCCTCGTGCCCGTCGAGAACGCAAATTGTGCGACCGTTCCTTGCGTCCCATAGCCGGGCTGAGCCGTCTCCAGACCCGGTGGCGATCCGTGAGCCGTCGCTGCTGAAGGCGATCGCCCGCACGGCCCCCGAATGGCCGAAGAGGTGGGCGAACCGCTTTCCGGTTTCGAAATCGACGAGATGGACTGATCCGATGGTCATACCGGCAGCAAACGAGCGGCCATCCGTGCTTGCCGCGAGACAGGTCACGTGCACTGACGGAGGCTGTTTCAGGATTCCATCGCCCGTTTCGGCATCCAGGACTTGCGCGTATCGCGATGCAAGCCGCCTGCCATCCAGTCCGAACACGGCGCCCACATCGACGACGGCGGACCGATAGTCGCACACAGCGGTTGCGACGCGTCGGCCCGCGAGATGATCCCAGACCGTCGCCGTGCCATCCGCCAATGTCGCGACGATCCGAGAACCATCGGCGTTGAACGAGACGCGCTCGGCCCCGTGGGGCCGGTCGCCAAGCACCGAGATCAGGTCCCCGGTGGACGTGCTCCAGATGCGGACCTCGCCGGCCCCCTGCGAGTTTCGCACCGCGGCCGCCACAACCGCGCCATCCGGGCTGTACGCGATCTCCGCGACGGATTCGCCGTGCCCGGCGAGTGTCCAACGCCTGACGATCGTTCTCGCGTCCCAGACCTCGACCTCGCATCCGCCACGCGGCGCGATCGCCACCTCCCGGCCGTCGGGGCTGAAGGCGGCGGCGGCCAATCCACGGCGGCCGGGGAGCACTGCCAGCGGCGGGTCGGCGGCACGTGACCAGATCCGAATCGTCCCATCCTGCGAGCCGGAGGCGATCGACTCGGCGTCGGGCCTGAACGCCACCGCCGTCACGGCGGCCTCGTGCCCCAGCCGATCGCCCGCCGGCATGCACGACTTCGCATCCCAGAGCCGGACCGTGCCGTGCGAGTCCCCGCTGGCGATCTGCTCACCGTCCGCGCTGAAGCCAAGCGCCGTGACGACCGCGGCATGACCCCGGAGGGTCCCGAGCCGAGAACCATCGACCGTTCGAAACACCTGGGGTTGGCCGGCGTCCTGGCTCATCACGAGCTGGCCGCCATCGGGACTGAAGGCCATGATCTGACGGAATGGAAGGGGGCCGCGAGGGCTCTTCACGGTCGAGAGATGACGGCCATCGACCGCATCATGGATCCGTGCCTCGTTCGATCGTCCCCTCAAGCGGTCGAGCACCAGGAACCGCGAGCCATCCGGGCTGAAAAGGAACGTCTCGATTGAATTGATCGCATCGCCGCACCTGACGACGAGACTGCCACTGCCGGCGTCCCAGAGCCCGATCGATCCGTTCGCCGCCTGGATCGCCAGCCGGCTGCCATCGGGGCTGAATGCCGCCGTTTTGATTCGGCCGCGATGGTCCTCGATTCGCCGTTCGACGACGACCCGCCCGGCCGCGACGCCGTCGGCCGTCGACAGGCGTACGACCCGCAGGCTGCCATCCGGATCGTGCACGGCCAACTGCCGGCCGTCGGAGGCGATAGCCACGGGCGTCGTCTCGGCATCGACCATGTCGACGGCCGGTGCCGCGGGGTCGATCTGCGATCGCCAGAAACTTGCCCACACATCGTCGAGCATCGGGAGCGTCCGGTGGACATGCCGGTCGCCGACCGCGAAATACAGCGGCTCGCCACGCCGTCCGACGGTCACCGGGAAGCGGCTCGGGTTCTTGTCGAACGCCCGCATTGCCGCCCTGTCCCGCAACGGCCGAAGCGTCGTTGCGGCGAGGATGCGGCCGTCGGGCCGGTAGGCGACCTCAAGCACCGGCCCCCTGTCCGGCGCGAGCAGCACGAAGGCCTCGTCCAGCCCGGCCCCAAGCAGATTCATCTCGAGCGGAGGCGGGCTTCCCGCGATCTGCAAGTTTTCGTTGTGGAGCCGCCGTGCCATCCGCATGTTTCGGGCGTCGAGGGATGTCTGGAGGGACCGCAGGTTGGCGACGTATAGCCGCTGCCGCGCCGTTCGGGCCTCGGCATCCGCCCGCACCTTCTCGCGGACGGCCACCTCCCGGTCCCGGGCAGCCTGCACGGCGAAGATCGACGCGGCCGTGCCTCCCGCCACGATCGCCACGAGGATGCCCGCGGCCGCCGTCGCCGCCGCCGTGTGCCGCCGCGCGAGCCGGATGACCGACGCGAGCAGCCGCGGCGGCGCGGCGGCGATCGGTTCACCGCGGAGATGACGGCCGAGATCCGCCTCGAGCTCGGCGGCGCTCGAATACCGCAGGCCGCGATCCTTCTCGAGGCACTTCGAAACGATCGTGGCGAGATCGCCGCCGAGCCGTCGATCAATCGAGGAGATCGATGGCGGCTCGACCTCACGCACGACGCGGGCCACCTCGTACACCGGCCGCTTCGAGAGGTCGTAGGGCATCCTGCCGACGAGGAGTTCGTAGAGCACCACGCCGAGCGCGTAGACGTCGACCCGCACGTCGAGATCGCCGACGGCACCGTCGAACTGCTCCGGACTCATGTACTGCGCGGTCCCGACGATTTGCCCGACGTCGGTCAGCATGGTGGTGAGCGCGACGTCGCCGTCGGTGCTCCGCGCCACACCGAAGTCGATGACCTTCACCTGGCCGGCGGCGTCGACAAGGATGTTGCTCGGCTTTAGGTCTCGATGAATGACGCCTCGCTGATGGCCGTGGGCGACCGCGAGGCAGACGTCTCGGAAGAGTTCGACTCGCCGGCGTGTGGCAAGCCCCTGCTCGGTCGCGTAGGTCGTGATGGACCGGCCCTGTTCGACGTATTCCATCACGAAGTAGGGCAGATCGCAGCCCCGAACGGATTGCACGCCCGCCGAATAGATCCTCGCGATCCCGGGGTGGGTAAGCCTCCCGAGAATTGCCGCCTCGTGCTCGAGCCGCCGCATCGCCATCGGCGAGAGCAGGCCCGGGCGAACCACCTTCATCGCGACGGCGCGAGAAGGCCTTCCCTGGATCCCTTCGTAGACCCGTCCCATGCCGCCGTCGGCGATGAGCCGGGTGATCGTCACGTCGCCGAGCACCGCGCCGGGGCCGAGGACGTCCTCGGCGATTTCGCCCCCGACCGGTGGGGAGAACGGCATGAGAGCATCCGTCAGGCCTGCGGAATCGATTTCTTCGCCGGTGGTGGCGTTGCTTTCCGTCGCCAGGGCCTTCGATTCGAATCGCCGCATGAGCGACCGCCTCCGGTGTCGAGCTTCGACGCGTACTATAACGACGCATTCCCCAGGGCAAACCGGCATGATCCAACTCGTTACCGGTGCCACGGGCCTCATCGGCAGCCATCTTGCGCGGCGGCTCGTGGAGCGGGGCCTGCCCGTGAGGGGCCTGGTCCGCGGCGGCCGGAGCGGCCTGCCGGCCGGGGTCGAGCCGTTCGAGGGGGATCTCGACGATGCCGCGTCGCTCGCGCGGGCGATGCGCGGGGTTTCGCATGTCTTCCACTGCGCGGGGCTCGTCTCCGACTGGGGGCGGGCGGCTGAATTCCACCGAGCGAACGTGGCCGGCACCCGCCGCGTCGTCGAGGCCGCGGTGGCCGCGGGCGTCCGGCGGTTCGTGCACATGAGTTCGGCGGCGGTTCACGGCTACCGCGGTCGGCGTCCGTTCACCGAGGCCTCGCCCCAGTGCGACCGTGGGATTCCCTACATCGCAAGCAAGATCGCCGCGGAAAAGGTCGTGCTCGAGGCGGTTCATGCCGCGGGGCTCCACGCCGTGATGCTGCGGCCGGTGATGGTGTTCGGCCCGGGCTCGAAACACTACGTCGCGGAGATCGCCAGGCACCTGCGGGCAGGCTCGATGATCCTCGTCGACGGCGGGCGGCACGTTGCAGGGCTCGCCTACGTGGAAAACGTCGTTGACGCCTGCGAGCTCGCGTCGGCCTCCGACGCTCCACCGGGCTCGGCCTGGACCATCCACGACGATTCCGACGTGGCGTGGGGGGACTACATCGCCCGGCTTGCCGCCGGAATCGGCGCCGCGCCGCCGCGGTGGTCGCTTCCCTCGTCGCTCCTCTATCCTCTGGCGGTCGCAAGCGAACTGGCGGGCCGCGCGACCGGCCGGCGGGAGCGGCCGCTGCTCACGCGACTGGCGGTGCTCGAGCTCGGCACGGAGCAGCGGTACGACATCGGCCGGGCCCGCGATGAGCTCGGCTACAGGCCCCGGATCGATTTCGAAACGGCGATGGAGCGCACGATCACGTGGGCGAACGAACAGGCAGAGGAACGGCCATGAGCGACGTGGAGATCGTCGAGGTGCGGTCGGCCCGCGACCGCCGCCGATTCGTGCGGCTCGCCCGCGAGATCAACCGGTCGCTCCCGCTGTGGGTGCCGATGCTCGACCGGGACCAGTTCAAGGAGATCGACCCACAGGCGAACCCGTTCTATCGGCATGCGGAGGCAGCCCTGTTTCTCGCCCTGCGGGGCGGCCGGCCGGTCGGCAGGATCGCCGCGATCGAGAACCGGCGGCACAACGCGCACTGGCACGATCGCGTCGGCTTCTTCGGGCACTACGAGTGTGCCGACGACGACGAGGCGAGCCGCCGCCTCTTTTCCGCGGCCGAAGCCTGGCTGGCGGCCCGCGGCCTCACCAGCATGCGGGGGCCGACGAACCCGTCGATGAACGCCAACATCGGCTTCCTCGTCGACGGCTTCCAACACTTCCCCTCGATCCCGATGCCCCACACGCAGCCCTACTACCCGAGCCAGGCGGAGCGATACGGCCTGGCGAAGGCGATGGACGTGCTCGTCTACGGATGGCATTACCCCGATTATTCCGCCGAATACCTCGACAACCTGCTCACACGCATCGCACGCCTTTCCAACAAGGTCCTCGCCCGTCGCAACGTCGCGATCCGCAGCCCGCGGCTCGACCGCGTCGAGGAGGAGCTCGAGATCATCCGCACGATCTGCAACGAGTCGCTCAAGGGCAACTGGGGATTCGTGCCCCTCTCCGACGAGGAGATGCTCGCCGCCCGCGACGAGCTTCTCGAGATCATCGATCCCGACACCTTCAGCATCGCCGAGGTGGACGGACGGCCCGAGGCCGTGTTCCTCGCCTGCCCCAACTACTACGAACTGCTCGCCCGGATGAAGGGCAGGCTCTTCCCCTGGGGATGGCTCACCTACCTGCGGTATCGCCGTCGGATCAAGCAATACGTCGTCTACGTCTACGTGACGACCCCGCAGGCCGAGGCCCTCGGGATCGGCGTGCCGCTCTACGAGCGGTTCTTTCGCGAGTGCTTCCGCAAGGGAATCGAAACCTGCGAAACCGGGTACGTGCTCGAGACCCACACGAGGATGCGGGCCACGATCGAGAACTTTGGCGCCACGATCCGGAAACGCTACCGTCTCTTCGAAAAATCGATCGGCGGATGATCCGCCGAGCCGTGCGAACTGGACCATGCGGAGACGGGCCATGGTGGGAATGGGCGGATTCCTGGGATCACGGGCGACGGCCGCGGTCGATGTCGCCTACCTGCTGCTGTTGGCGATTATCCCGCTCTTCGTCTGGAGCCTCGAGGCGCTGCTGGTGCGGCGGAACTACCTGCTGCACAAGCGGATCCAGCTCGCGCTGACGCCCCCGTTCCTCGCGGCCTGCGGGATCCTCGCCTGGGACTTCCTCTTCGGCGACTGGCAGGCCCGGGCGGTGAAGGCGGCCGGCGAGGCGATCGCACCTGTCACGCTCATGACGCTCGCGATCCACGTGGCGTTCCTCGCGACGAGCCTCCTGATCTGGGTCGTGCTCCTCGTCGCGGCGATCCGTCGGATCCCGAACCCGCCCGGTCCCTGCGCATTCGCCCCCACGTACCTCTTCTGGATCGTGCTCCTGGGCCTGCAGACGTTCCTCGCCATGCTCACCGGCTGGGAGTTCTACATGCTCGCCTACTGCTTCTGAGCTTTTTACCGGCCCGGCTCGTCACCGGCCCGGCTGGCCGGTCAGCCTCCCGGCTGAACCGCCGCCGCGTGGAGCTTGCTCGTCACGGCGAACGACAGCTGCTCGAGTTCGATGGCGAGGTCCACCGAGACGACCTGGATGTGCGGCGGTAGGGAGAGCGTGACGGGGGCGAAGTTCACGATCCCCTCGACGCCAGCGGCCACGAGCTTGTCGGCCACCTCCTGAGCCCGCTCCCCGGGCACGACGATCAGTCCCAGGCGGATCCGCTCGCGCTGCACGATCTCCGGCAGTTCGTCCACGTGACGAACGGGGATGCCGTTGATCGTGCCGCCGACCTTCGTCGGGTCGCAGTCGAACGCCGAGACGATCCGGAAGTTCTGCCGCGCGAAGCCACGGTAGCCGAGAAGGGCCTGGCCCAGGTTGCCGACGCCGACCATGACCACCGGCCAGACGTGGTTGGTTCCCAGAATGTCCCGCATCGCCCGGATGAGCTCGTCGCAGCGATACCCGACGCCGGGATA
The DNA here is from genome assembly GCA_964585575.1 of uncultured Chitinophagaceae bacterium. Lineage (GTDB taxonomy): Bacteria > Planctomycetota > Planctomycetia > Pirellulales > UBA1268 > UBA4655. The sequence goes on from CAZPEM010000074.1 coordinate 15,140, forward strand.
TCCGAACTGTCCGAAAAAGCCGAGATCCTTGCGAACCTGCGCATCGCTGAAGCCCAGGAGCGTGCCGAGCTGGGCCGAGGAGATCGTCTGCTGGCCGGCCGCCTCGAGCCGCTGGAGCTCCCTGAGATAGAGGGAGAGCCGGGCGACGACCGCCTTCGGCACCGTCGAATCCGACGGGACGTCGCCTGGCTGCGGATGGGACTCGGCCATGAATGCGCCCAAGGGGAGCCCAGACTCTACTGAAATCGCAGGCCCGCGTTCAATCAGGCCCGCGGCCCCTCTGCCCGCACGACCCGCGACTTCAGCGTGACCGGAAGCCCCCTCCTTCAGGTGGTTTTGGTTGTAGGGATTGCATGGCCGTAGTGATTTTGGAGAAGGGGCGCGGATTGCGATGTATGGTGAACTTGCAGAGAGTTTTCGGCCGATCATCCTTGTGGCGTGCCGAATCCGTCCATCCGCCCAGGCCTTTTCCGTTTTCTTTCCCCGACCGTCAGGAGCCCTCCATCGCGAGTGGCACAAGTCATGAAGCGTTGTCTCATCCTCTGTTGTTCACTGCTGGCGGTCGCAGCCGTCGCGACGTGGCCGCCCGCCGCCCGCGCCGGCTACTGCGGACTCGCCAGCTATCGCAACGACAAGGCTGACATGGTTCCCGTCAGCTTCGCCGTCGCCCGCAAGTCGTGCGCAGTGCACGAAGCCTCCCACGAGC
>CAZPEM010000075.1:0-15804 GCA_964585575.1 uncultured Chitinophagaceae bacterium
CCCCTCACGGTCGACGCTGCTTGTTCGGGGCTGCCCTTCAGTCGGGCTGCTTGCCGCCGACGAGGCGTTCGTCGAGCTTGGCCTTGTAGTGGATGCTCGACTGGGGGCCGCTGAACCCGACGACGGTGCGGTCGGTTCCGGTGGTGCGACGTTCCACGCGACCGCGGGCGATGTCGAACAGGATCCTGCCGTCCCAGATTCGCTCGAGCAGGTGGGCCTCGAGCCGAGGGTCGTCGATGGGCGTCAGGACGGTCGTATCGACGTCGATCTTCGCGAGGCCGCCCTCGACCGCCGCGAGCCGGTAGCGGAGCCGCGTCTTGACGGCCCGCCTCGGCCCGTTGGGCACATCGACGACCACCTCCTGGGGCACGGTCCACTCGTCGCCCACTTTCACCGGATGGTCGGGCAGCGGCACGACCGGGAAATCGCCCGTGTTCGACGCGGTGATGTTCGTCGGCCGGAGATCCTGACGCTTGAGTATGCGACCGAAGGGGTCGATCACGGTGCGAGACAGCGGCACCCCGAGGCTTTCGGCCACGCCCTCGTAGCCCGGCGGGGGAGGCGTGCCGTCGCCGCTCTTCCAACGCAGCTCTCCGCGGTCGCTCGACCGCGAGGTCATCGAAACCCCGTCCACGGAGTTTTCAAGCGTCGTTCGGCCGTCCTCCTCCACGCTCAAGATGGTCCAGATCTTGCGGGAATCGGTCGAGGTTTCCACCGACTGCCTCGTCCCGGAAATCGTCGTGTCGGTCACGGCGCGGTGTTCGACATCCATCGTGAGCCTCTCGCCCGGCTTGAACGCGTACCGCAGCCGGACGGTCGGCTCCTCGGCGAGCAGGGACGATCCCGCCAGCAGTAACAGGCCCGCGGCGAGCAGCCACGCCATCGCAGATCGTCGCAGGCCGCTTACGTTCATGGTGAGTCTGTCTCCGGGGGGCGCGGCCTTGAGACATCGGTCAGTTCGGGGTGCCCCGGAAGCCGCCGCCCCACTGCAGCTTTTCCCGAAGCGTGCGGTAGTAACCATGGCCTCCGGTCTCGACCAGCATGAATCGGGGGGCCGCGCGGCGGATGCGGATGCGGTCGCCGGCGGCCAGTTCGGCGACGACGCGGCCGTCCACGACGCAGGCGGTGCCGGCGTTGGGCCTCGGCACGACCAGCTCGTAGATCCGCGACGCGGAGTCGATGACCGGACGGTTCGTGAGCGTGTGCGGGTTGAGCGGCGTGAAGAGGAACGCATCGAGATCCTCGCGCAGGATCGGTCCGCCCGCCGAGAGGCTGTGGGCCGTCGAGCCGACCGGCGTGCTCGCGATGAGACCGTCTCCCCGGTAGGAGGCAGCATCCTCGCCGTCCACCACGAGACCGACCTCGATCATCGAGAAGGGCGGTCCGGCGAGGATCGACGTCTCGTTGAGGCCGAGCTCGCGGCGGATCACCTCGCCGCCACGGACGACTTCGCACTCGAACATGAGGTGTTCGACGAGGCGGAACCGGCCCGCGAGGATCTCCCCGATCGCCTTCTCGAATTCCGACGGCGCGCAGTGCGTGAGGAACCCGAGCCGACCGAGGTTCACGCCGAGCACGGGCCGCTGCCGGTAGCCCATGCGACGCGCCGTCCGCAGGATGGAGCCGTCGCCGCCGAGCACGATCACGAGATCGTCGTCTTCGGCGACTTCCCAGGATTCGTCGAGGGATCGCACGACGACCGTCTGCCCCGCCCGTCGGAGGATGCCCTCGAGGCGGGCGGCCTCCGCCGGCACCCGGCTCACCGACGACGCGCCCACGATCGCCACCGACAGACGCGAGCCGACCGGCCGCCCGGGAACGATTCGGATCGCTGAAGAGCCCGCAGGAGAGGACATGGAGGACTCAGGCGATTTCGACGGCGGTAGCCGCCGACGGACCTCTCGCCGATCGACCGGCGAGCTTCCGGCAGCAGGCTGCGATCCCGGACGCATCGAGGCCGAGATCCGCAAGCAGTTCCCCTCGCTCGCCGTGCTCGATGAAGCGATCGGAAATGCCCAGCCGCTCGATCGGCGGTGCGGGCGTCGGGGTGGTGGGCTGCGTCGCGCGGGCGTCGGCCACGGCCTCGAGCACCGCCGCGCCGAATCCGGCGGGGAGGGAGGCCTCCTCGACCGTCACGACCCACGGTGCCGCCTCGATCGCCTCGATCAGCGTCGCCTCGTCGAGCGGCTTCACGAACCGGGCGTTGATGACGCCGACCTCGAGCCCCTCCTCGCGGAGCCGGCGCGATGCCTCCAGGGCCGAACCGAGGAGCGTGCCGCAGGCGATGATGAGCCCGTCGCCGCCACGCACGAGCCGCTCCGCGCGGCACCGTTCGATCGGCATGCGGGGAAGATGGTCGTGCCGCTCGACGCCGGCCTTCGGATAACGGATCGCCACCGGGCCGTCGTGCGCCAGTGCCCAGTCGAGCATCGCCACGAGGTCGGTCTCGTCGCCCGGAGCGAGTACGGTCATGTTCGGAAACACCCGCAGGTAGCCCAGGTCGAAGCAGCCGTGGTGGGTCGGGCCGTCAGGACCCGTCAGGCCGGCCCGGTCGAGCATGAACACCACCGGGAGGTTCTGCAGACAGACTTCCTGGAAGATCTGGTCGTACGAACGCTGCAGGAACGTGCTGTAGATGTCGACGATCGGCCGGCAGCCCACCTTCGCCTGCCCGGCGGCGAAGGCGACCGCGTGCGATTCGCAGATGCCGACGTCGAAGAATCGCTTCGGAAACGCCTCGCGGACCTTCTCGAGCTTGTTGCCCTGGCACATCGCCGCGGTGATCACCGTGACCCGGTCATCCCGCTGCATGGCCCGGAGGATCGAGTCGCTCGCGACGTCCGTATAGGCCCGCGCGGACGACTTGCGGACCGACACGACGCAATCGTCGCTGTCGCATTCGAAGGGCGCCGGAGTGTGGAAGAAGACGGGGTCGGCCTCGGCCGGCTTGAATCCGTGCCCCTTTTCCGTGAGGACGTGCAGGAGCACGGGGCCCTTTTCACCTTTCACCAGTTCCAGATAGCGGATGAGCTGCGGCAGCGAGTGGCCGTCCACCGGCCCGAAGTAGCGGACCCCCATCGCCTCGAAGAGCGCCCCTCCGTGGAGCGTCGTCTTGATCGAGTCCTTGACGTTGGAGAGCATCCGCTCGACCTGCCCGCCGACCATCGGGACGCCCTTGATGAGATCTCCCATCTCCTGCTTGAACCCGCGGTACCACGAGTTGGTCCTCACCATGTCGAGGTATTCCGCCAGCGCTCCCACGCGTGGGCAGATCGACATCTTGTTGTCGTTGAGGATGACGAGCAGGCGATCCTTCAGGAAACCGGCGTTGTTGAGCGCTTCGAAGACGATCCCCGACGGGAGCGCACCGTCACCGATCACGGCGACGCTCCGCCGATCGTGCTGACCCCGAAGTCCGTCGCCGCTGGCCAGGCCCAACGCCGTCGAAACGCTCGAGCCGGCGTGGCCGGTCATGAAGAGGTCATAGGGGCTCTCTTCCGGATTCGGGTATCCCATCAGGCCGCCCTTGGTCCTGATCGTGCCGAACCGGGCAAACCGTCCCGTGACGAGCTTGTGGGGATAGATCTGGTGGCCCGTGTCCCAGATGAGACGGTCATGACTGAAGTCGAAGACCCGATGGAGGGCGAGGCAGAGTTCGACCACTCCCAGATTCGACGCAAAGTGGGCGGTGCGGGTCGTCGCCACCTCGCAGAGGGCCCGACGCATCTCGGCGGCCAACCGTTCGAGTTGGTCCATCGAAAGCCCCGTCAACTGCCGGGGAGAGAGGATGGATGGGAGAATTTCTTCCATGAGATTCCTGCTGCTGGAGCGGCGTCGCCCCGAACGCGATTCCGAGGTGGCCATAGTCGACCTTCCTCCATGGTAGCCGATGAAGGCGTTTCTGCCCGCCCGGGCATCCCGGGGCCGAGGGCCGGCTTGCCGCACGGGCTCACACGTCGGGAACAGCGGTTGCAACCAGCGGTCGCGATCAGTGGTCGCGGCAGACGATCCAGCGGGCCAGAAGGGACAGTTCCCGGCCGCCGGTGCCCAGCTTCCCGGCCGCGGCGGCGGCCTCCTCGGCGAGCCGGATGGCCCGCTCGCGGCTGACGACGATGCCGTGGAGCGAGGGAAAGGTGAGCTTGCCGCGACCGACGTCCTTCCCCACCCGCTTGCCGGTCGCCTCCTCGGAACCCTCGGCGTCGAGCAGGTCGTCGGCGATCTGGAACGCGAGGCCGAAGCTGCGGCCGTAGGCTTCGAGCGTCGCGAGCTGCCCCCCGGTTGCCCCGGCGGCGAGCCCCCCCAGTTGGAGCGACGCGTGAAAGAGCGCCCCGGTCTTCCGGGCGTGGATCCGCTCGAGGAGCGTGGCGGGCTCTTCATGCTCGCCCCATCCGGTCTGCCGCTCGGCGGCGAGGTCTTCCGCCTGCCCGCCGACGAGGGCCGACGCGCCTGCGGCCTGCGCGAGCACGAGGCAGGCCCGAGCGGCGATCGCCGGAGGCAGGCCGGAGGCCAGTGTCTCGAACGCCAAGGGCTGCAAGGCGTCGCCGCAGAGGATCGCCGTGGCCTCGTCGAATTGGCGGTGGCAGGTCGGTCGGCCGCGCCGCAGGTCGTCGTCATCCATTGCCGGAAGATCGTCATGCACGAGCGAGTAGGCGTGGATCATCTCGACGGCCGCGGCACAGGGGCCGGCCGATTCCCACGAGCCGCCGCAGGCCTGCGACGCCCAGAGCACGAGCGCCGGCCGCAGCCGCTTGCCCGGTGCGAGCAGGGAATATCGCATCGCCTCGGCGAGCCTCGCCGGCGGGGCGGGAAGCCTGTCGATCGCCGCCTCGAGCAGCGGATCGACGAACGCCCTCGCGCGTTCGAGCGACTCGGAGAGGGATGGCTCGGTCATGGAGTCGTGTGGCGTCATGGGCGTCCCTGCCTCGGCCGGATTCTTCCGCGAATCCGAAGTCGCCCCGAGTGTAGCAGTCCGGAGGGCGATGCGGATCGCCCCGGCCCTGCTTCCCGGCATCGCGCCGCACGGCTTGACGGCCGAGGGTCGCTGCGACAGTCTCTTGATGATGTCGGCGACCGATCGGACGAACCGGAACGGGATCGACGGAGACGGCGGGCCGTCGCCGGCGGCCGCCCCGCGGTCGGCGCTCGCTGTCATTTTCCTGACGGTCTTCATCGACCTCCTCGGCTTCGGCATCGTGCTGCCGGTGATGCCGCGGCAGGCCGAACCGTATCTCGCGGCGATGGAGCTTCCGACCGCCCTTCGAGGCGCCACGATCGGGCTGCTCTTCTCCTCCTTCTCGCTCATGCAGTTCCTCTTCAGCCCCGTCTGGGGACGGATTTCCGACCGCATCGGCCGCCGTCCGATCCTCATCCTGAGCCTCGCCGGATCGGTGGTCTTCTACGCCCTCTACGGGCTGGCGGTCACGTTTCCGCCGGAGCATGCGGCGGCGGCCATCGCGCTGATGTTCCTGTCGCGGATCGGGGCGGGCATCGCCGGTGCGAGCGTCGGCACCGCCGCGGCGGTGATCGCCGACTGCACGTCGCCGGAGAACCGGGCTCGGGGCATGGCCCTGATCGGGATCGCCTTCGGCGCGGGATTCACGCTCGGGCCGCTCATCGCCTACTTTGGCCTGGCCATCTTCGACCGCCGGCCGTGGGGAGTCGGGGTGCTCGCGTCGATCCTTTCGCTCGTGGCGCTTTTGATCGCGATCGCCATCTTCCGTGAGACCCGCGATCCGGGCAACAAGGCGGGCAGGGAGTTCTTCAGCCTCGGCCGCACCGCCTCGGTGCTCGCGATGCCGGCGATCGGCACCTGCGTGCTGGTCTACTTTCTTTCGATCTTCTCCTTCGCCAATTTCGAGGCCACGCTCGCCCTCTTCACGCGGCACGCCTTCGGCATGACCGACGACGACAACTTTCTCGTGTTCGCGTTGATCGGCGTGGTGCTCGTGGTCGCCGGGGGCGGCTACCGCGCGGTCGCGAAACGGTGGAGCGAGTCGCGGCTGCTCACCACGGGGCTCGTGCTCATGATCGTCGGGCTCGGCGGCGTGGGGCTCGTCGCCTGGCGGATTCACGCCGGAGGGCCGCGGGAGCATCTCGCGGCCGGCGCGGTCGCCTCGGCGATTCTGCTCCGGCCGTTCTACGTGGCGGCGGCCGTCGCGGTCGTCGGATTCGCCTGCGTGAACCCGTCGATCTCTGCGATCATTTCGCGGTCCACCGATCCGGCCCGCCAGGGGGAGGTGCTCGGCGTCAACCAGTCGTTCGCGTCCCTCGGCCGGATCCTCGGCCCGTTCGTCGGCTCGGTGCTCTTCACCGCCGACGCATCGCACTCGCTGCCCTATGCGGTCGCGGTGGCGACGCTGCTGTTCGCCCTGGCTCTCGCGCGGCCCGGGCGAATCGCGTGATCGGGCCGAGCGGCCGTGACGCCCGCCGGGGCGATTCCGTGTAGGATCCCAGGCATGCTCGAGCCCAGTTCCTCGACGGGTGTGCTGATCGTCGGCCATGGCACCGCAAGCGCCGTCGGCGCGGAGGAGTGCCGGCGGGTCGCGGCGATGGTGGCGGAACTCCTGCCTTCTCGTCGTGTCGAACTCGGCTTCCTCGAGATCATCGAGCCGTCGATCGACGCGGCGATGCACTCCCTGGCGGCGGCCGGATGCCGGGAGGTCGTCGTCGTGCCCGTCCTGCTGTTCGCGGCGGGGCATGCAAGGCGGGACGTTCCGGAGGCCGTCCGGCTCGCTGCTTTTGCCCGAGGGTTGGCCGTGCGACAGGCGCGGGTCATCGGCTGCCACGAGGCGGTCGTGGAGCTCGCGCGGCTGCGGCATCGCGAGGCGGTCGCGGGCCGGCCGGCAGCTGCGCCGACTCGGATCATGGTGGTCGGCCGGGGGGCGAGCGATCCCTCGGCGGAGTCGCAACTGCGGGAATTCGCCGAGTCGGCGTTTGGTGACGCTTTCGGCGGGGCGGCATCCGTCGGACTCGGGTTCGTCGCCGCCGCCAGGCCGACGCTCGACGAGGCGATCGCCGCCGCTGCGGAGGCGGGCGAGGGCCGCGTCGTCGTTCATCCCCACCTCCTCTTCCACGGACACGTCGAGGCGCAGGTAGCCGAGCGGATCGAACGGGCACGACTCGAGCACCCGGCGATCGACTGGGTCGTGGTGGGGCGGCTCGGAGCCGACCGCCGCGTGGCGACGGCGCTCGCGGAGCGGGCAAGGGAGGCGATCGCGGGGGACGGCTGAACGCCGGGCCGCGTCGGAGGAATGCCACGGCGACATGGCCCGGGCGATTCGGCCTCGCACGAAACCCGGCAAGCTGTCAGGATGGCGATCGCCGGTCTCGAAAAATTTCGTCCCTCGCGCGTGCCGAAAGGCCGTGCGCAGCGTAGACTTTTTGGAAGTCGGCATGGCAGGCACGAGCGGTCCTGGGTCAGGAGGTGCAGCGTGGATTGGATCAAGAAGAACGGTGGTGTCGGCGGAAAACTTGCGGCGTGCGCCGCCCTCGTGGTCTGCCTGATGGAGCCGATGGCGGCGAGGGTCGCCGCGATCGAGCCGGCTGCCAACGTCGTCACGCCCGGTCCGAACGACCGCCAGATCGCCCTGGCCGTGCGGAGCTACCTCGAGCGGGAGCATCTCACCCGCCGGTCGATCGACGACGAGATCGCCGCGAGGTGGTTCAAGATGTTCCTCGACGCGCTCGATCCGATGAAGGTCTACTTCCTGAAGGGGGATATCGACGGTTTCACGGCGCGGGTAGGCGGCCTCGACGACATGGTCCGGCGGGGTGACGTCACGTTCGCCTATGACGTCTTCGGCCGGTTCCTCGACCGCGTCGACCAGCGGCTTCCGATGATCGAGCGGCTCATTCAGTCGCCGCAGGATTTCACGGTTCCCGAGTCGATCGTGGTGGACCGGAAGGGGACGACCTGGGCCGCGAACGACGCGGAGGCGGAGGCGGTCTGGAGGCGGAGGATCAAGTACGACCTGCTCGTCCAGAAGATGGAGAAGACGCCGGAAAAGGAAGCGAAGGAGAAGCTGCTGCGGAGATACCGCAGCTTCGCCAAGCGGATGCACCAGATGACGGCCGATGAGCTCCTCGAGACCTATCTCTCCACGCTCACGGCGAGCCTCGATCCGCACACGAGCTACATGAGCCCCGGCACACTCGAGAACTTCGAGATTCAGATGAGGCTGCAGCTCGACGGCATCGGCGCGTCCTTGAAGGCGGAGGATGGCTTCACGACGATCGCCAGCCTCGTGCCAAACGGCGCCGCGGACAAGGACGGCCGCCTCAAGGCCAAGGATCGTGTGATCGGCGTCGGGCAGGGCCTTGACGGAGAGATCGTCGACGTGGTCGACATGGACCTCAACGGGGTGGTGAAGCTGATCCGTGGCAAGCGGGGCACCGTCGTGCGGCTCAAGGTGATCCCGTTCGGCCAGACCGAACCGAAGATCTACGACATCACCCGTGCGAGCATCGAGCTGAAGGACAGCGAGGCCCGTGGCGAGGTGATCGAGGAGGGCAAGAAGTCCGACGGTACCCCGTATCGAATCGGCGTGATCAACCTTCCAAGCTTCTACATGGACATGGCCGGCGCCCGGCAGGGGCAGGCCGAGTACAAGAGCACGACCCGGGACTGCAAGCGAATCCTCAGGGACTTCAAGGGGAAGGGGGTCGACTGCGTCGTGCTCGATCTCCGAAACAACGGAGGCGGCTCGTTGCCGGAGGCGATCTCGCTCACCGACCTGTTCGTCGACACGGGGCCGGTCGTGCAGGTCAAGGACGCCGACAAGCGTGTGCAGCAGTACGACGCTGTCGAGCCGGGATTGGAGTGGGAAGGTCCGCTCGTCGTCATGATCAACAAGTTCAGCGCGAGCGCCAGTGAGATCGTCGCCGGAGCGATCCAGGACTACAGGCGGGGCCTCGTGGTCGGCGACAAGGCGACGCACGGAAAGGGAACGGTCCAGAGCCTGCAGGAGATCAAGGTCTTCCGTCAGTTGCCGGGCCCGTCGCTCGGGGCCATCAAGATCACGATGCAGCAGTTCTACCGGCCGAGCGGCGACAGCACGCAAAACGAGGGCGTCGGCAGCGATGTCGAGCTGCCGAGCATCACGACCCACCTCGAGGTCGGCGAGTCGGACCTTGACTATGCGCTCGCCTTCGACCGGGTGCCGCGGGCGGCCCACGGTTCGAGCAACAAGGTCTCCGACGAACTGGTCTCGATGCTCCAGAGCCGTTCCAAGACCCGCGTCGGAGCCGACGAGGATTTCCGGAAGGTTGACCGCGAGATCGAACGGTACAAGTCCCGGAAGAACCAGAAGGTGATCTCGCTCGTGGAGGAAGACTTCAAGAAGTTCTGGAACGACTCCAAGGCGGCCGACGACGAGGAGAAGAAACTCGAGGAGTCCGTCGACCCGAAGCGGCCGGTCGTCAAGCGGGACTTCTATTTCAACGAGGCCATGCGGGTTACGCTCGACTACCTGCAGGCGCTCGACAAGGGCGTGGCGAGCCTCGCCCGGCTCGATCCCGCAGCGAGCGCGGCCGCCAACAGTGCTGCCGCCAACAGTGGAGCCGCCGTGGCGCCACTGAAGACCGAGCAGTTCGATTCGGGCCGGCGGCCTCCCGTGCCCGCGCCGCCGATCGCACCGTAACAGCCGTTCCGTTTCCCCGGTTGCAGTCTGGTCTGGTGGGGCGTGGCCGCCCCTCAGGGCATGACGAGCGGCAGGGCCGCGATCGGGTCGGGATGAACCGGCGTGAGGCCGAGGTCCTGCCAGACACGCTCGGAACGGACTCGTTTGTCGGCGCAGCGGCTGCGCGGAGCCGCCGGGTCCCAGGCGACGGGCGGGGACGCCGTGAGTTCCGCGAGCCGGCCGTACCAGTCGCGTCGACGGACGGGACGACCGTCGGAGACGACGTAGAGCGGTCGCGGCGAGGCCAGTTCGGCGATGCCGCAGACGACCCTGGCGGCATCGTCGACGTGGACGAGATTGAGCCAGGTGTCGGGATCGGCCGCGATCAGCCGGCCGGCGGCGAGGTCGGCCAGCCTCGGCAGGCGAGCCGGACCGTAGAGCCCCGCGAAGCGGAGGGCCACGCCGGGGCCGAGCCGATGCGCCGCAAGCATCGATTCGGTCTCGACGAGCACGCGGCCGGCCTCGCGGGAGGGAGCCGGCGGCGTTTCCTCGTCGACGAAATCACCGTCGGCTTCCCCCCAGACCCCGGTTGAACTCGAGAGGATCACCCTCGGCGAGCCCGCGACTCGATCGAGCAGCCGTCGCAGCCCCTCGACGTGGACCTGCCGCGGATTCGCGCCGGAGGTGCGGTCGAATCCGACCGCCCAGAAGATGGTGTCGACCCGGGGCGGTTCCCGAAGCGACTCTTCCAGGGCGACGTCGCCGATGATCGGCTCGGCTCCGATCGCCGAAACCTCGGCCGCCCGGGATCGCGTCACCGCGAAGACGCGGTCGCCGGCGGCGACCCACCGACGGGCGACCCGGCTGCCGAGGTAGCCGCAGCCGACCACCAGCCGCGTTCGTGCCGGTCGGTCGTGCGCGTTCATGGCTGAGGCCTCCCAACGCGGGCCATCCAATCGGCAAGCAGGATCTGCGCGGCGATCGCGTCGCTGAGTCGCTTCTTGCGGCCGCGGGTGAGGCCGCTGCCCGCGAGCTTTCCGGCGGCCTCCGCCGACGTGTACCGCTCGTCCTGGAACTCGACCGGAAGGCCGGTCGCCGCCGCGAGCCAGCCGCCGAACCGTTCGGCCTCCTTCGACATCCGGCTCGGCGTGCCGTCGGCGTTGAGCGGCAGACCGACCACGAAGCCGACGAGCCGCTCCTCGTCCGCGAGCGACCTGTAGAACGACCGCTCCCGATCGACGTCGCCGGTCGGCTCGTGCATGGCCCAGGGACTCGCGAGGATCCGCGATGCGTCGCAGACGGCGATGCCGATCCGCTTGAGGCCGAAGTCGATGCCGGCAACGCGTCCCGACGGGATGGATGGGGGCCCGCTCATGGCCGCTCGGACGGCGTGAAGCGGCCCGACCGGAGAAACGCGGCGGTCGCCCGCTGAACCGTCTCGCTCTTCATCATCGCCGCATGACGCACCGGCAGCAGGAGGAAGTCATCCGCACCCTCGAGCCGCGTCTCCTCGACCCGAACCACGGCGTCGTCGTCCCCTTCGAGCAGGTCGCTGTAGCCGCGTCCGTCTCCCCGGCCTCCGGCGACGATTCCGAAAGGGCAGGGGGGCACGGCGAGCGAGCCCTCGATGCGGTCCCATTCGACGGCCAGCTCCCGGGCGGCCCCTTCGGCGAGGAGCGAGACGAGCCAGAGGCGGGACGCCATCTTCGCAAGGTCGGAGCCACGGTTCGGGGAACCGAGCATCACGACCCGCCCGACCCTCGCGACCGCATCGCGGTCGGCCATCGCCATCCATCGCCGGATCACGATCCCGCCAAGGCTGTGGCCGACGAAGCTCACGAGGCTCTCCTTGGGGAGCGAGTCGACCACCGCCGCGAGGCTGCGGGCATGGTCGTCGATCCCGGCCCTCGGGCTCGCGTAGCCGACCGTCATGACCGTTCCATCGAGGGCATCGCGGAGGTGATCGACGAGGGGCTGCATCGAGTGGCGGCCCTCGCCGAGCCCGTGGAGCACGAGCACGGTCGCACGGCCGATTGCGGGAATCTCGCCGGCGGCCCGCCGCTTCCCGAGGGATGCGAGGCACTCGTCATACGAGCCCGAGGCGACGACGCGATCGCGAGGGTCGAGCAGCCGCCAGTCGTCGCTTTTGGCCCGCCGCTGGAGCCTCCAGTCGTGCTCGACCCGCTGGTCGGACCACTCGATCGCGTCGGCGGCGGCCCGGAAGCTCGCGAGCCACTCCGGACCCTCGGCGGGCGGCTCGGAGCGATCGGCGCCACGGGCGGGAAAACACCCGATCAGGCACCCGCAGAAAACGACGATGGCCGCGACGTTGCGCCGGTTCATGGATGATTGGTCAGAGGACGTCGGTCCATCCGCGGTGTTCCAGTTCCGCGACGACCTTCCTCACCGCCTCCTCGCAGGAGCGATCGGCGACGAGGGTGGCGTCGGGGGTGCACACCACAAGCATATCGGCCACCCCGAGCGTGACCACGAGGTGATCGCCGTCGGCATGCACGATCGTGCGGACACTGTCGATCCCGACGTGCCGGCCGACCACGGTGTTGCCGAGGGCGTCCGCTCCCCGCTGCCGCGCGACCGCGGACCAGCCGCCGAGGTCATCCCAGGCGAACGGCGCGGAGATCGTGACCACGTCCTTCGCATGCTCGAGCACGGCGTAGTCGACCGAGATCCCCTTGATCGCCGCGAACTCCTCGTCGAACACCCGGTCGCGGTGCGGCGTGTCCCATGCCGCGGCGATCCGTGCGAGCCGCTCGACGAGGTCCGGCTGGCTTCTCCGGAGCGCGTCCAGGATCGTCGCCGCCTTCCAGACGAAGATGCCGGCGTTCCAGAGAAACGTGCCGGCCGAAAGGTACTCGGCGGCGACGCTCGCCGGAGGCTTCTCGCGAAACCGCAGCACCTCGTGCACCGGCGCCCCGCCGCAGGACGGCTCGATCGGCTCGCCCCGCTCGATGTACCCGAAGCTCTCCGCCGGATAGGTCGGCGGAATGCCGAAGGTGACCAGCCGTCCCGGCCGCTCCTCGACGAGCGCCGCCGCCTGTCGGATCGCCTCTCGGAACTTCTCGGCGGGGCTGATGACGTGATCGGAGGGCATCACGGCCATCGTGGCGTCGGGATCGTCGCGGCTGACGAGCAAGGCCGCCAGGCCGACGCAGGGGGCGGTGTCCCGCTTGCAGGGCTCGCCCACGAGCGAGGATTCGGGGAGGCCGGGCAGCTGGCTCCTCACGACCGGAAGGAGACGCTGCGACGTGACGATCATGGTCCGCGGAAGCGGCACGAGCCCTTCGAGCCGCAGCACCGTGTCCGCGAGGAGCGTGCGGCTGCCGGCGAGCGGAAGGAGCTGCTTCGGCAGCGCGGTCCGGCTCGCCGGCCAGAAGCGGGTGCCGGACCCTCCGGCCATGACGATCGCGTGAAGCATGGAGGCTCCTGGTGTTCAGCTGGAGGATCGAGGCGTCCCGTCGCCCCACGAGACTACCGACTCACCGATCACCACGCACGGGCGTTCGATCCGGCTGCCGGGCGGCATGTGTCGCAGGTCGAACTCGTCGATGATCGACGGGGCCAGTTCGACGTCGATCCCGTCCGCGACTGTGACCCCCATCCGCGACAGCAGCCTGCGGGCCTGCGTCACCATCGCCCTGCGGACGTGTTCAGGGGAGTCGGCGGCGCTGCCCGGCGGGTGCTTCAGCGGGGCGAATCCCTCGGCCGGATCGATCGTGACGGTGGTGACCCGCCGGGCGAGCGGAAACAGGTCGAAGATGAACCGCTCGAACTTGAAGGCGTTGGGCGTCGTCGGCGACACCCGTTCTCCGGATTCGTCGATGAACGAGACGGCTTTGCGGGCGAGGTGCAGCGGCAGCGACGACTTGCCCGCGACGGCCTCGGCGAGGAACGCGAGACGGAAGCAGTGCACGGCGATGCTGCCGGCGTGAAATCGAAGCCGACCGTCCGGGAGACGCTCGCGGGAGAGCGTCTTCGGCAGATCGCTGTACTCCACGACCCTGCAGACCCCTCCTGCTTCGACGACCACGCCGACCCGCTCGTCCGGCTCCCGCTTCTCGACGACCTGGGTCGTGATGTCGGAGTTGGAGACGAGGTGCATCCCGAGAAACGACGGATCGAGCGGGGACGCGAGCGGATTGTCGACCTGAAAGCTGGAGACGTGCTCGATGCCACGGCGGGCGAACCAGTCGATCCCGCCCGCGGCGGAAAGCGCGCAGAGCATGCCGCCGTGCCCGTCGGGCGCCATCGCGACGTGGTCGGGCGCGTCGAGCAGCATCGTGAGCGAGTCGATCGCGAGGGGCGGCAGGTCGGCCTGTCGGAAGAAGAACACCGCGTCGGGGTCGAGCCCGAAAAAGCGATGGGATTGGAGGAATTCCTTCGTCTCGGCGTCGGTGGAGGAACTCGTCATGATCGCCAACGGCACTTCGCGGCCATACCGCCGCCCGATCGCCGCGAGCCTCCCGAGGAGGATTTCGAACAGCGACGCCCGCGAAATCGGGCCGATCGGATAGACGCCCTTGGGGCCGTCGCACCGGAGACGCGATGCCTGCCCACCGGCCACAAGAATCGCGCCTACCTGCCCGATCGCGAGCGCCTCCTCGCCGGCAGGCCGCCACGCCGCCGCCGAGCAGTCGTCCGGCGAGAGCCGCTGGCCCGCGGGGGTGGACGCGATGGAGAGAAATGCTGGATCGACGCCCTCGTCCGCCGCCGCCGTCGCCGCATGACGCATCTCGTCGAAGACGGCCCAGTCGATCGCCTCCAACTGTCGAGCGAGACTCATCCGCCCTTCGTCGTCGAGCTCGTTCCAGAAACGCAGCACGCCGGCTTGGCCGGCCTGCTCGAGCGATTCGACGATGTGGCGGGGTGGCTGCACGGTTCGTTGGCTGGAAGTTGAGTCGTCGGCTTGAAGGCGAGGCGGCGAAACGGTTCAGAGCCCGCCCCGGACCCACATCCACAATAGCAGGCAGAGGAGCGGGAAGCCGACGAAGATCACGGCGTAGGTGAAGAGCGTCGTCCACAGGTGTTCCGGCCAGCGAGCCATCGACCAATCCTCCACAGGGCTTTCGGGGGCGTCTAGCGGGAGTCCGCGGGTTCGGCCACGATGTCGACGTCCACGTCGAGCAGTTCCTCCGAGGGCTCCTCGAGCCGGCATTCGATCCGCACGCCCCAGGGGAGCACCTCCGCCGCGGCGACGTCCACCTCGACGCCGTCGCAGGCGTTCGACACGGCGACCCGCGGCATCGCGGCGAACGGTGGGCAGAAGCCGACGTGGGCAACCGCCGACCGCGAGCCCTCAGCGAAGCGAACGACGACGCGGCCGGCCGCCGCTTCGGCGACCGAGCCGTCCGGCGATTGCCGCTCGTACCGCTCGATCCGCTGCACGAGCCTCGAGCCTGGCCAGGGCGACGGCGACGGCAACGGCGACACTGCCCGTTCGGCCGACGCCGGCGGTTCGACCTGCGGGTCCCGCCCCGCCCGACTCGGGAACCGCGGCCGGAGGGGACGCAGGGCCGCGGCGGCGGCCGCGGTCAGGACGACCGCCGAACCCGAGACGGCGGCGAAACCGCCCGCCGACCGCGGATCGATCGCGCCCGCGCCCCATCGCAGGACCAGGGCTGCTGCGGCAACCACCACCGCGACGACCGCGACGCCACCCGCCGAGAGGCCGAGAGCCTTCAGTGGGGCGGACGGTCCGCGCTCGCTCGCGATCGAGGCATCCATGAATGAGGTTGGATCAGCCGACCGCCGCCGTGTTGGCGGCCTCGGCGAGGGCGGCCGCCCGGTCCGTCTTCTCCCAGGAGAAGCCATCGCGGCCAAAGTGGCCGCCCGCAGCCGTGCGGCGGTAGATCGGCCGACGCAGGTCGAGGTAGTCGATGATGCCACGGGGAGTGAGCGGGAAGAACTCCCGCACGATGTCGCAGAGCCGTTCGTCTTCCACCTTGCCCGTGCCCTCGGTGTCGACGTGGACGCTCACCGGCTCGCTCACGCCGATGGCGTAGGCGAGTTGGACCTCGCAGCGGTCGGCGAGGCCTGCCGCGACGATGTTCTTCGCGACGTGGCGGGCCATATAGGCGGCGCTGCGATCGACCTTCGTCGGGTCCTTGCCGGAGAACGCGCCGCCGCCGTGGCGGCCCCAGCCGCCGTAGGTGTCGACGATGATCTTCCG
>CAZPEM010000076.1:0-1106 GCA_964585575.1 uncultured Chitinophagaceae bacterium
CTCGATGCCCCCCACGCCCCAGCCGACGACACCGAGGCCGTTGATCATGGTCGTGTGGCTATCGGTGCCGACGAGCGTGTCGGGCACCGCGACCGGCAGGGTCCGCTTCCCGCCGCCGGCCATCTTCGCGGGGTCGCGGAGGAAGACACCGCCGGCGAGGAATTCGAGATTGACCTGGTGCACGATCCCGATCGCCGGCGGGACGACGCGAAAGTTGTCGAACGCCTGCTGGCCCCACCGGAGGAATGCGTATCGTTCCGCGTTGCGCTTGAACTCGATGTCGACGTTCTGCTCGAGCGATTGGGCGGTGCCGAAGAAATCGACCTGCACGGAGTGGTCGATGACGAGATCGACCGGCACGAGCGGGTTGATCTTCGCGGGGTCGCCCCCGAGCCGCTTCATCGCGGCCCGCATGGCGGCGAGATCGACGACGCACGGCACCCCCGTGAAATCCTGGAGGACGACCCGGGCCGGCTTGAACGGGATTTCCGTCTCGGCCGGCTTCGCGGCATTCCAAGTCGCCAGCGCCCGCACGTCGGCCTCGGTCACCTCGTAGCCGTCGCAGGTCCGAAGCAGCGCCTCGAGGATCGTGCGGAGCGAATAGGGCAGCCGGGAGGTGTTCGTGATGCCCGCATCGTCGAGCGCCCGCAGGCGGTAGAAAGAAGCGGAGCCGGAACCTGTTTCAAACGTGCCGTGTGAGGAAAACGGGTCGAAATCGCTGGCAGCCATGGAATCTCGCGGGGGTGAGGGGGGCTGGAGTGAAACGCCGGGCGACGTCGTCGCTCGGCCGCCGCCTGCCGACCCGCGATTGTGCGGCTGCCCGGGCCACCTGTCCACCCGCGGCGGTGCCGCCGCAGGTTCTTCCGAAAGCTGGGAAGGACGACGGGAAATAGCGGTCGAATCGGCTATTTTTTGCCTCTCACCGAAAATTCACGAAGATGAATTCGACTTTCGCGAAATCGTCAGGTAAAGTTCGTTTGTTCAGAGAAGGAATCGTTCCCCCTCTCAAAACACTCACAAATCTCGTCAGCGGCTGTTCCCCCCCCCAAAGACCCACACCTCGATAGCCGCTCCTGGGCCGGTGGTTACCCCAACCACCGGCCCTT
>CAZPEM010000076.1:1206-15621 GCA_964585575.1 uncultured Chitinophagaceae bacterium
TTCTTTTCGAAAAGGGCCCAAGGTCGCTTCGCTCCGGCACCGGCCCTTTTCTTTTCGAAAAGGGCCCAAGGTCGCTTCGCTCCGGCACCGGCCCTTTTCTTTTTGCTTTGAGCATTTCGTCGGGCACTGGATCAGGGAGGGGATGCCCCTGCCACGTCGCCGGGCTATGGAAGCAAGCGAAGCCATGGATGGCGGACCGCCGCGGACATGCAGTGAGCGGAGGGCCGGAAGCCCGTAGTGAACGTCCGGAGACGTGGCAGAGGGGCAGCCCTGACCCGAAAAAGGGCTCCTGGCCGCTGCACGAGAACCTTTCCAGCCGCGAACGCGGGCGGCTCACAGAATTCTCACGCAATTCACACCCAATCCTTGCGCCCGGCTCATTCACAACACATCGTTCCATCCCATACTCCGGCCCGATGGTGGTTGATGACGAGTGTCTGCAACCCTTACAACATTGGAGGTCTTGGATGGACGTCTTGAACGGATTCGGTGGAACGGGAGTCTCTCGCAACGAGGCGGTTCGCGAAACTGTCGGCATGAAGCGTTGGATGCGGCAGGCCACCCGGAAGCACTCGCAGGGGAAGCCGCCCGCCAACAACACCGCCCAGGCCGCGGCCGATGCCCTCGCCCAATTGATGAAGGAAGCCCGGAAGCACGCCTGACACCGCCTGAGGAAAATCCTTAAAAAACCAAAACTCGATCGAGTTCGTAGTTCACCCGTTCCTGGATTTCTTTTTGCAGTTCGATTTCTGTTCGCTTGATTCGTAGTTTTTATTTTCTCATCCCACGGAGGATCGTTCGATGAATCGTCACTATGAACCGCAGAAACGTCGCGGTTTCACGCTCGTGGAACTGCTCGTCGTGATTGCCATCATTGGCATCCTGGTCGCCCTGCTCCTGCCCGCGCTCTCGTCCGCCCGCACGTCGGCCCTCGCCGCCGGCAGCGGCTCGAACCTGAGTTCGTTCGGCCGGGGCTTCATGATCACCGCCACGGAAGACAAGTCCGGCAGGCTCTCGACCGGTGCCTTCGACCATCTCCGCGACGGCGACTCGCGGAAGTTCGGCTGGGTCGCCGACCTCATCAAGGTGAAGGTCGCCAACCCCGGCAAGTCGCTCGACCCGGCGAACCCCTCGCAGGTCAATGAGAAGGTTGCCGACTACATCGGCGCCACGAACACCACCGGCAAGGCCAACGCCCTGCGGTGGGGTGGCACGAGCGGCACGAAAGACAACGTCCACTTCGGCGGTGCCAACGGTCCGAGCGACTACGCGACGACCAATCAGGCGAAGAACTTCAAGCTCTGGGAGGATGGCTACAACTCGAACTACGCCACCACCTGGCACTTCAGCCGCGGTGACGTCGTCTCGGGCTCGACCGCCTTCGCCGCCAACGGCAACGGGGTCGCGACCGACCCGGGCAAGTGCCCTCTCGACGGCGACGGGCCGCTCTCGGAAAAGAAGATCGGCGGGGCCGCCTGCAGCCGCGACCGGATCGCCCTCATGGGCTCGTCGCGGAACGGCGACGCCGCCGATGCCGACGTCGATGCGACGATGCTGGGTGTCTTCAACTCGTTCTTCGGGGCCGACCAGAAGATCGTCTCGACCGGGGCATTCCTGGTCGAGTCGTTCACCGACGGCATGAACTGCATCCTGCCGGCGGCACTCGGCGGTGCCACTGGCACTGGCGGCACGAAGACTTCGACTGGCGAGTACATCCACGAACTCAACGACTTCGTGCCGCATCACAACTCGCGGAAGACCGACGTGACGGCCGGCTCCAACACGGTGTCGCTCTTCACGGGCGGCTATGCCCAGGTGCTTTTCGCTGACGGTCACGTCTCGAAGGTCAACGACGAGGGAGGCTATGATCCCACCGACACCGCGGCGACCGCCAAGGGGCAGCCGGACGGCTGGATCGGTGCGTACAAGAGCGATCCCACGGCGCTCACGAGTTCATCGGTGACGTTCGGCATCAACAAGGGGGCCTTCGACGAAGTCCGCGAGCTGATCTGGGTGCGGCAGCTCGGCAACGCCGGCGGCGGCGCGGGCGGCGGTGCGAACGAGTAGTTCGCTGGCCTCGCTGACCGTTGTTCTCACGCTGCGGCCGCCCCCGGGCGGCCGCAGCCTTTTGGTAGCCATCTTTCGATCTTTCCCATGGTTCCCGATGCTATGCTCGATTCGTCTTCAGCCACGCTTCCACTCGCCAATCCCGCCGAACGCATGGCAACGATCGCATCACCCGCCCCGGCCGACGCCGCTCCGAAGCTGACCCGGGGCCTTCGGGCCCAGATCGTGGCGACGCTGCTCGGGGGCACGCTTTTGCTCTGCGCGATCCTGGCGGGCTGGCTCTGGAAGCAGCCGCTGTTTGCGGCGCTGCCGGCGATGGCCGCGATCCTGCTCCTCGCCGGACCGCTCGTGGCGTCGGCCGCGGGCGATCTCCTCCAGGGCAAGGCGGGCATGAACGCGCTCGTGGCGCTCGCCGTCATCGGTGCGATGTCTACGGGGCAATATGTCGAGGCGGCGGCGGTCGCGTTCTTCATGATCGTCTCCTCGCTCATCGAGCGGCGGACCGCCGCGGGGGCCGAGGCGAGCATCGAGTCGCTGATTCGACTCGCGCCCACGAAGGCGAGCCGGCTCGTGGGGGCGGTCTCTGGAGGCAATTCGGCCGAAGCATTTCGCGAGGAGCCGGTGGAGGCGACGTCGCTGCGGCCCGGCGACACGGTCCGCGTCAGGCCGGGTGACACCGTTCCCGCCGACGGCCGCGTCGTCCGCGGCGCGAGCACCGTCAACCAGGCGAGCGTGACCGGCGAATCCGTGCCGGCCGAAAAGGCATCGGGCGACGACGTCTACGGCGGAACGATCAATCTCACGGGCGTGCTCGATATCGAGGTCACGAAGGCCGGTGCCGACACACTGCTCGGACGCGTCAAGGATCTCATTCTCGAGGCCGAGCGGACCCGCACGCCCATCATGCGGCTCATCGACCAATACGCCGCCTGGTACACGCCCACGATCCTCATGATCGTCGGCGTCGTGCTGTTCTTCGCCCTCAAAAACGACCCTCAAAACGCCTTCAATCGGGCGATCGCGATGCTCGTGATCGCCTGCCCGAGCGCCCTCATCCTCTCCACGCCGACGGCGATGGTGGCCGGCCTCTCGGCGGCCGCCCGGCTCGGCGTGCTCATCAAGAGCGTGGCCACGCTCGAGGCGGCCCGCGGCCTCACCGCGATCGTGTTTGACAAGACGGGCACGCTGACGACCGGCGTGCTCGCCGTCACGCGGCTCTCGCCCGTCGAGGGCGTGGAGCCGGGCGAGCTGCTCGCGGCGGCGGCGTCGGCCGAGCAGAACAGCCGCCATCCGGTCGCCCGCGCCGTCACCGCGATGGCCCGCCGGGCGCGGGTCGAACTTTCTACACCCGATGGCTTCGAGGAGGTGGCGGGCCGGGGCGTCGCCGCTGATTTTGCTGATGGATCGGCGGTGATTTCGACGGTGATGGTGGGCCGATGCTCCTGGATCGCCGAGCGGCTTCGCGGCCGCGGCGAGCAGGTGCCCGAGGATCTCGCGGCAGACCGATCGGCGGCCGACACGGAGGGCCTCTCGGTGCTGCACGTCGTTCGCGACGGCCGGCTCCTGGGCTGGATCGGCCTCGAAGACAACGCCCGGCCCGAGGCGGCGGGCGCCGTCGACCGGCTCCGGGGCATGGGCATCTCGCGGCTCGTGCTGCTGACGGGCGACCGCACGAGCGTGGCCCGGAGGGTGGCAGGACAGATGCACTTCGAGGAGTTCAAGGCGGAGGTGCTGCCGCACGAGAAGCTCGAGATGGTCGATGCCCTCAAGCAGGCGGGCCATCGCGTGGCCGTCGTCGGCGACGGCGTCAACGACGCCCCCGCCCTCGCGGCCGGCGACGTTTCGATCGCGATGGGCGCGGCCGGCAGCGACGTGGCGATCCACTCGGCGTCGATCGCGCTGCTCAACAGCAACCTCGACCGGATTCCCTTCCTCGTCGATCTCTCGCGGCGGACGATCGCCGTCATGCGGCAGAATATGGTGATCGGCGGGCTGTTCATCGTCGTCTTCATGTCGCTTGCCGGCGCGGGCCTCGTCTCCCCCGTACTCGCGGCGCTGCTGCACGTCGTGAGCGGACTTGCGGTCGTGTTCAATTCGGCGCGGCTCATCCGCTGCGGCGAGGAGATCGAGCAGGTCGAAGCGGCCCGATCGCCCGCGGCGGAGGCCCCCGACGCCGCCGGCTGAACGCCACTGTGTGCTGGCGGGGCGTGGTGCCGGCGAGACTCTCAGCCGACGTCGCGGCCTTGGAAGAGCATCACCGCCAGAGCGAGCGCCGCCGTCGACAGGAGCACCGCGTAGCCGCTCACCCAGCCGAGATGCGAAAGCGGAATCGGCTGCCCCTGCGTGAGCGCGTCGGCCGGCCAGAAAAACTGGAAATTCGGCACCACGGCGGCCAGGGCCGGCTGCAACCGACGGCCGAGGGCCGTCAGCGACAGGAAATACTCCCCGACGAGGCCGGCCAGGAACACGGCAATGCAGACGACGAGCGTGGCGACCCGGCCGAGCCGCGTGGACGCGGCGACGGCGATCGCCGTCAGCACGACGATCGCCTCGAACACCATCACGAGGCCGATCAAGAGCTGCGGCTTGAAGTCGGCCGTCGGATCCTGCAGCGACCACGTGCGGTCGATGCACGACACGATGGCCCAGGTGACGGTCGCCGCGATCGCCGCCGTGACGGCGAAGACGGAGGGAAACGGCCGCCGGTAGAGATAGTTGGCCCCGGCCGCGACCATGACCGCGACGAGCGCCGCGAGCAGGCCGAAGGCGATCACCGGCCCGTCGAAGGTGTCTTCCGCCCGCACCGTGCTCTGCACGCGGTGCCGGACCGTGAGCAGGAACACGACCGCGAGCAGCCAGTAGGCCGCCGCCAAGGCCGCCACGATTCCCACAAACTTCCCCGCCACCAGCAGCCACCGCGAAACCGGCTTGCTCACGACCGTGACGACCGTCTTGTTTTCGATCTCGCGGGAGAGGCTCGAGGTGGCGGTGAACGCGGCCATCAGGAGGCCGGAGAGAAAGAGCGTGCTCAAGCCAAGATCGACCAGGAGCTTGTTGTCGTCCTCGAGCGTATAGGCGGCGATGTTGACGTTGAACACGAGGGCCAGGAGGGCCCCGCAGATGAGCACCGCGTGGACGGGCTGGCGGATCGATTCGAGGAACGCGTTGCGGGCGATCGTGAGCAGGACCATGGGAATATCCTAGCGACGATGATCCTGGCGATGCCGCCCCCGGGCATCCTGATTGTAAGTTTCCCGTGAGCGACCGACGCCGATCCGGGACGGTACAATCCCGGAAGCGTGATGGGCGTCCGGCCCTCCGCAGGGAATCCCTTCCGACATGTCCGAGAACGCTCCGTCGACCGCCCCCAGAAACAGGTTCTTCGCGCCCGTGCTGCCGGGTGATCCGCTCGTGGCGGGGCGGGCCATCACGGCCGCTTCGATCGGGCTCGCGGTCCAGCTTGCGCTCATCACCGCCTGTGGGCTCGCCGCGCTCTGGGCGGACAGCCAGGCCCTCTACGCGGCGACCTGGCACATGGCCGGCGGCCTGCCGATCTGGGTGATGCTGCTTTTGCTCTATCAGCAGCACGAGCAGGAACGGGTGCAGCGTCTCTCGGCGGAAAAACTCGCCGCCGACGCCTCGGCGTCCACCGCGGCGATCTTCGCCAACCTCACCGACGACCTCGACCAGGCCCGAACGAGGCTCGACAGGCTCTACCGCTACGGCCTGCCGGCGGTGAGCCTGCTCGTCGCGATCTACCTCGTCGTCGCCGGCGGCGTTCTGCTGGCCAGGGCCGCCGCGTGGCCCATCGTCGGCGGGGAGTCAGCCAACGCCGCCTCGTCGCTCTCCCCGCGGTGCAATCCGGTGGGGCTGCTTTTCGTGATGGCCGGACTCGCCTTCACGGCGTTCGTAGGGGGCCGCTGGCTCGCCGGGTACGCCCGCCAACGCGCCTGGCAACTGCTGCGGGGCGGCTCGAGCTATCTCATGAGCTGCTTCGTCGTCGCCGGCCTTCTTTTCGCCGCCGTTCTCGCCGTCGCCTTCACCGACGATACCCGGTTCCTCGGCTGGGTGGCGGCTGTCATCCCGTCGGTGATGATCGCGGTCGGCTGCGAGATCCTGCTCACGTCGCTGCTCGAGTCGTATCGGCCGCGGGTGCCGGGGGCGATGCCGCGGCCGGCGTTCGACAGCCGCGTGCTCGGCCTGCTCACGGCGCCGGGGTCGCTCGGGGGAATGGTCGCCGATCTCATCAACTACCAGTTCGGCGTGGAGGTGTCGCGAAGCTGGCTCTACCGGCTCCTCGGCAGCGCGGTGACGCCGCTGACGATCTTCGGGGCCGGCGTCCTCGTCGCCCTGAGTGGCATCACGGTCGTCGGACCGGACGAGCGGGGCGTCGTGCTCGGCTTCGGCGGCATGCGGGGGGAGCCGCTTGCCCCCGGCATCCACTGGAAGTGGCCCTGGCCAATCGAGCGGGTCGAGATGCATCCCGTTGGCCGCGTTCAGGAGATCACCGTGTCGAGCGACCTCGACGGTGGCTCACGGAATGCGGGGGCGCGGCTCTGGACGGGCGACGGCGACCGGGCCTCGGCGATCGCCCGCGAGTTCTTCCTCACCGCGCCGTCATCGGCCGACGAGGGAGTGTCGCTCGTGGATGCCGACGTGAACGTTCAGTACACGGTGGCAAACCTGCGGGACTTCCTGGAGGGCTCGGCCGAACCCCGGCGAACGCTCGCGCTCATCGCCGAGCGGGAGGCGTTTCGCCACTTCGCCACCCACGGCATCGACACGCTGCTCGGCCGGGGCCGAGCAGGCGGCGGCGGCCCGCTCCACGAGCGAATCCAGGCCGAGGCCGACCGGGTCGGCCTCGGCGTGAACGTCGTGGGCGTCGCCATCACCTCGCTTCATCCGCCGATCGGCGCCGTCTCACGTGCGTTCCACGCGCAGATCGGTGCCGTCCAGGAGAAGGAGACGAGGATCCAGCGGGCCCGCAAGGACGCGGTCGAGCAGCTCGCCCGCGTTGCCGGCTCGGTCGAGCTCGCCCAGAAGATCGACGCCGAGATCCGCCGGCTCGACGACCTGAGGGCCGCCGGCGATGCCACGACGATCCAGGC
The DNA here is from genome assembly GCA_964585575.1 of uncultured Chitinophagaceae bacterium. Taxonomy (GTDB): domain Bacteria; phylum Planctomycetota; class Planctomycetia; order Pirellulales; family UBA1268; genus UBA4655. The sequence goes on from CAZPEM010000076.1 coordinate 8,382, forward strand.
CGCGGGCCCGAAGCAACCGGGCCAGAAACAGCCAGCTCAGATGGAAACCGCCCGTGAGGAATCCAGCAGCAGGGATTCGCGAATCAACGAGATCGAGCGGCGGATCGACGCCCTCCTCGCGCAGGCCCGTGGACGGGCGGCGGAAACCCTGCTGGCCGCCAAGGCCTACCGCTGGAGCCGTGCCGTGGGCGAGAAGGCCGAGGGAGAGCGGTTCGCGGGGGAGATCCTCGCCTTCGAGGCGTCGCCCGCCTACTACCGAACCCGCCGATTTCTCGAGGTGCTCGCGGAAGGGCTCTCGAACCGCCGCAAGTTCGTGATCGCCGGCGACACGGGCGACACTCCCGTCCTCCGAATGGACTTCAGCGACCCCGCCTCGGCCATCGACACCCTCCTCACGGAATGAATCCTGCCGGCCGCGGCGATCCCGCCCGGCCGCAAACCGGAAGCAGCCTCATGAAAAACTCTTTCCTCCTCCTGGTCGGCACCGTGCTCGTCGGCATCCTGCTGTCGAACATGTTTCTCTACCAGGTGCGGTACGACCAGGTCGCCGTCCGCACGACGTTCGACAAGGCCGACTCGTCGAGCATCCAGGATGCGCCGGGCCTCAAATGGCGGTGGCCTTGGCCGATCAACAAGGTGACGCTCTACCCACGGCGGCTCCAGCTGCTCGAGGACAAGATCGAGGAGCTCCAGACGGCCGACGGCAAGAGCGTGATCGTAAGGACGTATCTGACGTGGAGGATCGTGGACCCGTTCAGGTTCTTCGTGACGCTCAAGGATCCCGCCGAGGCGGGGAAGCAGCTTTCGTCAAGGCTGCGGGAGGTGCGCGGCATCATCAGCAATTACCGGTTCGACGAACTGGTCAACCGGGATCCCGCCAGGCTCAGGCTCGAGGAGATCGAGAAGCAGGCCGCAGCCATGCTCGCCAAGGCGCTCGAGCAGGCCGACTACGGCATCCGGGTCGAGAGCGTCGGCATCCATCGCGTCATCCTGCCGGAGCCGACCACCGAGAAGGTGTTCGAGACGATGATCGCCTCGCGGGAACGGCTCGCCGAGAACGCCCTTCAGGAGGGACAGGCGCAGGCCTCGGCCATCCGCAGCGAGGCTGCGAGCGCCCGGGACCGGATCCTGGCCTTCGCGGAGCGGCGGGCCCAGGCGATCCGGGCCCAGGGGGACCGCGAGGCCTCGACCCAGTACCAGACGTTTTCCAAGAACGAGCAGTTCGCGATCTTTCTCCGCAAGGTCGAGGCCCTGCGGAAAATGCTCGACCACAACACGACGTTCGTGCTCTCGGCAGAGAGCCTCGGGATTCTCGACTGGTTCAACAAGGATCCGTCGAAGGATGCCGCGAAGCTCGCCCCCGTGAAGCCCGTTTCTCCCTGAGACATCCATGGCGACGGCATCGACACCATCCCGGCATTCCATCGACCGATCCCCGGTCGATCCGGCCCAGCAATCGCTCGCCGAGGCGCTGCGGGTGAGCTTCGCCATCCTCAAGGTGGCGATGCTGGCCCTGCTCGTGGGCTATGCCTTCAGCGGCACCTTCAGCGTCGGCTCCAACGAGGTGGCCCTGCGGCTGCGGTTCGGCGACTACGTCGGTGACCCCGGCAGTCGCGTGCTCGAGCGGGGAACCTATCTCGCCGCGCCGTTCCCGATCGAGGAGGTCGTGAAGGTCGACACGCGTCCGGCCCGACTGCAGATCGAGAAGGAATTCTGGTTCGAGACGGCCGACACCGACGCCGGGCTGTCCCGCACCCGGCTCCAGGCCATGAAGGCGATGCCGCTCAACCCGCTCCGCGACGGCTCGCTCATCACCGGCGACTCCAACATCGTCCATGCCAAGTGGACGCTCACATGGCGGATCACCGACCCGGAGGCCTTCCTGACGAATCTCGGCAATCGCGCCGCCGCCACCGAACTCGTGCGTCTCGTGGCGCAGCAGGGGATCGTGCACGCCGCCGCGAGGATGTCGGCCGACGACTTCCTGCGGGGCATCGTCGATCGGGATCTCATGATCGGCAGCATGCAGCGACGGCTCGACGACGTGCGGAGCGGCGTCACGATCGACCAGCTCACGCTCGAGAAGGTTTCGGCGCCGATGCGGGTGGCCGGCAGCTTCGACGCGGTCACGACCGCCGAGAGCGAGCGGGCCGCACGCGTCGTCGCGGCCCAGCAGGACAACGCCCGCGTGCTCGGCGAGACGGCCGGCGAGGCGAGCGCTGTCCTGCTCTCCCTCATCTCGGCCTACGAGACGGCCTTCGAGAACGGCGACCCGCGGGCGATCGAGGATCTCGACGGACGCATCGCCACGGCGATCGATTCGCTCTCCATCGACGGACGCGTGGTCGGCGGCGAGGTGGCCCGGAGGATCAACGCCGCGCGGGTCTACCGGACCCAGATCGTGGAAAGAGTCGCCTCCGAGGCCCAGACCTTCGAGCAGCTCCTGCCCCAGTTCGAGAAGAATCCCGCGCTCGTGCTCTCCAAGCTCTGGGAGGACGCGAGGGAAGGCATCCTCACGGGCAAGGACGTGGAAACCTTCTACACGGTGCCGGGGCAGCTGGAGCTGCAGCTCAACCGTGACCCGGCGCTCCAGAAGGAGCGACAGAAGGAGCAGCTGCGGGCGAAGCGTGATGAGGAGCGGCGGGTCAGGGACTCGCGGTGATCCGTCGGATCGGTTCAGCCGCCAAGGAGGCATGATGGTGTCTGCAACCGACTCCCGGGACGAGATCGACGTCGCGTGCATCGGCGTCACGAAGACCTTCAAGGACTTCTGGATGCGGCCGCGGGTGCGGGCCGTGGAGGCGGTCAACCTGGAGGTCCGCCGTGGACAGGTCTACGGCTTGCTCGGCCCGAACGGCTCGGGCAAGAGCACGACGATCAAGATGCTGCTCGGCCTGATCCGGCCCACGTCGGGTCGGATCGCAATCCTCGGGAAGCGGCCCGAGGACGTGGCGACGAAGCGGCTCATCGGCTACCTCCCGGAGGAGTCGTATCTCTACCGCTTCCTGAGCGGCCGTGAGACGCTCGACTACTACGGCCGCCTCTTCCGGCTCGATGCCCGCGCCCGGCGGGAGCGGATCGACATGCTCTTCGACATGGTCGGCCTCGAGGCGGTGCAGCATCGGCCGGTGGGCGAATACTCCAAGGGCATGCAGCGGCGGATCGGCCTCGCGCAGAGCCTCATCAACGACCCGCAGCTGTTGATTCTCGACGAGCCGACGAGCGGTCTCGATCCCGTCGGCGCCCGGCAGATCAAGGACCTCATCTCGACGCTCGCCCGCCGTGGCAAGACGGTGCTCCTCTGCTCGCACCTGCTGGCGGACGTGGAGGATCTGTGCGACCGGGTGGCCATCATGTACGGCGGAAAAGTCCGGGCGGAGGGCACCTGCGACGACCTCCTCGCCAGGCAGGATTCGACCGTGCTCGAGACGTCCGCCCTGCCCGACGCCGTGGTCGATGAAGTCCGCGGCGTGCTCTCCCGCCACCACCTTTCGCTCACGCGAGTCGATCGGCCGAGGCGGTCGCTCGAGAGCCTGTTTCTCGAGATCGTCGAGCAGGCCCGGCTCTCCGGCGCGAAGACGGCCGGTGCCGCCGCAGGTGGGCCCGTCGCCGACTTCCTCGCGGCCGGTTCGCCGCAGCGGCGGGGCGGAGCGTCGAGCGCGACCCCGGCGACGGCAGCATCGACGAGTGGCCCCACGAGCGTCGATGCGGATCTTCTCGACAAGCTGACGAACCGACGATGACCACCGACGCTCCTGCGACATCCGGGCCGCTGACCACGCCGTTCATAGACGACGATCCGGCCCGCCTCTCCGGCTGGAGCAGGGATCCGAGGCCGTTCGTCGTGGCCGCCGGTGTGATCGTGGCGGGCCTGTCGTGGCTCACCAGCCGGGAGTCCCTGGCCCTCACCATCGGGTCGATCCTCCTGCTCGTAGCGGGCGTCACCCTCGGCGTCGCCGTGCTGCGGCGGCTGCTCTCAGCGAGCCACGGCATCGTCGGCGTTGCGAGGACCGTCGTCGAGGAGGCGATCGGCACGCGAGCGCCGACGATCCTGGTGCTTCTGATCGCGGTCCTGATCCCGACGCTCCCGCTTCTCATCGACCCCGAGGAGCGGCTCACCTACCGGCTGCAGTTCTTCCTTTCCTGGTCGCTCTCCGGGGCGTTCTTTCTGCTGGCGATGGTGACGATCGCCCTCACCTGCGGCAGCGTCTGCGGCGACATCGACAGCCAGCGGATCCACATGACGCTTGCGAAGCCGCTCGCCCGCTGGCAGTACCTGCTCGGCAAGTGGCTCGGCATCGTCCTGCTCGACGCCATGCTGCTGGCGGTCATCGGCGCCGGAATCTTCGCGGGGGCGATGGCCCTGCGGCGGGGAGCTGCCACGGACGCCGCCGACCGGCTCGCCGTGGACGAGCAGGTGTTCACGGCCCGGGCCTCCGTCCGCCCCGTCCACCCGGATCGTTCGGCGTTTGAATCGGCGATCGCGGCGGAGGTGGAGCGGGTGCGAAAGGAGGATCCAGAGGGCTTCGCCCGAAACGCCGCCGGCATCCGCAGGCGGATCCTCTCGGAGCGGGTGCTCGAGTGGCACACCGTCACGTCCGACGTGGTCGCGAGCTTCCTCTTCGAGGGACTCGACCCGAAGCGGATCGGCGCGGAGGTGGTCCAACTGCGGCTGAAGCCGTTCGCCGACAACGTGGGGGTGGACCGGGCCGAGGTCCGCTTCGCGATGTGGCTCAACGAACGGCCGTTCCCGATCCGCAACGGCCGCCATGAGGAATACACGCTCCCGAGCCTGATGTTCCACACGATCGACATTCCGGCCTCGACGATCGGCCCGAACGGTGACCTCAAGCTCACGATCGCCAACCGCAACCTCGTGCCGCCCGGAGAGACCGTGCCGACGAGCATCGCCTTCTCCCCCGACAAGGGCCTGGAAATCCTCTACCGGAGCGGATCGTTCGGCTGGAACTTCGTCCGCGGGCTGGTCGTCGGCTGGGCGAAGCTCGCGATGCTCACGGCGGCGGCGCTCGCTGCCTCGTCGTGGCTCGCCTTCCCGACGGCGGTGCTCGCGAGCCTGATGGTCTACGTGTCGGCCGTGGGGAGGGCCTTCCTCGCCGATGCGGTCGACATCTACACCGGCCGCGACGCCTCCAGTGCGACGCTCGTGGCGATGATCCGGCTCCGCGGCCGGATCATCCTCGAGGCGATCGACGCCTTCGACTGGTGGTCGGCCGCCAAATCGATCCTCTCGCTCGCGGCAGACGCGTTCCTGGCGTTCGTTCCATCGTTCGGAACCCATGACGGCGTGACGGAGATCGCCACCGGCCGGCTTCTCACCCCCGCCACGGTGGCGGGGTCGTGCGGCCTGTTGGGCGTAATCTACCCGGTCGTGCTCATCGCTCTCGGCTGGGCTTTGCTCCAGCGCCGCGACCTGATCGGCTCCTCGTGATCCCTGTCGTCCCGACGCACGTGCCATGAAGTCCGAATCCCTCGTCACCACCGTGGCAGCAGGCATCATGGCCGTGGCGGTCGGGGTGGCCGCGTTCGTGGCGGCCGGGATCCAGCGGCAGCGGCAGGATCTCGATCTCGTCGTCGCCCCCGAGGAGTCGGCGGCGCTGCCGCCGCAGGTCGCCCTCACGACCGCGGCGCTCGGCAGCTTCCGGGGTCTCGCCGTCGATTTTCTCTGGGCACGGGCCGACCATCTGCAGTCGGAGGGGGAGTTCTTCGAGGCGCAGACGTTGAGCCAGTGGATCACGACGCTCCAGCCGAGGTTTCAGAAGGTCTGGGCCTTCCAGGCCTGGAACCTCGCCTACAACATCGCCGCCGCCAGCCAGCAGCCCCTCGAGCGCTGGTCATGGGTCCGCCGCGGCATCGGCCTCCTGCGGGACCGCGGCATCCCGCTCAACCCGCGGGCCCCCAACCTCTACATGGAGCTCGGCTGGATCTACCACCACAAGATCGCGGGCAAGTCCGACAAGGAACACTGGTATTTCAAGGCCCGGATCGCGCGGGAGATGCAGGAATTCCTCGGCAACATGACGACCGGCCTGACCACCGAGCAGTCGCTCGCGCTCGTTCGCCGGATCGCCGAGGCGCCGGCGACGCTCGAGGAGCTCGAGCGGCGGTCGCCGGGCGTGCGGAAGGTCGTCGAGTTGCTCGCGGCCCACGCCGCGAAACCCGACGAGAGTTTCATGCGGACGCTCGGCCGGGCGCTCATGCTCGCAAGCTCACTCGACGCGAAACTCCTCGGCAAGGCCGTGCTCCCGGCCGATGGCAGCGCGAAGCTCCTGGCGGCGATCAAGGCCGACCCCGAGTCAGCCGCGGTGCTCTTCGAGAGCCTCGTTCCCCATCTCCAGCGGCGAATCCTCGAGGACCGCTACCGGATGGAACCGAAGAGGATGCTCGCCCTCATGGAGCGGTACGGCCCGCTCGACTGGCGGCACGCCGAATCGCACGGCATCTACTGGACCGAACGCGGCATCGAGATCGGCCGGGAAACCGGGCGCCGGGAGGACACCAACGAGCTTCTCATCATCCGCAGCCGCCTCCACATGCTCGCAGAACTGATGAAGACCGGCCGCGTGGACTACGACCCGGTCACCGACCGTGTCGACCTGCTGCCCGACCCGCGGTTCGTCGCTTCCTACGAGCGATCGATGGCCGAGGCCGTCGCCCTCATCACGTCGGAGGAGGGCGTGTCGGCGGGCGGATTCGGCCGGGCCGAAGAGGACGATCTCGCCAACGGCTACGAGACGTTCCTCAATCTCGCGGTGATCCTCGAATACCTCTACGGCGACCGGGCCGATGCCGAGCGTCACTTCCTCGAGCTGCGGTCACTCGCGGAAAAGGCGAGACGGGCCGACGACCCGCTCTACGCCGACACGCTCGAGTCGTTCATCGCGATCCGGATCGCCGAGGTGATGGCCATCGATGTCTCGAACCTGCGGCAGTTCATCGACGCCATGATCCGGAGGGCGATCTTCGAGGGGCTCGCGAAGGGCAACCTGGAGGTCTTCAACCGCTATGTTCGGATCGCCCATGGCGTCTACGACCGCCGCTACGCCGCATCCGCTCCCGGCAAGAAGTTCGTGCTCGAGGAATCGCAGCTGCTCCCGTTTCCGAAGCTCGTGGAAAATTCGTTCGCGTCGGTGATGCGGCAGGCGAGCATGCCGGCGCTCGTGCGGGCCCGCATCTGGGCCTGGTCGCCGGAGACGCTCCGCGACGCAACCCATGCCGGCCT
>CAZPEM010000077.1:0-9842 GCA_964585575.1 uncultured Chitinophagaceae bacterium
GCTCACCGGCCTCGGCATGACCGCCGCCGGCAGCGATCCCAGTGGCATCGGCTACACGAACCTCGAAACGCTCGACATCAAGCTCGGCAGCGGCGGCGACACCTTCACGATCGCGGGCACCGCTGCCGCCGCGGCCACCACGCTCACCACGAACGCCGGCGACGACACCGTCACGGTCCAGTCCACCGGCGGCACGACAACGGTGAACACGAACGCCGGCAGTGACACCGTGCTCATCACCAGCACGGGTGCCGCCACGACGGTCAACACCGGCGACGATGCCGACACGGTGAACGTCCGGGCGATCGGCGCCGCCACGACCGTGAACGCCGGCGACGACAACGACACGGTCAACATCGGCAGCCTGGCCCCGGCCGCCGGCGGCACCGTCAACGCGATCACCGCCCGGCTCTCGCTCGACGCCGGTGCCGGCACCGACACGCTGACTGTCGACGAGACCGGCGACACGGCGGCGAACACCGGCAGCCTCACCGCCACCGAGCTCACCGGCCTCGGGATGACCGCCGGCATCGGCTACACGAACCTCGAAACCCTCGACATCAAGCTCGGCAGCGGCGGCGACACGTTCACGATCGCGGGCACCGCCACCGGAGCGACCACCACGCTCACCACGAACGTCGGCGACGACACCATCACGATCGAGTCCACCGGCGGCACGACGACGGTGAACACGAACGCCGGCAGCGACACCGTGCTCATCACCGGCACGGGCGCCGCCACGACGGTCACCACCGGCACGGACGCCGACACGGTCAACATCCAGGCGATCGGCGCCGCCACCACGGTCAACGTCGGCGACGGCAACGACACGGTCAACGTCGGCAGCCTCACCCCCGCCGCCGGCGGCACCGTCAACGCGATCGCCGCCCGGCTCACGCTCGACGCCGGTGCCGGCACCGACACGCTGACCATCGACGACACGGCCGACACGGCTGGTGATACCGGCTCGCTCTCCGCCACCGACCTCACCGGGCTCGGCATGATCGCCGCCGGCAGCGATCCCAGTGGCATCGGCTACGCCAACCTCGAAACCCTCGACATCAAGCTCGGTAGCGGCGGCGACACCTTCACGATCGCAGGCACCGCCACCGGAGCGACGACCACGCTCACGACGAACGCCGGCGACGACACCGTCACGATCGTGTCCACTGCCGGCACGACGACCGTCAACACGAACCTCGGCGCCGACACGGTGCTCATCAAGGGCACCGGTGCCGCCACCACGGTCAACACCAATGGCGACGCCGACACTGTCACGATCGAATCCACCGGCGGCGCGACAAGCATCAACACCAACGGCGGCACCGACACGGTCAACGTCCTCGGCACCGGCGGCCCCACGACCATCAACACCGGCATCGACGCCGACACCGTGAATGTCCGGGCCGTTGGCGGCACGACCTCCGTGAACACCGGCGGCGGCGACGACACCCTCCACGTCGGCAGCCTCGCCCCGTCGGCCGGCGGCTCCGTGAACACGATCGCAGCCCGACTCGTGATCGACGCGGGCATGGGAACCGACTCGCTCACGGTCGACGACGCGGCCGACTCGTCCGACAACGTGGGCAACCTCTCAGCCACCGACATCACCGGCCTCGGCATGACCGCCGCCGGCAGCGACCCCAGCGGCATCGGCTACACCAGCGTCGAGGCAGTCACAATTGTCCTCGGCTCGGGTGGCGACTCGTTCATGATCACGGGCACGAAGGCCGGCTCGACCACGGTCAATACCAACGACGGCACCGACACGGTTCACATCCTCGCGATCGCCAGCACCACCACCATCAGCACAGGCAACGACGCCGACACGGTCAACATCGGTAGCCTCGCACCGGCCATCGGCGGGACGATCAACGCGATCGCAGCCCGGCTCACGCTCGACACCGGTGCCGGCGGCGACAGCCTGCGCGTTGATGACTCGGGGGATCCGACGGCAAACGCTGGCGTGCTCTCGGCGACCGACATCACCGGCCTCGGCACGTCCGCAGGCATCGGCTACGCGGGCGTCGAGACCCTCAATCTCTCCCTCGGGTCGGGCGGCTCCCGACTCGACATCACCTCGACCGGGAAATCCTCGGTGACGTCGGTGTTCGGCGGCGTCTCCAACGACACGTTCACGGTCACCGAGGGGGGCCTGACCCGTGGCATCGCCGGCCGCCTCGTGATCGACGCCCGCGGCGGAGCGGGCAACCGCCTCATCATCGACGATTCAGCCTCGACCGATGCCGAGGCCGTGACACTCACCGCAGCGAGCCTCACGGGCCTTTCCGGTGGTACGGCAAGGATCGACTACGCCGCCACAGGCGGGAGCTTCAACAACGCTGCTGGTGACGGGATCCTCATCGAGGGGAGCCGCGCCGCCGGCACGTTCAACGTCGCGAGCACGCTCGCCGGCAGTTCGACGACGCTTGTCGGCGGGCCTGCCGGCGAGACCGTTCTCCTGGGTGGATCTTCGGCTGGCGGAATCAACCGCGCGGCGGCCGTCCGTCCCCGGGCGACCACCGCCGGCCAGACACTCACCGGCATCCTCGGGCCGCTCATCCTGAGGAGTGACGGCGGCCGGCTCGCGATCACGCTCGACAACTCGGGAGACACGATCGGCAGGAACGCGCTGCTCGACACGGCGATCGTCGGCTCGGAGACGTTCGGCCGGCTCAGCGGCCTTGGCAACGCTGCGACCGTCTCCTGGGTGTTGTCTGGCACGAACAGGGCAAGCCAGGTCGCCAGCGTCGTGATCAAGGGGGGTGATGGCAACAACACCATCACCGTCAACCAGGCCCATCCGGTCGGCACATCGGCCATTCCCGTCAGCTACCGGATCGAGGCGGGCTCCGGTGCCGACACGCTCGTGCTCGAGCAGGCGATCCCGGGCACCCCCTTCAGCGGCTCGAACTTTACGAATTTCAGAGCCCCGAACGCCAACAACATCTGGCTCCTCGAAGGGCCCAACAAGGGCTCGGTGGCTGGCTTCAATTTCGAGTCGAACCGCGCCCAAAACCTCCGCGGCGGAAGCCAGCGGGACGTGTTCCGCTTCGTTTCCGCGGCCGCCTCCGTGACCGGCAGCCTGGACGGGGGCGGCGGACCGAACTGGCTCGATTACTCACTGATGACCACGCCGATGACCGTCAACCTCGGCTCCGGCGTCGTCTCGCTCGTTGACGGGCGGGTCGAGCGGGTCGACAACGCGATCGGCAGTGCGGCCGGCTCCAACCGCATCTACGGAACGGCGGCTGGCGGCGTGCTCGTCGGGCAGTCCGGATACAACCTGCTGCAGGCAGGCGCTGGCCGCACGATCCTCATCGGCGGCACCGGCCTCAACACGCTCACCGGCGGCACGAGTGATGACATCATCATCGACGGCACCACACGCTTTGACTCCAACTACGACGCCTTGGATCATTTCCGGGGCGTCTGGCAGGCGGGTGGCCAGCCCTTCAAAGCTCGTGTCGCGACGCTGCAGGACGTCCGGGCTCCCTGGCATCTGAAGACCGGCACGACCGTCGTGCTGAATCCTCCCGGCAAAACGGGCACGACACCCCGCGTGCTCGTCGGCAACGGCGGCGCCACCTGGTACTTCACGACGAATGCCACCAGGATCGCCTCGTTCAAGAAGAGAACGGACCAGTTGACCCGCTGATGGCGGTTACAGGGCGGGCCGACCTCTCCCATCGCGGTCGCAGCGGTCGCAGCGGTTGTTGGCACGCGGGGACGGTGGGCGAATCCGGGATCACGGCCACGACGATGACTCCCAAGAAGGTCTTTGGCTGGAGTCTCCCGGGATCGTCGAATGCGGTTCGTCGCCTTGACCTTGCTGGTGCTCTGGCCGCTCGCGGCGACAGCCGGTGATTCGCTCGAGGCGGCGCTCGGCGTCGAGCGACAGCCGACTTTCTACCTGTCGAGCATCGTCGGCGGCTCATTCGCCACGATCACCCAGCCGGAGCTCCCTCCGGGCTCTCCGGCGATCGGCAACCAGCCTCTCGCCACGGGCGGCTTCGCGGCCGGACTGTCGTTCGACCGTCCGGGCGGCAGCTTGCGGCTCGAGTTCGAGGGCCGTTCGCGAGAAAAAATACAGTTTGCCGACTTCGACCCATTCGTCGGATCACTCACGCAAGGAGCCGACGACGGCTGGTCGGGCATGGTCAACCTCTGGCGGCAGCTCGACTTCGGAGACCGTCTGGGTGGATACTTTGGCGCTGGCATCGGCGCCGGCGGCTACCGCTACTTCTTCGAGGGCCAGTCTCCCGGGGCGACGGTCTCGGGAAGCACGGGCATCACGTCATTCGCATGGCAGGCCGGCGGCGGCCTGACCTGGAAGCTCTCGGAACGGATGGAGCTGGACGTCGGCTACCGCTTTTTCGAGATCGCCCCTGGCGAGGCCGAGCTCATCGTGACCACGCCTACGGGAACCATCCGGGACGAGGTGAACACCGCCTTCAGCGCGAGTGAAGTGCTGGTCACGCTCCGCATCTACGAGCCATTCCGAGCCATGCGTTAGCCGCCCCGGACCGCGACCCGTGGCACCACAAGTGCTTTCAAAACGGGTGCTAGCACCGTATCTAGTGGTCGCGGCGGCCACCGACCACAAAATCCGCGCAACCGGTTGCGTTTGCCGAATGCCCCCCTACTCTCTCGGCCAGCTCGAACGACGGAATGGTTCGCGGCGGCCGATCGAGGCCGCTTCGACCCGGTGCCAGGAGGGCATCCGACCGGCGTGAGGCTTTGCGAAAAAGCGGGTCGTCAAGGATGGCGGCCGAAGGGTTGGATGGTTCGACGGGTTCGCTGAAAGGCGGCTCACCGGCGAACGTTCATTCTCGCTCCGCTTTCTCGCGGTGCCCACGGCATGCGGCGGCCCGACTGGATCCTCGCCGGGGGCTTTTTCGGCCTCCTCGTCGCCGGGTCAGATGATGACACCCACGTGTCGGGAGGATACGCATGGCCGCCAAGCCCCTGATCGGCATCAACATGGATTACCGAGCCACCCGCAAGGAGCACGACGCACTGTCGTTCGTGGCCGCCGGCTACTACGACGGCATCATCGCTTCGGGCGGCATCCCGGTGATCCTGCCCCCGATCGCCGATGAGGAGGATCTCTCGCGGCTGCTCGACATGCTCGACGGTGTTGTGCTCGTCGGCGGCTCCGACCTCGATCCCCGCCGCGACGGCTACATGCCGCATCCGGCCGTCCGCCCGATGGAGGCCCGCCGCGAGGACTTCGACCGCATGCTCGCCCGACAGGTCTGCGCCCGCCACATGCCAGTGCTCGGCATCGGCGCCGGCATGCAGCTGCTGAACATCACCGAGGGGGGCACGCTCTTCCTCCACATCCCCGAGGATCTGCCGAAAGCGATCCCCCACAAGGACCCGCTCGACCCTGCCCACCGGCACGGCCTCGAGGTCGTCGCCGGCACCGTGATGGAACGGGTTTACGGCGACGGCGAACTGCGGGTGAACAGCATGCACCACATGGCGATCGACGACGTCGCCGAGAGTTTCCGGGTTTCGGCGAGGGCGCCTGACGGCGTGATCGAGGCGATCGAGAGCAACGACGACTCGTGGGTCGCCATCGGGACCCAGTTTCACCCCGAGGCGGGAAGCGCCTCGGCCCTCGACGTGAAGATCTTCGAGGAGTTCGTCATCGCCATCACCGGCGTCGTGCCGGAGGTCAGGATGGTCGCGTGACTTTGAAGACTTCGATGCTGGGTCCGTCGGTCGCGGCATGCGGCCGACGGGCCGGCATTCTCTCCACGGCAAGGCCGATCCGCTCGCAAGCGTCGGGGAAATGTGCGGCGGCCGCCCTGCCCGGGTCGGCGACGAGCGCGATTCCACCGCTCGAGATCGAGCGATCGATCACCGCCGCGAGCGCCGCTGGGTGGTGCCGCTCGTAGAGCACGTCGGCGGCGAGCACGCGGTCGAACCGACCGAGATCCGCCGGGGGATCCCGCCAGTCGACGACCCTCACCTCGGGCGACGGAAGACGGTTCTTGGCGGCGTTGTAGGCGACCCCCTCCAGGGCCGCCAGTTCGTAGTCGCTCGCGACGACCCGGAATCCCTGCCGAGCCGCCACGAGCGAGGGCAGCCCGAGACCGCAGCCGAGCTCCAGGAGCGTGAGTCCCCGGCCATCCACGCCGGCGATATCCTCAGCCAGCACGAGCGCCGACTCCCAGACGTCGGCCCAATAGGGAATCCGCTCGTCGCGGTCGAACTCCGCGAGGTCGATGAGGGCCTCCATGTCCGGCGGTCGCCAGACGTCGATAACGCCTCCGGGGAGGTCGATCCTGCGGAGCACCGGCTGGAATCTCCCGTAGCCTCTTCCCTCGTCTGGCATCGACTCTCCTTCAACTCGTGGTCCCTACAGTCCGCACAAGACGTGCGACAGGACTCGGGCCGGCCGGGGACGATACCATGAAGGTCGGTCGCACGCCCCCCCGGTCGAATCCACCGATGCCCGCTGCCGATATCCAACGTCGAAGAGGCACGGATGGTTCCGCGTCGCTCTGCTGGTCTTTTCACGCATGCCCACCAGTCCGCACATCGACGCCCAGGCTCTCGGCCGACTGCTCGCCGGACGGTGCGACTGCCCGGCCACGCTGCTCGGTCCACAGCCGCCCGAGGTCGACGCATCGACTGGACGACGGGTTCGCCGGATCCGCACGTTTCTTCCCCGGGCGAAGCAGGTTTGGCTCGTCCGCCGTGGGATCGGGGGGAGCGAGAGCCAGCCGATGCGGCGAACGCATGCCGCCGGCCTTTACGAGACGGTCGTGCCGGCGGCCGACGGGCCGCGCGAAGGCGACTATCTGCTTCGCTACATCGACGCATCCGGCAACCGCCGTGACATCCACGACCCCTACGCCTGCGGATCCATGCTGAGCGACTTCGATCTCCACCTCATTGGCGAAGGCCGTCACTGGAAAAGCTACGAGAAACTCGGGGCGCAGCCCGCGACGCTCGACGGCGTCCTGGGCGTGAACTTCGCCGTCTGGGCCCCGAACGCCCGCAGCGTGAGCGTCGTCGGCAGCTTCAACGGCTGGGATGGCCGCACCCACCCGATGCATAAGCGAATTCCGTCGGGCGTGTGGGAGCTTTTCGTGCCGGGCATCGGCCCCGGCGAGGCGTACAAATACCGCGTGCAGGATGCGGGCGGTCATTTCGGTGACCGGGCGGATCCCTATGGCTTCGCCGCCGAACTGCCCCCCCGGACCGCCTCGTGCGTCGTCGACCTCGGTTCCTACCGCTGGCGGGACGACGAGTGGATGGCGACGCGGGCCAACCGCAACTCGCTCCAATCGCCGTTGAACGTCTACGAGGTCCACCTCGGCAGCTGGCGGCGGCCCGGCGACGACCCGCACCGCTGGCTCTCCTATGCGGACCTGGAGCGGGAGCTCGTGCCCTACTGCGTCGAAATGGGCTTCACCCACGTCGAGTTCCTCCCGCCGACCGAGCATCCGCTCTCGGCGAGCTGGGGGTACCAGACGATCGGACTCTTCGCGGCCACGAGCCGGTTCGGCCCGCCCCAGGCGCTGATGTCGCTCATCGACGCGTTCCACCGGGCCGGGATCGGCGTGATCATCGATTGGGTGCCGGCGCATTTCCCCAGGGATGGGCATGGACTTCGCCGGTTCGACGGGACGGCGCTCTACGAGCACGACGATCCCCGCAAGGGGGAACACCCCGACTGGGGCACGCTCATCTTCAACTACGGCCGCAACGAGGTTTCGAACTACCTGATCTCGTCGGCGCTCTTCTGGCTCGATCGTTACCACGTCGACGGGCTGCGGGTGGACGCGGTGGCCTCGATGCTTTATCTCGACTACAGCCGCGAGGAAGGCCAGTGGGAGCCCAATTGCTTCGGCGGCCGGGAAAACCTCGAGGCGATCGATTTCGTCAAGCAGTTCAACATCCAGGTCCACACGAACTATCCGGGCGTGCTCACGATCGCCGAGGAGTCGACGGCGTGGGGTGGCGTCTCGCGGCCCACCTACCTCGGCGGGCTCGGCTTCAGCCTGAAGTGGAACATGGGCTGGATGAACGACACGCTCCGCTACATGCGGCACGATCCGGTCCACAGAAAGTACCACCACGACGAGCTCACCTTCAGCCTCATCTACGCCTTTCACGAGAACTTCGTCTTGCCCCTCTCGCACGACGAGGTCGTGCACGGCAAGCGATCGCTGCTCGACCAGATGCCGGGGGACCTCTGGCAGAAGTTCGCGAACCTGCGGCTGCTCTACGCCTACATGTGGTGCCACCCCGGCAAGAAGCTGCTGTTCATGGGAGGCGAATTCGGGCAGTGGAAGGAATGGAACTTCGACGAGAGCCTCGACTGGCACCTTCTGCAATACGATCCGCACCGCGGGCTCTCGCGGGCCGTCGCCGACCTCAACCGCCTCGTCCGCCGCGAGCCGGCCCTGCACCGGCTCGACTTCGACGGCCGAGGCTTCGAGTGGATCGACTGCCACAATTGGCAGGACAGCGTGCTCGCGTTCATCCGCAAGTCCGAAGACCCCGCTGACTTCCTGGTCGCCTGCTCGAACTTCACGCCCGTGCCGCGGGAGGGCTACCGCCTCGGCGTGCCCCATGCGGGCGACTACGACGAGATCTTCAACAGCGATTCGACCTTCTATGGCGGCTCGAACCTCGGCAACGCGGGCGGCCTCCGCGCTGTCGAGGTGGCCCACCACGGCCGGCCGGCCCATCTCGTCCTCACGCTCCCGCCGCTGGCGACGATCGTCCTGAAGCCGCGGCGTTGACGCCGGGGTTCGTGGCGGCCCGAACGCAGCCCCGTGTCATCACTCGCCGCGGGCGGCGCGGGGCGGTCGCTTCCACTCGACGGCGTATTTCTTGTCGAGGCTCCCCACCCACTCGCCGAACTGTCGCTGGTACTGTCGCTGCGACACCATGACGAGTCGCGACTGGTCCTCCCGGTCGTCGAGGAACCGCTGCCGCAGTTCGTCGGCCGCCGGCTCGTACGACACGAGCCGCACGCAGTAGCAGACCGTCTCCGGTTCGTTGAACACGACGGCGTTGCCGCCCGGCTCGAGGGCGAAGACCGCCTTCATGAACGCCTCCCCCGGCAGATCGAGCCCCTTCGGGCTGGAGAGCACGGCAGGCGCGTCGAGCGGAGCGGCGCCCTGGGTGAGGAACGTGAACGGTCCGACCTGCGTCGCCTTGACGTCGTCGCGACCGGCGACGGCCGCCTCGAGCGTCGCCTTCTCCGACTCGGCCTTTCGCACGATCTCGGTCGCCTTCTTTCTCGCGAGCTCCCTCGCCTCGACGATTCTCCAGGCCTTTTCGACGTTCGCCTTCGCCTCGTCGAACGCCGGCGTGAACTCGGGGCGGTCCTCGATCTTCCACGAGAGGTAGCGATTGCCGTCGATGTCGCGGCTCGTGGCGGGCCGGAGGAGGAGGCTGCTCCTTCCGAACATCATCTCGAGCCACGACTGCTGGCGAACGCCGAACCGACTGCCTGGGTCGGGCGTGAACTCGAAGCTGCGGCCGATTCCGGCGATTTCCGCCGCATCGCGGACCGAAACCATCCCGGTCGTGCCGCTCTCGAGCCCCTGGACCTTCGCGATCGCCTCCGGATCGGGACGCCGAGGCTCCGCCGCCTTGCCGTCGCCACGGGCCCGCCAGACGGCGAGGTCCTCGGCGTAGCCGGTGACGTCCGCCGCGGCCGCCGTGAAGATCGCGTCGATTTTCTTCTCGGCCCGCTCGCGGACGAGATCGTCGCGGATCCGGTCCTTCACCTTCTCGAGCGGCTCGAATTCTTCGGACGATGGCGAGGGCGATTTCGCGCCGCCCTCCGCGGCGGGCTTCTCCGCGGC
>CAZPEM010000077.1:9942-15193 GCA_964585575.1 uncultured Chitinophagaceae bacterium
TCCGCGGCCGCCGCGGCAGCCGGCTTCGCCGCATCATCGGCATCCACACGCTTCGCCTCCCGTTCAATCCGGTCGCCCTCCTTCGGGGGCCTGTCGGCTTTCGCCGCCTCGGGCGTCGTCGGCTCGTCCTTCGCGGGCTCTTCTTTCTTGGATTCTTCCTTCCCGGGCTCTTCCTTCTTGGCCACCCGGAACATCCGCTCCTTGTTCTTCTCGTAGTAGGCGGCGATCGCCTCGTCGGTCACCTCGGCCTTCACCGACTCCTCGACCTTCTTGCGGTTCGCCACGAGGTACTCCACCCCGACACGATGCGGCTCACGGAAGCCGGGCTCGCGGCTCTCGGGCTCCGGCAGCCGCTCCTTGAAGCGGTCGAAGAACGCCCGGAGAACGGATTCGGAGGGACCGGGCACCTGTTCAGCGAGCCCCCGCACGTCGATCGGAACGATCTCGATGACGGCCGACTGTTCGAGCCGACGGAAAGCCTCCCACCGCCAGCCGGGAGGATCACCTGAGAAGGCCGCCTGGCCCATGATGAGCGAGGCCCATGCGGCTCGATCCGTCCGCAGCGCGGAAAAGAGATCAGCCTGTGACACTCCCATCGGCCCAATCCGAAGCCCCGCGATGATTCCGTCGAGCTGCTCCGGCCTCACCATGTCGTTCGTCAACTGCGAGAGGTAGTCGTTGACCGCCCGATCACTCACGACCACACCGTTTTCGCGGGCTTCCTCCGCCAGCAGGAGCGTCCGCACGACCGCCTCCTCGTTCTCAGGGAAGAGCGAAAGCCTCGAGGGATCCCGGCCGGCCGCCGCCGCGCTCTGCATGAGAAAACGGTTCACGGCCGCCTGCATCGCGACCGCCCGTTCCAGTTCGCTCTCACGGAGCCCCCCCCCCTTCCACGACACGACGACGGGGTCCCCGTAGGAAGCGTTCGACCCCATCTGGAGGAAGGGGGGCAGCACGAAAAACGCGAGCATCGCCAGGATGGCGACCGCGACGAGCAGCGAACGCTGGTATTTGCGAAAAACGTCGAAAGAACCGGCCATGCCTCTCTCCCATCCCCTGCGGCCGAACCGCCGAGACTTGACAAGGAAAACCCTGGCAGGATAACGCTTTAGAGCTTCTTGCCCGCGACCAACGGGGTTTCGCGGGCCTGATTGTAGCGCGACCTCGATTTGCTGCAATCCCATCGGACACCCGCGGATCAAACCATGGCGAAGAAACCCACAAAACAGGCTGCGAAGGCCAAGGCCGCCTCACCAAAGAGGAAGCCCTCGACCGAAGCGAAGGCGGAGGCAGCCGAAAAATCCGCGTCGAAATCGAAGGCAGGAGGCGGGAAGCCGCTCGTGATCGTCGAGTCGCCGGCGAAGGCCCGGACGATCCGGGGATTCCTCGGCAGCGGCTACAACGTGGAGGCGAGTGTCGGCCACATTCGCGACCTTCCCCACAAGGCCGACGAAATCCCGAAGGACCTGAAGAAGGAGCCCTGGGCCAAGCTCGGCGTGAACGTCGAGAACGACTTCGAGCCGCTCTACGTCGTTTCGCCCGACAAGAAGAAACAGGTGGCGAAGCTCAAGGAACTGCTCGCCGGGGCGAGCGCCCTCTACCTCGCGACGGACGAGGACCGCGAAGGAGAGGCGATCAGCTGGCACCTGACGGAGGTGCTCAAGCCGCGGGTCGCCGTCCACCGGCTCGTCTTCCACGAGATCACCAAGCAGGCGATCCAGGCCTCGCTCGACAACCCGCGGTCGATCGATACCGCCCTCGTCGAGGCCCAGGAAACCCGCCGGATCGTCGACCGGCTCTACGGCTATGAGGTTTCTCCGCTTCTTTGGAAGAAGGTCGGCCCCAAACTCTCGGCCGGCCGCGTGCAGAGCGTCGCCGTCCGGCTTCTCGTCGACCGGGAGCGGCAGCGGATGGCGTTTCGCAGCGGGACGTGGTGGGATCTCACCGGAACGTTCGCGGCTGAGACCGGAAGCTTCGAGGCGAAGCTCACGGCCATCGGTGGTCGCCCGATCGCCAAGGGATCGAATTTTGACGCGGGCACGGGACGGCTGAAGGACGGCGAAAAGGTGATCCTGCTCGGCGAGCAGGAGGCCAAGGAGCTCACCGACCGGCTCGCGGGGGCCGTCTTCACGGTCGCCTCGCGGGAGGACCGCCCCTTCACCCAGCGGCCGAGTCCGCCGTTCACGACGAGTTCGCTCCAGCAGGAGGCCAACCGCAAATACGGCTTCACGGCCCGCCGCACGATGCAGATCGCGCAAAGCCTCTACGAGAACGGCCACATCACCTACATGCGAACCGACTCGACGAACCTCGCAAACGAGGCGATCGCCGCCGTCCGCAGGACGGTCGAGCGGATGTACGGCGGAGATCATCTGCCGACGCAGCCGAGGATCTACCAGACGAAGGTCGCCAACGCCCAGGAGGCCCACGAGGCGATCCGACCGGCCGGCTTCGACATGCCGACGCCGGAGTCGCTTCGAAACAACCTCGACTTCGACGCCCTGCGGCTCTACGAGCTGATCTGGAAGCGGACGATCGCCTGCCAGATGGCCGACGCTCGCGGCCAGCAGACGACGATGCTCCTGGAGAGCGGCGGCAACACGGGAGAGGTCGCGACCTTCTCCGCGAGCGGCAAGACGATCGAGTTCCCGGGATTCCTTCGGGCCTACGTCGAGGGATCCGACGACCCGCAGGCAGAACTCGCCGACAAGGAGACGATCCTTCCTCCGGCGGCGGTCGGCCGCCGCGTGGACTGCCGGCGGCTTGAGGCTGCCTCGCACACCACGCAGCCCCCGGCTCGCTACACGGAAGCCACCCTGACCAAAGCCCTCGAGGAAAAGGGAATCGGCCGGCCGAGCACCTACGCCGCGACGATCGACACGATCCAACGGCGGGAATACTGCCGCAAACGTGGCAACGCCCTCGTGCCCACCTGGGTCGCCTTCGCGGTGACGACGCTCCTCGAGGAGAACCTCGGCGGACTCATCGACTACCAGTTCACCGCCCAGATGGAGGAGGATCTCGACGCGATCAGCCGCGGCGAGGGGGTGAAGACCGACTACCTGAGGAAGTTTTATTTCGGGAACGGGCGCCCGGGCCTGAAAGACCAACTCGCCGAGTCTGCCGACCAGATCGACGCCCGCACCGCCAGCAGCATCCCGATCCCGTCCGCCACGCCCGGCAGGCCCGGCATCACCGTGCGGGTCGGCAAGTTCGGCCCTTTTATCGAGCAGGATGGCAAGCGGGCCTCGCTGCCGCCGGAAGACAAACTCGCCCCCGACGAACTCAGCTACGAGAAGTGCGAGTCGTTGCTCGCGGATGCCAGCCGGGCCGAGGAGCCGCTCGGCACGGACCCTGCCACCGGCAAGCCGGTGTTCAAGAAGAACGGACGCTTCGGCCCCTACGTGCAGCTTGGCATGCCCGAGGAGGGGGAGAAGCCGAAGTGTGCCTCGCTGCTGAAGAACATGACGCTCGACTCGATCGATCTCGAGACGGCCCTCGGGCTCCTGTCGCTCCCCCGCGTCGTCGGCTCGCATCCCGACAGTGGCGAGGAGATCAAGGCCCACAACGGCAAGTTCGGCCCCTACGTCACCTGTGCCAGCGAGTCGCGTTCGCTGCCGGCCGATCTTTCACCGCTCGCGATCACGCTCGACGAGGCCGTGACGCTTCTCGCCCAGCCGAAGCTCCGCGGCAAGAGGTCGTTCTCCGCCACGCCGCTGAAGTCGCTCGGCACCTCACCGGTGACGGGCAAGCCGGTCGATCTTCGGAGCGGCCGTTACGGCCCGTACGTGGCCGACGGCCAGACCAACGCCTCGCTCCCGAAGGACGCCGATCCCGAATCGATCACGCTGGAAGCGGCCCTCGCCCTGCTCGCGGCGCGGGCCGCCGCGGGCCCGCCCAAGAAGGGCCGCCGCGGGGCGAAGGCCGGCAAACGCGGTGCGTAAGCCGTCCGCTGGCCCAGCCGCTCGTGCAGACGCCCGCGACAGCCGCTAGGCTCATGGTGTATTTACGTACACATGAGGAGCGTCGCAGTGAGGTCATACCAGCATTCAAATCAATCCATCGACCGCCCGTTCGCAGCCGCCGAAAGCCTGTCGCATAGAGATCATGGCGGTCATGGCCCCCGCGGCCCGAAGCTCCTCGACCGCGTGCGGATGGCTGCCCGGGCCGTGCATCTCGCCCGGAGCACCGAACGAGCGTACGTTTCGTGGATTCGTCAATACATCCTGTTTCACGGCAAGCGTCATCCTTCCACCCTTCGCGAGCCTGCCGTCAACGACTTTCTGACGAGTTTGGCGGTCGAACGACACGTCGCCGCATCGACGCAGAACCAGGCGCTCGCGGCGATCTTGTTCCTCTACGATTCGGTGCTCCACGCGCCGCTGGAGAAGCTTGACGAGGTCGTTCGGGCTCGGAGGCCAAAAAGGTTGCCGTCCGTCCTCACGCAAGAGGAAGTCGCCGTTTTGCTGACAACGCTCGACGGCACTGCTGCGACGATTGCGACTCTCCTCTACGGCGCGGGCCTTCGGCTCGCGGAGGCGCTCCACCTGCGAGTCAAGGACCTCGACATCGCCCGCCGACAGATCGTGATCCGGGAAGCAAAGGGCAACAAGGACCGCATCGGCGTGCTCCCGGAGTGTCTCGTGACGGTGCTATCCGACTCGCTCGCATGCTGGCGGGCAGAACATGCAGCAGCCGTGTCTGGCGGGGCTGGTCGCGTGCGGCTTCCGACGGCGCTCGCTCGGAAGTACCCGTCTCTCGAGACGGAATGGTCCTGGCAATGGGTGTTCCCGGCGGCCAAGGACTACTTCGACAGAGCGGACGGCCGTCACTACCGCCACCACGTCCATGAGAGCACGATACAAAGGGCTGTTCGCGAAGCCGTCCGACGGTCGAAGATTCCGAAACGGGCCACCTGTCACACGCTTCGCCACTCGTTCGCGACCCACCTCCTCGAGGCCGGCTATGACATCCGCACGGTCCAGGAGTTGCTTGGTCACAACGACGTCCGCACGACGATGATCTACGCCCATGTCCTCAACCGCGGCGGCCCGCTGATTCAAAGCCCGGCCGACCGGCTTTGCGGCCCGCGACTAACACGAACGAATGCCGGAGAAACATCGCCGACCACATTCCGGAAAGCGCCGTAAGCCCTTGAGCGGAGTTGACTTCCGCCTAAAGAGGGGTCTACCCTCATATGTGCTATCACGCGTTCAAATGGGGCTATCGAGAACCAGAGAAATACAAGTTC
>CAZPEM010000078.1:0-15185 GCA_964585575.1 uncultured Chitinophagaceae bacterium
CGACTGACGTCCTCCCCAAATCCTGAGCCAGGTCTTGTGAGAGAATCCTCGTACCCCGTCCGGGGCTTGAAAGGGTTCTCTGATGAAGGCGGACCGGGCACCGCCGCACAGCGGTGGTCGCGGCGGGATGGATCCGAAGATGGCGAAGCAGCTCCAGGAGCTCCAGAAGGAGAGCTCGAGGCTGAAGAAACTGGTGGCGGACCAGGCCCTGGACATGCTGATCCTCAAGGAGGCAGCCCGCCCAAACTGACGTGCCCCGAGCGTCGCCGCCGGACGGTGGAATCCGTCCGGCGGGCCTTGGGGCAGGAAAAGGTCTCGGAAAGAAGGGTCTGTCGGGTACTCGGCCAGAACCGAGGCACGCAGCGTCACCGTCGCAGGACGGTAGACGGCGACCGTGAGTTGCTCGGGGTGATGCGGAAGATCGTGGAGACGTTCCCGAGGCATGGGAGCGAGCGCACGCATCGTGTGCTGACCGGCCCGGAAGCGTTCGGAGGCTGGAAGGTGAACTTCAAGCGGGTGCATCGGATCTGGAAGGAGGAGCACATGCAGGTGCCGCAGAAGCAGCGGAAACGCCGGAGATTGCCAGGGTCGAGTGCCAATGGGTGTATCCGGCACCGGGCGACGCACAGGAACCACATGTGGAGCTACGACTTCCTGACGGAGCGAACGGAGGACGGCAGGCAGCTACGGATCCTCGTTGTGATCGACGAGTTCACGCGGGAGTGCCTTGCCATCGAGGTGGCGAGGTCGTTCACTGCCCGGGACGTGATCATGACGCGAAGGAGCTGTTCGCTGTGCGGGGAGCGCCTGAGCATCTGCGGAGCGACAACGGGCCGGAGTTCGTTGCCAAGGAGATCCAGGAGTGGCTGGCGAGGGCGTGTGTCCGCACGCTGTACATCCAGAAGGCGAGCCCTTGGGAGAATGGCTACGTGGAGAGCTTCAACGGCAGGCTGCGGGATGAGTTGCTGGACCGAGAGCTGTTCCTGAGCCTGCCTGAAGCCCGTGTCGTTCTCGACCAGTGGCGGATGGACTACAACCACAGGCGGCCGCATGGCGGCCTCAAGTGGATGACCCCGGCGGCCTTCGTTGCCGGGCTGGACGATACGGCCTCCGGGGCGGTCCCGGCGGCGTCGCGAGGTGTGTCTCCGGCTCTCATGAGCACTGGTACAGAAACTGGCGAGGGGGCAAGGGAAGGAACGCGGACGTTCGAGCCAGCCGCGGATACCATGTGCAACCTCCGGATTGAGTTTTCGGTAATTACCGAAAACAGCCCGACGAAGGCCGCATGGCTCCACGCGGAAGCGGTGAGCGTTTTCCCCGCTCTCGGCGATGATTTTCAAGAGTAGCAGCGGCCGGACTTGAACCGGCGACACCCGGCTTATGAAGCCGGTGCTCTAACCAACTGAGCTACGCTGCCTTGATGGAAGAAATATAGCCGCTCACGGGCCCTTGTGAAAACGAAGGCGGCCCGGAAGGAATTCCCGGGCCGCCCCGCGTTGACTGACTCGTCCGTCGACCGCCGCTCGCTACTCGACGAGCTTGCAGGACGCCTCGACGACCGCGGCGATCTTCTCGTCCGACAGGCCGCCCTTCGCGAAGGCGTGGTTCGCCTTGACCTGCCCGCCCCTGTAGCAGACGACCGTGACGTCGGCGTCGGGGGCGATCTTGAACTCCGGCGGGCCGTGCTGCAGGTCGTCGGGCACGACGAAGGCGATCCGCTTAATGCCATGCTTGGCGACGAATTCGGCCGTCGACTTCTTCAGGCTCTCCGCGTCGGAGCCGATCATGTTGACGAAACCCATGAGCTTGTCGGCCTGATGCTCCTCGACCTCCTCCTCGAGCTTCTTGAGGAGCTTCGCGAGCTTCTCGTCGGCCGAGCGGGCGAAGACCATCACGACCGGCTTCGAGCCGGTCTTGCAGCGATAACACAGGTGCTGACCGTCTTTGATGTTGTCGTCGGGGTTGCCGGTGACCTTCGTCACCATGAAGGCGCCGACGCTGTCACCCACCTGCGGGCCGCTCGTGACCTCGGCGAATGCAGTGCCGGCCGTGGCGAGAACAGCGAAAAACGCCGCCAAAACAGAAGAACTCCGCATCGTTGAAACTCCTTGATTCACGGGGGGCAGCGAAAGCCTTCGCCCTCGCTACGAGCTGGCCGCGACGTCCGAGCCGCTGCCATGATCCTGGTGACGCACCGTGCGGCACCCGTTTACTCCCAACCCGGTGTCGCACCGTGCGGCACCAAATCGCTTCTTGCAGCCATCATCATATACGGGCTACCATCGCGAAGACAATCTGCCGGATCCCCGGGCACGAAAGCCCTTTCGGCGTTCCTACTGCCCTCCGCCGGATTCTGCCATGAAAGTTGAATCTCTATGCCGACCGCCTCAGCGTCTCCCGTGATCCGTCGCAGGCCCGACGTCCGGCAGACCCAGTGTTTCATCGGCGGCCAATGGCTGCCCGCCCGGACCGGGAAGACGTTCGCGACGATCGACCCGGCGACCGAGGAGGTGATCGCCCAGGTCGCCGAGGGGGATGCTGCCGACGTCGATGCAGCCGTTCGCGCCGCCCGCACCGCCTTCGACGACGGGCCCTGGCCGCGGATGGATGCCCGCGACCGCGGCCGACTGATGGCGAAGCTCTGTGACCTCATCGAGGAGGAGATCGACGAGCTTGCGGCCCTCGAGTCGCTCGACAACGGCAAGCCGTTCAAGGACGCCCGTCACGGCGACCTTCCGCTCGCCCTCGACTGCCTGCGGTACTACGCCGGCTGGGCTGACAAGATCCACGGCCAGACGATCCCCGTCCGCGGGCCGCACTTCACCTACACCCGTCGCGAGCCGGTGGGCGTGGCGGGCCAGATCATTCCCTGGAACTTCCCGATCCTCATGACGGCCTGGAAGTGGGGGCCGGCGCTCGCGGCGGGATGCACGGTGGTGATGAAGCCCGCGGAACAGACGCCGCTGACCTGCCTGCGGCTCGCGCGGCTCGCGCAGAAGGCCGGCATCCCCGATGGCGTGATCAACGTCGTGCCGGGCTTTGGGCCGACCGCGGGCGCGGCGATCGTGAGGCATCCCGGCATCGACAAGGTCGCCTTCACCGGCTCCGGCGAAACCGCGCAGGTGATCATGCGGCAGGCGGCCGACACGCTCAAGCGGCTCACCTTCGAGCTCGGCGGCAAGAGCCCCAACATCGTCTTCCCCGACGCCGACCTCGACGCGGCGGCGATCGGCGCCCACGTCGGCATCCACCTCAATCAGGGGCAGTGCTGCTGCGCGGGATCGCGGCTCTTCGTCCATGAATCGATCCACGGGGCGTTCGTCGAACGCGTCGTAGAGATGAGCCGCGGGCGGAAGGTGGGCGATCCGTTCGATCCCGCGACCGACCAGGGGCCGCAGGTCGACCGGGCACAGTTCGACAAGATCATGGGCTACATCGACCTCGGGCGAACGCAGGGGGCGACCTGCGCCACCGGCGGCTCGCGGGTCGGCTCGAAGGGATTCTTCATCGAGCCGACGGTCTTCACCGGCGTCACCGACGAGATGGCGATCGCGCGGGAGGAGATCTTCGGTCCCGTGCTGTCGGTGCTCTCGTTCTCGGACGTCGACGAACTCGTGCGGCGGGCGAACGCCACCGACTTCGGCCTCGCGGCCGCGGTCTGGACCCGGGACGTGAAGCTCGCCCACCACGTGGCCCACCGGCTGCGGGCCGGCACGGTGTGGGTGAACTGCTACGACGTCTTCGACGCCGCGGCGCCGTTCGGCGGCTACAAGCGGTCGGGGTTCGGCCGCGAACTCGGGGAGCGGGGCCTCGACGCCTACCTCGAAACGAAGACGGTCACGGTAAGCATCGGGTGAACGGAAGTCGGGGGCGAGCGGCAAAGCCGGGGAGCACATGGGAAGGTTTTTCGGCAGGGTGACGACGGGCGGGGGCTTTCGCGCGGTCCTCTACACGCTCAAGAAGTCGCGGCAGGCGGGCGGCCTGTGGAAGTTTTGGAAGGCGATGCGGTCGAAGAACGCCTGCAAGACCTGCGCCCTCGGCATGGGCGGGCAGAAGGGGGGCATGGTCAACGAGGCCGGCCACTTCCCGGAGGTCTGCAAGAAGTCGTTCCAGGCGATGGTCGCCGACATGCAGGGGGCCGTGAAGCCGGAGTTCTTCGAGACCTACTCCATCCCGCAGCTGCAGGCCTTCACGCCCTATCAGATGGAGCACTCGGGCCGGCTCGTGCAGCCCGTCGTGCTCGAAAAGGGCTCGCAGCACTACCGGCCGATCTCCTGGGATGACGCGATGGGCCGGATCGCGAAAAAGCTCGCGGCCACGCGGCCCGACGAGACGTTCTGGTACTTCAGCGGACGCTCGAGCAACGAGGCCGGCTTCCTCCTGCAGCTCTTCGCGCGGATCTACGGCACGAACCACGTCAACAACTGCAGCTTCTACTGCCATCAGGCGAGCGGCGTCGGCCTCGCGAGCATGCTCGGCACGGGCGCCGGCACCGTGAAGCTCGACGACATGGAGGGGGCCGACTGCGTGATCGTGCTCGGCGGGAACCCCGCGAGCAATCACCCGCGGATGATGCGGTCGCTCATGATGGTCCGACGCCGTGGCGGAAGGGTGATCGTGGTGAACCCGATCATCGAGACCGGCATGGTGAATTTTTCGGTGCCGAGCGATCCCTGGGCGCTCCTCTTCGGGGCGGAGATCGCGAGCACGAACGTGCAGCCGCACGTCGGCGGCGACATGGCGTTCATCTACGGCATCATGAAGCGGCTGCGGGAGCTCGACCGCGAGACGCCGGGAATCGTGGACGAGACGTTCCTCCGCGAGCGGGCCCACGGTTGGCCGGAGCTCGCTTCGCGGCTCGACTCGCTCTCCTGGGAAGAGATCGTGCACAAGTCGGGCGTGTCGCACGAGCAGATCTGCGACGTCGCCAGGCAGTACGCCGACAGCAAGCGGGTGATCTTCGCCTGGACGATGGGCGTCACCCACCAGCTCCACGGCGCGGCGACCGTGCAGGCGATCGCGGCCTGTGCGCTCATGCGACGGATGGTGGGCCGGCCCGGGGCGGGGCTCCAGCCGATCCGTGGCCACTCCAACATCCAGGGCATGGGCACGGTCGGCGTCACCCCCACGCTCAAGAAGGCGATCTTCCAGCGGCTCGAGCAGGAATACGGCGTGAAGCTTCCGACGACGAAGGGCTACGACACGCTCGAATGCCTCGACGCGGCCGACCGCGACGAGATGCGGTTCGCCCTCTGCCTCGGCGGCAACCTCTACGGCGCGAGCCCCGACGCGACGTATGCGAAGCGGTCGCTCTCGAAGGTGGACACGGTCGTCTATATGAGCACGTCGCTCAACACGGGCCACGCGAGCGGCCTCGGGGCCGAGGAGACGATCATCCTCCCCGTGCTCGCCCGCGACGAGGAGCCGGAGCCCTCGACGCAGGAGAGCATGTTCAGCTACGTGCGGCTCTCCGACGGCGGAACCCCGCGGCACGTGGGGCCTCGGAGCGAGGTCGAGATCATCGCCGACATGGCTTGCCGGGTGCTCGGCCAAACCACGAAGGGGACGACGACGAACGGGAGTGATGGGGACGCGATCGACTGGCGCGAGATGGCCCACACCTCCACGATCCGCAAGGCGATCGCGAGGATCGTGCCCGGCATGGAGCAGGTGGCCGAGATCGACCGCACGAAGACGGAGTTCTCGATTCCCGGCCGCGCGATCGACTCGCCGACCTTCCCGACCGAGGACGGCAAGGCGACCCTCTTCACGCACGACCTGCCCGACCCGCCGGACGGGATCCAGCTGATGACGATCCGCAGCGAGGGGCAGTTCAACACGGTCGTCTACGAGGAGGAGGATCTCTACCGCAACCAGACCCGCCGCGACGTCGTGCTCATCCATCCCGACGACATTCGCAGGCTGGGGCTGCAGAGCGGGGGGCAGTGCCGGATCAAAAGCTCGGCCGGCGAGATGCGAGGGCAGATCGTCTCGGAATTCGACCAGATCCGACCGGGCAATGTCGCGATGTACTATCCCGAGAGCAACGTCCTCGTGCCGAAGGCGGCCGACCCGCTCTCCCGCACGCCCGCCTACAAGCGGGTGGCCGTGACGCTCGAGCCCGACGAGCAGGTCGTCGCCACGATCCGGCCGAAGCCCGAGGTCGTCGCGGCGGGAACGCCCCGCGACACAATGAACGCGTGCGCGGGCTGATATCTGTCTGGATATCTGGAGGTCGCAAGGGTCGGGGCTGACCGTTCCATGTCGCCGGCGTAGCTGACCAGCGGAGCCAGGGCACCGATTCGTCGCAGGCGGATTGGTCGGCGGAGCGCCAGTCAGGTCCGAGTGAGCGGAGGTCCGGAGGACCGCAGCGAACGTCCGGAGACGTGGCACGGTCAGCTCCGACCCGGCCATGAGTCACGGCGAGAACAGCGGCAGCTGGTCGTCGTCGGAGGTCGGCTGCGGCTTCGGCTTCCGCGCGGCAGGCCGCGGCGGCGGATCGGCCTCGAAGCTCGCGAGCAGGCCGGTCGCGCGGTCGATGACCGCGGGAGGGACGCCGGCGAGCTTTGCGACATGGATGCCCCAACTGCGGTCGGCGGCGCCCGTCGCCACGCGGTGGAGGAAGACGAGCGAGTCGCCATGCCGCTCGACGAGCACCTGCACGTTTCGCACGCCCGGCAGCCGCTCGAGCGCCGCAAGCTGCAGGTAGTGCGTCGCGAAGAGCGTGCGGCAGCCGAGGTTGTCGTGGATGTGCTCGACGACGGCCTGGGCGATCGCGAGACCGTCGAAGGTGCTCGTGCCCCGGCCGACCTCGTCGAGGATCACGAGGCTTCGCGACGTGGCCCGGTTGAGGATCCGCGCGGCCTGCGACATCTCGACGAGGAACGTGCTCGAGCCGCGGGCGAGATCGTCGCCGGCCCCGATCCGGGCGAAGAGCCTGTCCACGATGCCGATCCGCGCCCGCTTCGCCGGCACCCAGCTGCCCGCCTGGGCCATCACGGCCGCGATCGCCGCCTGCCGGATGAACGTGCTCTTGCCTCCCATGTTGGGCCCGGTCACGAGCAGCAGTTGCGGCGAATCGGGGGTGTCGGCGGCAAGTTCGAGATCGTTGGGGACGAGCTGCCCCGCGGGCAGGAGCTCCTCGAGCACCGGGTGGCGGCCGTCCTCGAGCAAGAGCTCCTTCCGCTCGGTGATCTCCGGCCGGCACCACCCGCGGCTCCTCGCGACCTCCGCGAGCGAAACGAGCACGTCGAGCGTGGCGAGCACGTCCGCGACGCGGTCGAGCCGCTTGTGCTCTGCGGCGACGAACGATCGGAGCCCCTCGAAGAGCTCCGCCTCGCGGCGGACCGCCTCCTCTTCGCTGCCGAGCACCTGCCGCTGCCGCTCCTCGAGTTCGCTCGTCGTGTACCGCTCGGCGTTCTTCACCGTCTGCTTCCGGACGTAGTCGGGAGGCACCCGATCGGCGTGGGCGCGGCCGACCTCGAGGAAGAACCCGAACACGCGGTTGAACCCGACCTTGAGCGACGCGATGCCGGTCCGCTCGATCTGCTCCGCCTGGTAGCGGGCGATCCACTCCTTGCCGCCGCTGGCCATCTCCCGCAGTTCGTCGAGCCGTGGGTCGAAGCCCGCCCGGACGTATCCTCCCTCGCGGGTGTGAGGCGGGCAGCCCGTTCCTCCGCGGAGTGAGCCGTCGAGCATCGCGTCGATCCGCTCCGCGATGTCGCGGCAGGGATCGAGCCGTTGCCGAAGCGAGGCCAGGAGCCCCGCGTCGTCGTCGCGCAGTCGCTGCGGCGCGAGCAGATCGAGGATCTGCGGGAGGCTGGCGGTGACCCTGCCGATCCGCTCGAGATCGCGGGGGCCGGCCCGGCCCGACACGATGCGGCCGGTGATCCGCTCCATGTCACCGATGCCGGCGAGCGCCGCCGCAAGCGACTCGGCGACGGCGGGCTGCCGCACGAACGCCCCCACCGCGTCGAGCCGGTCGACGATCCGGGCGGCGTCCACCAGAGGCGCGATGATCCAGCGGGAAAGCAATCTCGCGCCCATCGGCGATCGCGTCCGGTCGAGGACGCCCAGGAGCGACCCATCTCGGCGTCCCTCGCCGGAGGTGCGGAGCAGCTCGAGTCCGCGGCGGGTCGATTCGTCGATCTCCATCGCGTGGCTCGACCTCCACGGGTGGAACGAGCCGAGCCGCGACACCGCCGCGGGCTCGTTCTCCTCGAGGTAGAGCACGACGCCACCGGCCGCTGCGAGCGCCGGCAGGTCTCGGGGGAGCTCGAAGCCGAGTCCCTCGGTCGATGTTCCCTGGATCGCCCGGCCGAGCGCCTCCTGCGAGTCGCGATCGGAGAACCACCAGTCGGGCCGCGCGGTCACCGCGGCGCGGCAGCCCGAGGCCCGCACCAGCTCGGCGACCGCCGTCCGGTCGCTCTCGGCGCAGAGGCACTCGGCGGGATCGAGCCGCATGAGAAACTCGGCGATCTGCCCGGCAGGATCGGGTCCATCGACCGTGGCCGCCTCCATCCGTCCGGCGGCGACGTCGATCCAGGCGATGCCCGCGGAATCGGCGTGCTTGACCGCCGCGGACCGCACGGCGGCCTGCATGGGCTGCCGAGCCGGTCGCACCGCTACGAGGAAGTTCATCCGTTGCGGTTCGAGCAGCGCCTCGTCGGCGGCAAGCCCCGGCGTGATGATCCGCGTCACCTCTCGCCGCAGCAGCCCCTTGGTCGTCTTCGGGTCGTCGATCTGCTCGCAGATGGCCACGTGCCGTCCGGCGGCGACGAGCTTCACGAGCTGGTTGTCGAGCTGGTGGAATGGGAAGCCGGCCATCGGCAGCGCGTCGGGGCCCTTGTCGCGGCTGGTGAGAGTCAGGTCGAGCAGTTCCGCCGCCTCGCGGGCGTCGTCGCCGAAAAGCTCGTAGAAGTCTCCCATGCGGAAGAGCACGAGCGCTCCCGGGCAACGGGCCTTGGCCGCTTCGAACTGCTGCATCATCGGCGATGGCATGGTTGACGGAATGTAGCAAGGCCCCCGAAACGGCGCGTAGCACCGCGGGCCTTTGACCGCGGTTCCCGTCGGGCGTACAACTCCCGGAGAGCCGCCGGGCTCCGCGGTCGCCTCCGGGCGGCCCTGGCCGGTCGCCGATGAGAGGCCCCTGCGATGGGGATCTGTGAATCTGGTCAGGGCTTAACCGCAGCAGCCATAAGCAGGCGTCCCTTTGTGCGGTGGGCCTCTCATCGGCGGCCGTTCATCATGGCGCTCCAGCCGCGAGTCTTCGTCACGTGCCCCGGGTGTCCCACGGATGACCGCCCCACAAACCCCGCCTGATGCCGATCGCTCCGACTCCGAACGGACCGCAACGGTCGGGCAGGGGGCGGCAGCCGAGGCGTATCGCGTCGTGGCGAGGCGGTATCGGCCGCAGCGGTTCGACGAACTCGTCGGTCAGGAGCACGTGGCCCGCGGGCTCTCCGGCGCCATCGCCGCGGGCCGCGTCGGGCATGCGTATCTCTTCACCGGCGCCCGCGGCGTCGGGAAGACGAGCGCGGCGAGGATCTTCGCGAAGGCGCTCGAATGCGAGCGGGGACCTGCGGCGGAGCCATGCAATGCCTGCGACGTCTGTCACGCGATCTCCGCGGGCCAGGACGTCGACGTGATCGAGATCGACGCGGCGAGCAACCGCGGCATCGACGAGATTCGGCAGCTGCGGCAGAACGTCGCCGTGCGGCCGGCGCGGGGCCGCTTCAAGATCTACATCGTGGACGAGGTCCACATGCTCACCCGCGAGGCCTTCAACGCGCTCTTGAAGACGCTCGAGGAGCCGCCGACGCACGTCAAGTTCGTGCTCTGCACGACCGAGCCGGAAAAGCTGCCGATCACGATCCTCTCGCGGTGTCAGCGGTTCGACTTCCTCACGGTGGATGACGACGCGATCGAGCGGCGGTTGTCGCAGATCGCCGAGGCGGAGCGGGTCGCCGTCGAGGACGGGGCGCTCCGGCTCATCGCCAGGCGGGCCGCGGGCAGCATGCGCGACAGTCAGTCGCTTCTCGAGCAACTGCTCGGGTGCGCGGTCCCTCCGGACGCCGCAACGGGGGGCTCGCCCACGATCACCGTCGCCCAGGTGCACGGCATCCTCGGCACCGGCCGCGATGAGAGCATCGGCCGGCTCGTCGCCGCGATCGCCTCACGCGATCCGGCGGCGGGGATCGCCGCGCTCGACGAGGCGATCGCCTCCGGCGCCGATCCGGGAGGCGTGCTCGAGCAGGTGCTCGCGGCGTTTCGCGACAGCCTTCTCGCCAGCGTCGGCGTCGAGGGCCGACTGCTGCGGCAGGGACATCCCGGCGGCGTCGATCTCGCGAAGCTCGGCCGCTCGCTCGGCACCGAGACGATCCTGGCGATGCTCCAGATTCTCGACCACGCGCTATCGCGGATGCGTTCGAGCCTGCACGGCACGGCGATCGCCGAAATGGCGGTCGTGAGGCTGTCGCGGCTCGAGGATCTCGATGCGATCGCGGTGGCGGTGGAGCGGGTCGCCGCGGCCGCGGCTCTCGAGCCGCCGCGGGAGCAAAAAAAAAAGAATCCTCTGATCCCGGCCGCCGCCGCTAGCGAGCCAGCGACGGCCCCGGTGGTCGTCGAGCCGGCGCGGAATCCGGCCGTGGATGTGGGCCCGACGGCCTCCGGGCCTGTCGATCCCGCGCCGTCGCAGCCGGTGGTCGTCACCAACGATCCGGTCGAGGCGTGGCGGGCCGCCACCGCGGCGCTCGGCGGACTCGCCGGCGACTTCGCCGCCACGGCCACCGTCGTGCGGTGGAACGAAGACGAGCTCGAGGTCGCGATCCCCGCTTCCGCCGCCGCGGCCCATTCCTTCCTCGCGCGGCCCGAAGTGGCCTCCGGGATCGGTGAGGCCCTCCGCGGCATCGTCGGGAGGCAGGTGCGTTACCGGCTCGCCCCGGTGGCCGATCCGGTCGAATCGGCACCGGTCGAGCGAAAGCCGCGGACGCAGTTCTCCCAGTCGGCGTTGATTCGCGAAGCGATGGACCACCCGCTCGTGGCCCATGCACGCACGCTCTTCGACGCCACCGTCCGGCG
Organism: uncultured Chitinophagaceae bacterium; assembly: GCA_964585575.1. Taxonomy (GTDB): domain Bacteria; phylum Planctomycetota; class Planctomycetia; order Pirellulales; family UBA1268; genus UBA4655. The sequence goes on from CAZPEM010000078.1 coordinate 11,080, forward strand.
GGTCGAGCCCGCGGCGCCGGTTTCCGACGACGGCGACCCGGCGCCGGCCTAGCTGACTGTGGAAAAAGTCCATCCATGAACTTTTTCCAGTTGCAAAACTTCGTTTTGTACGGGAGCTGCGCTCCCGGGGTCTCCTCCACGAGACCCAGCAGGACGCTTTTCCACGGCCTGCTAGTCGTCGGATAGCCGGAAAAGCCCGGCTTTCGAGCGGGGCTGTTACACTGCCTCTGGAACGTCGGAGGAGCAGTGTGATGGCAGAGCAGAAGGCCGCGATTCCGCGGCTCATCGATCAGTTCGCCCGCCTTCCGGGCATCGGCCGGAAGTCCGCCGAGCGGCTCGCCTACCATGTGCTGAGGCTGCCGGCCGAGGAGGCCTACGCCTTGGCCGATGCCGTCCGAGGTGTCAAGGACAAGCTCCATCCCTGCCGATCGTGCTTCAACCTCTGCGAAGAGGAGGAGTGCGGCATTTGCCGCGATCCGAGACGCGATCGCGGCGTGCTGTGCGTCGTGGAGCAGGTGCGGGATCTGCTCGCCCTTGAGGAGACGGGCACCTACCGAGGCCTCTACCACGTGCTCCAGGGTAGGCTCGCCCCGCTCGACGGGATCGGGCTTGAGAAGCTCACGATGCGGCAGCTGGGGGGGCGGGTGAAGCAGGGAGGGTTCCGGGAGGTGATTCTCGCGACGAGCCCGAACGTCGAAGGGGATGCCACGGCGCTCGCCGTGGCGGAGGCGCTCCGCGGGATGCCGGTCGAGATTACGCGTCTTGCGCGGGGCCTCACGGCCGGCAGTTCGTTCGAACAGGCCAACCGCGACATGATCGCCGACGCCCTGTCGGGCCGCCGCAGGCTCTGATGGGAAGCCTGCACGCCGCAGGAGACGGCAGGACGCCCGCAGCGGAAGCGACGAGATCCGCGCTACGGCGATAGGAATGTTCGGAGTGTGAGGGCGAGCAGGAAACGGGCCCTTCCCGGCGGCCTGTGATAGACTTCGATGGTCCGGCCAGTCGGCCGTTGGAACGACTCTCGAAGCAGGTTGGAACCCAGCGATGCGGATGTCTTTCGGGCAGGAAATGCGGATGGCGCAGAAGCAGCTGCTTGCGCCGCGCATGATCCAGTCGATGGAGATTCTGCAGCTGCCGCTCATGGCCCTCGAGGAGCGGATCGAGCAGGAGATCCAGAACAACGAAACGCTCGAGGTCGAGGAGCCTGAGGGGCAGGAGGCCGCGGCTGCCGGCGAGCCGCAGGTCGTCTCATCGATCGGCCCCGACGAGAAGCCGCTCGTGGTCGATCAGGAGCACGCGAACCAGGCCGACTTCGAGCGGTCGTATGACTGGTCCTCCGAGTATCCCGACACCGACGAGGATCGATTCAGGCCGTCCGCTTCGCGGATCGAGGAGTCGTCCGACCGGTACCTCGACGAGATGGCCAACATGCAGGAGCGGCCGGAGACGCTCTCCAATCACCTGCACGACCAGCTGTCGCTCTACGACCTCACCGAGGCGGAGCGGCAGGCCGCCGACAAGATCATCTACAACCTCGATGCCAACGGCTACCTGCCGATGCCGCTCGAGGAACTCGTCGATCCGGACGGCCCTGTGAACCAGCTCGAATCGCTGCGGAAGGCGATTTCGATCGTGCAGAGCATGGAGCCGGCGGGAGTCGGGGCAAAGGACCTCCGAGAGTGCCTGCTTTTGCAGGTGCGGCCCGACACCCCGGACGGCCCCAAGCTGCGCCGGCTCATCAGCGACCACCTCGAGGACCTCGCTGCGAACCGGCTGCCGCTCATCGAGCGGAAGACCGGGTTCACCCTCGAACAGATCGAGGAGCTGCGGGAGCAGCTCCACTCGCTCCAGCCGAAGCCCGGGGCCGTGTACACGACGTCGTTCGTGCCGGTGGTCAAGCCCGACGCCTTCGTCGAGCCGGCCGCCGACGGCACCTGGAAGGTGCGACTCGACGACGTCGACCTGCCGAACCTCCGTATCAGCCCCTACTACCGCGAGCTGCTCTCCTCTCCCGATACCGATCCCGCCACGCGGGAGTACATCAAGCGGAAGATCAACGCGGCACAGTGGCTCATCGAATCGATCGAACAGCGTCGCAGCACGCTCCTGAAGACGGCGCAGGCGATCGTCGATCACCAGACCCGGTTCTTGGCGGAGGGGCCGGAGGCGATCGAGCCCTTGAAGATGCAGCAGATCGCCGACCGCATTGGAATGCACGTGACGACCGTCAGCCGCGCCGTCGATGACAAGTGGATCCAGACGCCCCGGGGCCTCCAGCCGCTCCGCCGGTTTTTCGTCGGGGGCACGGTGAGCGCCGATGGCGACGAGGTCGCCTGGGACGCCGTCCGGCTCAAGCTGCAGGAGATCATCGATGCGGAGCCGAAGGACGACCCCTACAGTGACGATGAGCTCGTCGAACAGCTATCGAAGCAGGGCATCACCGTCGCCAGGCGCACGGTCACGAAGTATCGCAAGGCGATGAACATTGCCAGCTCGCGACAGCGGCGGGATTGGAAGCTCGCCCGTGGGGGAGCGACTCGCCCCGAAGCCCGCCCCGAGTAGACGAAACGGAGTTCGCACCATGCGATGTCCCTTCTGCCGCGTCGACAACGACCGCGTGATCGACTCCCGAGCGGGCGACGACGGAAACATCATCCGGCGCAGGCGGGAGTGCCTCGGCTGCAAGAAGCGGTTCACGACCTACGAACGGGTGGAGCGGCAGCTCTTGACGGTGGTGAAGAAAGACGGTGAACGGGAGCCGTTCGATCGAGACAAGATCAAGCGTGGGCTCGCCAAGGCGTGTTGGAAGCGGCCCGTCAGCGAGGAGGACATCGAGGGCGTCGTCTCCGCGCTGGAGACCGAGCTCTACGGCGGTCTCGACGGGGACGTCCCCAGCGAGGTCATCGGGGAGCGGCTCATGGATCTGCTGCGACGGCTCGATCAGGTGGCCTTCGTCCGCTTCGCGAGCGTCTACCGCGAGTTCAAGGACGTCCGTGACTTCGTCGACGAGCTCGAGCCTATCCTGGCCGAATCAGCACGCCCTGACGCGGCCAAGCAGGCCGGCCGCGAATAACAGGTTCAGCGGGAGTAGTCGCCGCGGGTGCCGCCGGTCTTCGATTCGAGCCGAACCTGCTCGATCGTCATGCCGCAGTCGATCGATTTGGTCATGTCGTAGATGGCAAGCGCCGCGGCGGACGCGGCACAGAGGGCTTCCATCTCGACGCCGGTCCGGGCCGTGGCACGGACGGCAGCCTCGATCAGGATCGTTTCTGCGGTGTCGCCGGATACGTCGATCTCGACCGACTCGAGCGGCAGCGGGTGGCAAAGGGGAATGAAGTCGCTCGTCCGCTTCGCCGCCATGATGCCCGCGATCCTGGCTGTGGAGATGGCGTCGCCCTTCGCGAGATCCCCCGTGAGAATCCTGCGGATCGACTCGGGCGAGCCCCGCAGCCTGGCCGTCGCCCTCGCCGTCCGTCGCGACACTGGCTTGTCGCCGACGTCGACCATCCGGATGCCACGAGGAGGGGGAGAGTTCATCCGGCGGATCATACCAGGACGGCCGCCGCCGTGCGGATGCCCGGCCGATTCGACCGGGAGAAAAACGTCCGCGGGCCGGCGTGTCCCCCCGACACACCGGCCCGCGGGAAATGGAGTCGATCGTGGTGCGAGTCCTAGACGAGCTCCTTGCGGGCTCCGATGAGCGTCCGCAACCGCTCGGCGAGCAAGGCGACGTCGAACGGCTTCTTGAAGCTCTCGTTGACGTGCGCCCGGTCGACCTGGATCGTCGAGCCGTCGTCGGGAAGCAGGGCTATCACGATCGTCTCCGCGTACTCGGGATTGCGGCGGAGGTTCTGGCAGATCTGCTGCGCGTCGATCCGGCCGATCGAGTAGTCCACCACGATGCAATCGGGGTGAAAGCTCTCGGCCTGGATGCCCGCCTCGAATCCGCTCGCCGCGACCTGAATGCGGAAGGAGCGATCGAGCGGCAGGTGCTTCTTCAGGTTCTCGATGAGGACCTGATCCTGGCCCACCATGAGCACCTTCGCCATCGCCTCGTCCTCGAGGTCGCCCAGCGGCATGCCGTGCTCCTTGAGGAACTTGATCAG
>CAZPEM010000079.1:0-15102 GCA_964585575.1 uncultured Chitinophagaceae bacterium
CCACTCGGCCGATTCCTGAAATCGGCTTCATCTGACCAGCCCTGTCAGAGAGGTGCCTCGTGAAACGCTGGTGTGCCGTGCTGGCATGTCTTGCCTACTGCGGTTTGCTTGCCTATGCAGCCGACGAACCGGTCAAGGTGGTGATCGATCCCGCCAAGGCCAAGCCACAGATGAAGATTGAAGGGGAGTACAAAGCCAGGGTAACGGGCGTCAATGCGTCGCCCCGGACCATCGCCGCCCAGGTGGTCGCCCGCGGCAATGACCAGTTCGTCGTCAGCATCTTTGAAGGCGGTTTCCCCGGCGACGGCTGGGACGGCAAGACCAAGCAGGAAGTAGCCGCGAAGGCCGAAAACGGCAGGGTCACGTTCGCAGGGAAGGCCTGTAGCGGAAGCATTGCCGATGGTGTCCTAACGCTCAACGAAGAGAAATCCACCACGCAGTTGAAACGCATCGAGCGGAAGAGCAAGACGCCAGGGGAGAAGCCGAGATAAAGCCGCCCCTTTTCCGGAGGCCTCGGCAGCAAAATCTGTGGGTGACTTGGGCTCCGGCAGTTAGTGCAACATACGTTCTGTAGATACCCGGCGCGTGTCCGTCCGAGTCGAGCGTAGCGATACGAGGGCAGGCCCCTGGCGACCGCCATCTGAAAGATGCGAGCAGACGACATGCATGTGGTGGGTTAAGAACCAACGATGTGGTATGGGATTTAGCCCCAAGGGTGGAGCGTTTCGCGCCACCCTTGCCGCGGGCGCTGGAGCGATTCGCACCACCATGCCATCCAGTTCGTCCTGCTTTGCCGTCAACATATTGATTTCGTGGCTGCATAAGTGGAGACGAATACCGGTCCGGTGGATAAAGCAACACCCCTTCTGTAAATCCGGGTTTTCAGAGGAGGGTCATCTGGCTTCCATGGTCAGGTAGGCTCGTTCGGTTTCCCAATCGTCACTGATCTCTGAGAGGACGGCAGAGGCGAGTCGCAGTAGCGACGCCTCGTTCGGGAAGAGCGTTGCGACCCGTGTCCGTCGTTTGATCTCCTGGTTGAGTCGCTCGAGCCCGTTGGTCGTGCGGAGCCGCCGCCGGTGGGCGGCTGGGACTCGGAGGACCGTGAGGGCCTCTGCGACATTCTCTTCTAGCCCTTAGCCAAGCGACCTGCGCTTGCGCATTTCCGGCTCAGCGCATAAAAAACTCGAAATCCCCCGACGAATCGCGTGACTACGGTTGGAGCCAGGTCACGCGGCTCGTCTCTCACGGAGGAGTTTCGAGTGAACGCCAAAGTACGACGGCAGCTGAAAAACCGCAAGAAGAGAATCGCCCGGCGGCTGGAGCGGATCGATCGACGGGCATCGGAGCGGCCGGAGCTTGCCGCCTCGAACATCCACTATGAGATCGCGGACCGGACGCGGGCGATCGCCACGGGCGGGATCGGTGCGGCGCACCTTCTGATCAATCGCTTGGGCCTCGAGCGGGCGATCAACGATCGTCTCGGTCTGCTCAAGGTTCATCTGCCGTACCACGAGTCGGATCACGTCCTGAACATCGCCTACAACCTGCTGGCTGGCGGCACGAGGCTCGAGCACCTGGAACTCCTGCGGAACGACGAGGGCTACTTGGACGCCCTCGGGGCCCGGCGGATTCCCGATCCGACGACGGCCGGGGACTTCTGCCGCCGGTTCGACGTCGAACGCATCGAAGCGGTGCAGGAGGTCTTCAACGACACCCGTGTGGAGATCTGGAAGCAGCAGCCGGAAGACTTCTTCCGAGAGGCGATCCTCGACGCCGACGGCACGATGGTCGAGACGACAGGGCAGTGCAAGGAGGGGATGAACATCAACTACAAGAACCAGTGGGGCTATCACCCGCTGGTGCTCTCGCTGGCCAACACGGGCGAGCCGCTCTATGTGGTGAACCGCTCCGGCAACCGCCTCAGTCACGAGCCGGCGGCGGCGACCTTCGACAAGGCCATCGGCCTGTGCCGTCGGGCTGGCTTCCGGCGCATCCGCCTGCGGGGCGACACGGCCTTCTCGCAGACCGAGCACCTCGACGGCTGGGCGGCCAACGGGGTGACGTTCGTGTTCGGCATCCAGGCGATGCCCAACCTCTACGACCATGCCGAGAATCTGCCCCGAAACGCCTGGCAGGAACTGGTTCGGCCGCCGAAGCACCAGACGAAGACCGCTCCCCGCCAGCGGCCCGAGAACGTCAAGCAGCAGGTGGTCGAGGAGCGGAAGTTCAGGGACATTCGTCTGGCGAAGGAATACGTCGCCGACTTCCGTTACCGGCCGATCAAGTGCGAGCGGGAATACCGCATCGTCGTGCTCTGGAAGGATCTCGAGGTCCACCAGGGTCAGCGGAAACTGTTCGACGACACTCGCTGCTTCTTCTTCATCACCAACGACTTCCGTAAGTCGGTGGCGGAGATCGTGCTGGAGGCAAACCACCGCTGCAATCAGGAGAATCTCTTCGCCCACCTCAAGAGCGACATGCGCGCCCTATCGGCTCCCGTGGACACGCTGGTGAGCAACTGGGCGTACATGGTGATGGCCTCGCTGGCCTGGAGTCTGAAGGCATGGATGGCCCTCTCGCTGCCGACCGAGGGGCGGGACGCCGACGCTCGTGGCGAAGAGAAACGAACAATCCTGCGGATGGAGTTCACGACGTTCCGTCGTGCCTTCATGGCGATCCCAACGCAGATCGTGAAGACGGGCAGACGGATTGTCTTCCGGATCCTGGCGTGGAACCACTGGCTGCCCACGTTCTTCCGCCTGCTCGATCAACTGAACACGCCGCTCCGGTGTTGACCGCGGACCCACGAAGCCGGAGTCCGGATGCTCCGGTCCCGATTCACGCCTGACCGCACGACGTGCCGCCGAGCCCACCATGAAGCCCCCGACAACCCGACGAAGAACACGGCAGCCAACTGCCGGAGGCTCGCGGTGCGCCGTGACGAATGCGCTTACGCGGCGACCACGATGCGGTCGCCATTCGCTTGTTTCAGGGCTAGACGCTAACCACAGCCAACGTGATTCCAACGCGAGGGAAGCAGGTCGCCATCACGGGCCTGCTCCCCTTGGTGTTTCCCGGCCGCTCAATTCACCCGCGGCTCCCGCGCCACTCTCCGCACCCTCCCTCCGGCTATTTCCAACCGCGAATACACCCCTGCCCGATCCGCCGACAGGCACCGACCCGAAGCCCACTGGCGTAACCCTTCGATCTTGTCGCCCGAAGTGACAGCCACGGCTACGACGTTCTGCGCGGCCTAAACGAGCGGAACGTCGAGTAGGACCGTGTTGGGGGACGGCACGAGGGTGGATGTCGAAGCCCGGAGGTACATGGCTTGCCGACAGGTCCAAAGTGCGGCCGGGGGGTATCACTCGGCCGCTTGCTCTGCCCGCTGCCGCCTCTGCCGCTCTTCCAGCCACTCCGGGATCACGAAGTCCTCGGTAGCGCTGCCGTCGGGTTCGGGGATCAGTTCCAGCGTCTCGATCGGTGGAATATCGACGTCTTTCTTGGCGATCAGGGCATGGATGGTCTTCGGGGAGATTTGCTTGAGGTTGAAGAGTGACAGCGGGCCTTCGCGCGTGGCGAGGTTTTTTGCGATGGCGACGGAGTCACGGGCATCGAGCGTGATCAGGCCGCCGAGGCACAGGAGTCCGCATTTGAACTCCGCGAGCGTCTTGGCGATATCGGCGTCGAGCGTGGTCAGGCCATTGAGGAACAGATCGCCCTCGAACTCCGCCAGTGCCTTGGCGGTCTCGGCGTCGAGCGTGGTCAGGCCGTTGAGCAGAAGCGGGCCTTTGACATAGCCTGCCAGTGCCTTCGCAGTTTCGATATCCAGCGACTTCAGGCCATTCAGGGGCAGGCATCCGGGCCATCGAGTTTCTTCGGCATGGCCGAACGTGACCTCCACCTCCACCCCCGGAAACTCCTCCACCAGTTTCCGTGCCAGCCCCGGCGTCAGGCTCTCGATCTTGTTCGTGTCATCGGGCAACTCGTCGGCAATCGCAACATTCACGGCGAGCGACAATCCGGACAGGATTACGGCGAACAGAAGCAGCGAAAAACGGGCGAGTGGGTTCATGGCGGGCCTCACGGGAGCAGGCGGGCGAAGGCTGGCGGGAGATAAAGTAGCCGACGAAAAATTTTACTACTGCCGCCATGCCCTGAGAACGCCATTCGCCCGCCTCCAACGCTCAATTTACCCCCAACGCCTTCACCTCCCGCCCGCCACTGCCGCCGTCCGACCGCGAATACACTCCCTCCCGATCCGCCGACAGGCACCGTCCGGATGCCCACTGCCGCAACCCCGCGATCTTTTCGCCCCCAGTGACAGCCACGGGTACGACGTTCTGCGCGGCCCTCGTCGTGCGTAACCGGTTAGTGGAGGAGCGTTGAGCCAGAACTCATCCGCATTCAGTTTTGCGGGTCGCCCGCGCCGCCGTGGCAAAGAGGAGGGCCGGAGGGCACCTTCACGGCGCCCTCCGGCCCTGACAACATATTCCGTTTCGAGGCGATCGAGCTTAGTAGCGGCGTCCGCCACCGCCGTAGCCGCCTCGGCCGCCGCCACCACCGCCGCTCTCACGAGGCTTGGCCTCGTTTACGGTGAGGGGCCGCCCGTCGAACTGCTTATCGTGCATGCCGCTGATCGCCCGCTGCGCGGCGTCGTCTGCCTGCATCTCGACGAATCCGAAGCCCTTGCTACGGCCCGTCTCACGATCCTGAATGACCTGCGCGCTCGTGACGGTGCCAAACTCGAGAAACATCTGCTCAAGCGATTCGCTCGTGACGCTATAGGCCAGATTGCCGACGTACAGTTTCTTACCCATGAAAACAAACTCCTACCGATGACCCAAATGAACTTTCGGGGTCACTGCGAAAGGGCCAGAGAGTGGCAGCCCGCCAGAGGGTAAAGGCGAGGAAAAGAAGCAAATCGCAGCCGATAGGCCAACTCGCAACTAGCGTCGTCCAGAACCGACCCAGTTACGATAGATCAGATTCTTGGGAATAGCAACGCTATTTCGGGGCTACAGGGTGGGGTAGAGCCCCTCCAACTGTTCGAGGTAGTCAAGAATGTGGGCCCGGGCCGCCCGCAGTTGCTCTTCTCTGCTCGAAAGCGAGTGATTGGTGTCTCTTTCTGAAGCTGCACTCACTCCTGTCGCAGAGTCTGACTTCGCCGTTCTTCGTGAACTGGCCTATGCGATCTGGCGGCAGCACTACACCGGGATCATCTCAGCCGCCCAGATCGAATACATGCTCGCGGGCCGGTTCAGCGACGAAGCTCTGCACGAACAGATGGCCACCCCAGGCCATTGGCTCAAACTGCTGCGAGTCGGGGGCGCACCTGTCGGCTACTGCGGCTACGAGGTCATCCGAGAAGACGATGCCAGCACGCCCGTGATGAAACTCGGGCAACTGTACCTGCTTGAATCCCATCGCGGCCTGGGCCTGGGCAAGTTGATGCTCGCTCGCGTCGAGTTGCAGGCCCGCGAACACGGCAGCCGCGTGATTATCTTGCAGGTCAACAAGCAGAACAGGAGTTCCATAGGCTTCTACCGGGCGATGGGGTTCGAGGTCTTCCGTGAGGCGGTCTTCGACATCGGCGGCGGGTTCGTGATGGACGACTTCCTGATGGAGAAGCGGCTGTGAGCCGGTCACCCCCGCCGCACTCCCACCTTCAGCATCCGCGCCCAAGCATCGGCGACGGAGCCGTTGAGATCAATTCCACGGCACCCTGATTCGACCACCGTGACCTCATAGCCCAACCCGCGAGCGTCGAGGGCGGTATGCAGGATGCAGTAGTCTGTCGCAAGGCCTGCGAGGACGATCTCCTTAACGCCGCGACTGCGTAGGAGTGCATCCAGCCCCACTGGCGTCGTGCGGTCGTTCTCGAAGAAGGCGGAATAACTGTCCATGCCAGCATGGACCCCCTTGCGAACGACCGTGGCATGGGCGGGAACATGCAGGCTGGGATGAAACTCCGCGCCGTGCGTCTCCTCAATACAGTGGTCAGGCCACAGCACCTGCTCACCGTGAGGCAGTATGACGCGGCTGAAGACTGGCCGACCGGGGTGGCTGGAGGCGAACGAGACGTGGCCTGGCGGGTGCCAGTCCTGAGTCAAAATTACGTGGCGGAAATCCCTCATCAGGCCGTTCACGACCGGCAGTACGGCCTCGGCATCTGGCACGGCGAGCGCGCCGCCGGAGCAGAAATCATTTTGGAGATCGACGACAATAAGAACGGCGGTGGTCACAAGTGTTGGCATTCCTGAGCGCTGCTTGGCAGCCTACTCGGGTTGAGGCAGCCCACCAAAAAGGTCCCTTTGTGTGATCCCGCGAACCCCTGAATCCTCGGAGCTACTCGCCATGCCCCTCCTCGCCGACTTCGTCCTCGAAACCATCCCCGGCGGCGGCGTTGTCAGCGTCGTCCGCGACGGCGTTGGCTTGGGTTCGGTGATCGCGGTCGTCTGCTCATGGCAGAGAAACCGGTCAATCCTGTGGGCGATCCTCGCGGGATTGCTGTCGTGGTTCTACGTCGGCTACTTCGCGCTGACGCGACGACCGGAGGAGATTTGAGCTGGAATGAGTGGGTGGGTCATCTAGCTTTCATATTTAGGCAAGTCCTTTGCGTTTCCCATTCGTCGCTGATGTTGCTGAGAACTGCCGACACGAGCCTGAGTGATGCCTCGTTGACACCCTCGGGTTCCTTTGCGTCGCTCTTCAGCACTGGAACAGGCAGCGGCAGCGTCTACGACAGCATCTCAGTCACCAACGACGGCCTCGGCCTCTTGGCCGGCACCGCCTCGAACGGCCAGACGGTCTGGTTCGACGAGGCGACGGGAGTGCTGTCGTTCTCTGCCGTACCGGAGCCGTCGGCGGTGGTTCTCGGGGGTATAGACGCGGCGGTCGCGTGGCGGACGGTGAGGCGGCGGAAGCCACGAATGGATTGAGGGATGTTGAACGATTGATGGGCAGTTTCCCACTCGGTGACCACGCCTTGGGACGGCTCCAGTACTGGCCCACAGGAGTTCCCGGTCGGCATGAAACGCTCGGGCGGCTGTGGTTCGCTGCTCCGGGGCGAGGGTCTTACGAACGCCCAGCCACGTGAAGGAGAGTTTCACGGCGGCCATCGTGGTGCGGAGCCTTTGGGCGGCGGAGCGTTCGAGTTGGTTGGTCGGGGTGTTCGTGGGTTGGGTTGTGGTCCGGCTTGTGGTGTGATGGCCGGTTGTGGGTTCGGTGGTGGTTGCGGTGGACATGGGTCCGAGGGATCTCCATGAAGGTGCGGGGGCTCTCGGTCACAGGCGAGAGCAGAAAAACCCCTTGGATGGTGACGGTTCTGGGGGCCTAGGACGGGCGATTGGTGTCTGGCCCACCCGTTGGCCCTACCGGCACGAAAAGCCGAATCAGGGGCTCAGAATTGCTGGACGAGTAAATGGAGCAGGCGGGTGTTGTCGGCAGGCCAGCGCGGAGGGGTCGTCGCCGTCACCCGATGCGTTGGCCGCTGCGATGGCGCTCGTAGGCCCACCGACGCTTGGAGGTGTGGCGGTGGGAGCTGATCGGCTGGATAGACGCCGACCACCAGACCCCGTAGAGGTATAAGAAGAAAGGAACCTCTAGAAGAACATATAGAAGAATAGAACCGGTTCCGCAGTGGTGCCGATGTGGGTCGGCAGGAGTGCTGAACTAGGTCGGCAGGAGTGCGGAGGTTGGTGCCATGTGCCCCTGAGCGTGGCTAACAAGGCTCCGACACTTCGCGTGAGGGCCGCATCCAGCCCGACCGGTCCCGGATGTTGCTCCTCATGAACCGCCCCGCCAGGCCGACGCTTGCCGAAGTGCCATTGGCCGACCTATCCTTTTCCCATGCTGTCCGCACGTTGAGCCGCGCATGCGACCCTTCTTTGCCCGCCTGACCTGGGCGTTCTCCCGGTGCCGCGGCCGCCGTCGCGAGGCGTTCTCTGCGCAGTTCGATGGCGGCCGGAGTGCCGCTGAGTCGTGCACGAGCACCTATCTGGGCTGCGACGTGCTGGAGCAAAGAATCGTGCTGACGTCGTCGGAAGGCGACTTCGTGTTCTCGCACACGACCGGGTAATTCCAGCCGGGAAGTTGCACGGCCAAGCCTGTTGCTGTCGCGCTGAACAGCCTGCAGGTCTTGTGTTCGGGCGTGGAGAGCTGGAGACGCGTGCAGGCCGCCCGTACTGCCTGCTCGTCTTTGACTTGGGTCGCGATCTCGACAATGTGGCTCAAGGCCGGGGTCTCCTGTGGGTTGATGGTGATGATGTGTCTGGTTTGTTTGGGTGTGCCTTCAGCGGCCGAATACGAAGCCGGAGAGGGCACCGAGGGCAGCGATGACGGCCCACACTGGTGACATGGCCCACACGAGCCATTTCGCGAGGAGCCAGCCGCCGAAGAAGAGGGACCTGCCGAGCCAGAACAGCCCGGAGAATCCCAACGTCAGAATCGTTTCGAGGACGCTCACGTTGCGTCTCCTTGGGGTGATGGTGGTGAGAGGGAAAATGAGTCAGTTCCGGCACGAGAGTTCAGCCAGATCGATTGCCAGCCACCGGTTACTGGCGAAGTCGTAGAACTCCACCTCGCGAAACAGGGCAGTCGGAACGGGCGTAGGGGTAAACCTCCACGTGTCCGGATCGCTGCCGAGTTCGAGGCCGGCCAAGAGCAAGCCGATACACACGGCGGGCTTCGTGCCGGCGATCAACGGGAGCTGCTGGAAGACATACGGTGCGCAGGTTCCCGGCACCGTTATCCGGACCAGATCGCCTTGAGCTTTCGCCGTCTCGATCTGGCCCTGCATGCCGGGAATCGGGACTTTGCTGGCGGTCGGCTCCCACTGGTCTTGGGTGCTGAACCACGCGACCGGCTTTTCGTGCGGCTCGATCTTGGCGGTCGTGGGTTTGATGCCGCCCGAGTTGATGATCTGCCGGAGTTTCAGGCCGGTCGTGTAATGGAAGACCTGCTCGGGAGGGTCAGGGGCGGGAGGAATCTGGTCGGGACTGGAAATCGGGATCAGCGTGACGTGGATTTGCATGTGGGTAGGTTCCTTGGGCGCGTACGGAGATCGCCAGACGAGGGAAGAAACACAGCCGCCGGAGCGATCAGCGGCTGGGAGAGGGCGGGGGCGAATGGCTGATCGCGAACGGAAACCCGCTAGAGAATATGCCCGGGTTTTGGCTGGGATTTAGGCTAACATCGCCTCGCGCACCCCTACCGGCCTCTCACTTGCGATAGAATGAGGCGGTAGGATCAAGGGCCACTTGCGACCGAGGAGCCGTAGCATGCACTGGCAGGACCGTATTGGTTTCGATCCCGGGGTTCTCGGCGGAAAACCAGTCGTCAAGGGCACGAGGCTGGCCGTTGAGAAGATTGTTGAACTCATGGCTGCCGGCTGGTCGGAGCAGCAAATCATCGAGAACCATCCGGGCATCTCGCATGACGACATCGCTGCGTGCCTCTTCTACGCAAGCGAGGTACTGAAGTCTGAGCGCGTTGTCACGTTGGCGACATCTCACTGAAAGTACGTCGGCATGCTGTTTCTCGCCGACGAGGACTTTCCGGGCATCGCTGTGCGTTGGCTAAGGGATGCCGGGCATGACGTCATCTGGGCACGAACCCATATGCCCGGTAAAGCTGATTCGGAGTTGCTTGCCGCAGCACAGAGAGACTCCCGAGTCGTCCTGACGTGCGACAAGGATTTCGGTGAACTCGCGTTTCACTCGAGCCTGCCGGCATCGTGTGGCGTCGTGTTGTTTCGGTTTACGGCAGCTTCACCCGAGATATTTCTTCAGCGTTTCAAGGATTTGATGGAGGCCGAAGCGGAAATCGGCTTCAGCGGCAAGTTTTGTGTCGTAGAAGCCGATCGCGTGCGAAGCCGACCCTTGGATCGCATGCCTTGAGCCGCTGCGTCGTTTTTCGGCCGGCCTATCGGAATACGTCGGTCACCGTTTCGCCAGCAGCAGGTCTTTCTCGGCGCGGTGCAGCCTCTTGATGGCCGCCTCTCGCTTCAGGGCCGCCGATTTGGACTTCTGAGGCTCGCTGTAGGCCAAGGTCACGGGAAGCCGGCTGCGGGTATATCGAGACGCCTTGCCGGCACCGTGGGCCTTCAGCCGCTTCGCGAGGTCGTTGGTGATCCCGCAGTAGAGCGAGCCGTCGGAGCAGCGGACGAGGTAGACGAGCCAGCGGGATGAGGGGCGGCCGGTAGGCATATCTGTGGATCATGGCTGCCGGGGTTCGCCGTTGAACAGAGCGTGCAGGGCGGCGATGACATCCGGCGGCAAAGAAGCGATTGACCTGCCCCCTTAAACGAGGCCACTCCGGGAGCGAGAATCCTGGGTGGCCGCAACCAAGGGAAGGCAAGAGATGCCACGAGGAACGGCGGAGCCGACAAGGCTGATGCCCGCAATGACATGACTGGTGGTGAGCGAAGGCACGCCCTCCAAAATCGAGAGCTGCTTCTCATGGGCGGTGCATGGCGAGTCACCTACGCAGCTGACTATTCTCGGTCCCCGCGGTGCTTTCGCGATCAACTCGTCACCCGCCGCGGTTGCGGAAGAGACTCGGCTTCACGCACGCGGACACCGCCGGCCCAGGTGTGAATCGCCCCGGCAGCATCTCGGCTAGGCGTGAGATTACCGGCCCCGGATCGGCCACGAGCTCGGGGTACGACACCTCCAGAAGGGCCACGCGGTCGCTCGCGGCGAGCGCCTTGCGGATCTGCCGGCTGTGATGCTCCTGCACTTGCATGAGGTGCTGCTTCTCGCTTTTGGGCTGCGTTCCCTGCCTGGCGAGCAGCGCCCACTGGGAACTCACCACCTGCTCCACCGGCCGCACCATGTAGATCACGGTGTAGCGATGGGGGGGCGGCAGGCTCGGCAGCAGGGCCGAGATCACCTTGACCGCCTTGCCCGCCGCCTGCTCGATGAGTCGCGGGTTCTTCGGGAGCTTCTTCGCGTCCTCCCATTCCCAGTAGCCTTCTGGATTGTCGTCGTCGGGCGCGCGAACGCCGTCTGTCATCGGTTCGATGCCGCCCGCGCGGAGCATCTGCATCATCAGCGACGTGCCCGACCGCGGCAGGCCCGAGACCACGACCAGATCGAGTGGCTCGATGGCGGCGAGCTCGGCGGCCTTGCGGTCCACGTCGGCCTGCAACCGGCGATCCTGCTCCGCCCGCTGCGCCGCCCGGGCCTCGGCCGCCGCGCGGACGTCCGCCTCGCGCACCCGCTTCCGCTCGCGAACCAGCCGCATTGTCTCGAAACTCCGCGACTCCTCCACGCCCGCCTCCGCGGGTCGCCCGAGCCGGCGGTAGACGCGGCTCAGGAGCCTGCGGGCCTGGAGAAACTCGGGGGCCAGCTGGAGGCAGTTGGTGAGGGGGCGAAGGGCCTCTTCAAGCCGCTCATCCTGCGCGAGGGCCATGCCGAGGAGGAAGTGGCCGCGTGGGTTGCCATATTGCAGGCCGATCGCGTCGACCGCGGAATCCACCGCCTCGGCGGCGCGATTCGTGTGCAGGCGGATCCGCGTGAGCAGCAGATGGCCCTGCGGCGAGTGTGGGTCGGCGGCCAGCAGCCGAGCGACGGCCTCCTCGGCGTCCGGCCAGCGGCGGAGGGCGGCATGGCACTGGCCGAGCATGAGCAGAAGCGAGGGCTCGTCGGGGGTCTTGTCCTGCACGCGGCGGAGGGCCTCCAGGGCCGCATGAAAGTCGTCCTTCTGGATGGCGATCGAGGCCTTGACGAGATCTGCCTGCTCGGTGCGGCCGAACGTCTCGCGGGCCCGGTCGATCGTGATGTCGGCCTGGTCGAGCAGGCCGAGCTGCATCTGGCAGGTGGCGAGCACCTGCGCGACGTCGGTGCGATACGGGGCGGCGTGAAAGCACGACTCGAGCAGGGGCAGGGCCTCCTCGAATCGCTGCCCGTACATCAGCGCCCGGGCGATGTTCCAGTCGTTCTCGCGGGCGGTCGCGGCGGCCGCCTGCCCCGGGTCGTCGGGGATCTCCTCGATGTACCCGAGGGCCACGAAGTGCTCGAGCAGGGCCTTGTCGGCCTCGGCGTCGAGCCCAGTCCGCTCGCGCCGCGGGGCGTCGGGCCGCTCCCAGGTGGGCACGGTCTCCACCGGCCGCCGCGTCTCGAAGGCATCCTCGAGCACGCGGCCTTCCATGTCGGCCCCGACCGGCAGGCCGAAGAAGTGGAGGATCGTGGGGGCGACGTCGAGCAGGCAAGCGCCGAACACGAGCGCGTCGCGCTTGAAGCCCGGGCCCGCGACCGCGAACACGCCCTGCGGCCGGTGCCAGACGGTGATCCCGGCGGGCACCCGCGGGGTGAACTTCGGCCGCAGGTGGTCGGAATGGAAGCCGTGATCGGAGACCACCATCACGGCGGCGTCGGGCCCGGCGAGCTGCACGAGCCGCTGCAGAAACAGGTCGTGCAGCCGGTAGATGCCGGCGACGACGTGGCGGTAGAGGGCGAAGTCGGCCTCGGGGATGCCCGCCATCCGCGGTGGATGGTACGGCATAAAGATGTGGCTGATCTCGTCGATCGTGCGGTAGTAGACGGCGCAGAGGTTCCATTCGGGATCACTCGAGAGCACGTGCGTGACCGCCTCGTGCACGGAAAAGGCCTCGGCCAGCTTGCCGGCGAGCATCCACAGCCGCTTGTCCTTTGCCTGGTCGATCGTGTGGGCCGCCGGCACGAAGGCCCGAATGACTTCGTCGGGGTCGAGGTCGTGGGGGCTCACGCGCAGGTCGTTCATGGCTTCGGCGAGCCGCTCGGGCCAGTAGGTGCCCGGTGGCGGGGGCGGCCAGTCGGCCGGGCCGGTGTCGGGCTTCACGCGCGGCACGTGGCCGAACATGTTCGACACCATGCAGCCGTCGAGATCCCGCTCGCCGTGGGTGGCGAACCAGGAGATCACGTGGCTCCGCAGGCCCCGCTCGCCGAGGATCTCCCAGACGGTGCGGCACTTCCGCGTGGCGGCCGACACGGGCACCACGCGGCCGGTAACGGGGTCCAGCTCCGTGAACCCCGGCACGCCGTGGTGGTAGGCCATCTTGCCCGTGGCGATGCTGGTCCAAAGCATCGGCGAGAGCTGGGGCTGGAGCGTGGTGAGGTTGCCGCTCGCGCCCTCCTCGACGATTCGGCCGATCCCCGGCATGCCGCCGGAATCGATCAGCGGATGGATGATCTTCCAGTCGGCCGAGTCCCAGCCCACGACCAGGAGTTTGTGAGGCGTCGCCATCGGGCGGAACCCCGAGTGCGCTCAGGTCAGACCAACTCGGCGGACGCGGCCTCAGCCGCAGCCTTGCGAGCCTTGCGGGTGCGGCGGATCGCACCGGCTCCCATGGCCAAGGCACCGATGCCGGCGAGGGCCATCCCCGTGGGCTCGGGCACCACGGTGATCGGCGTGTTCACGGTCGATTCGTACGCCCCGGAGAGAATCCGGAACTCATCGGCAGTCTTGTCCCACGTCACCTGGAAATAGCCGTAGTGGAACTGTGTCGCATTGGAGTAATCGGAGCCCGTGCCGTTGGCAGCAACGCGAAAGCCGATGAAATTGGGCGGAGCGAGGCTGAAGTTATTAGATTCGTATAATACATTATAAGGATCATAATCGATCCGGTCAATAAATCGATCCAAACGGAAGGGCGTCGCATTCGACGCACTATCCCAGCGCGCCGAGCTGCCAACCGTACTGCCTTCGAGGAATTTGGTTGGACTTGTTAGACGCTGTGCGTCTGCTGTGCCGCCAGCCGCAAAACTGACTCCGATACCATTCATGAAGCCGGAGTAAAAGTCGTCGATAGACGCAGCTTCCCCCGAATACGCTACCAAAAATTGGTTGCTCACACCGAAAGACCGCCCAGTCAACAAAAAGTTGCTCACGGTGTGCGTTTGTCCATTTGAAACGCCAGCGTTCGCTCCGATCGTCAGTCCAAGCGACGTGACGTCTATGTTCACCACCTCAGCCTCGCACTCGACGGTGACGAGGCCCGTGGCACCGAGGCCGGCGGCGAGGTAGCCGCTGAGGCGTGCGGCCGATCGGCTGGCCGCGCGGGCAGAGGAGCGGGCTTGCTGGCGGGACGCTGACGCCCGATCAGAGCGACAACCAATTCGTGACATCGCAGGCCTCCTTGATGGAGATTGTGGTTAGGTCCCGAACTACTGCACCTGAAAAGATTATTAGATCGGCCGCCGAAAGTTGTGTCAAGCGTTCGCCCGGTGCGGTTTTTTTGGGGAAATCTCAGCGGTGTCCAGCTGGGGAGCGCCGTTCGTGTACCGTTCTTCTGTACATAACCGCTAGCCGCCTGACCGAGTCGAGCGTAGCGAGACGAGGGCGGGCACCCCCCGGAGGCCCGAGTTGAAGAGGTGGGCCATCGAGGTTTTCTTGGAAGTGTCTTGCTCCACCAAGAACGAACCTGCGATGACCCACCAACATGAAGGTGCTGTCCTTGAAGCCGTCACGAGAATTTTGATGGAGCATGGCCTTGATCGAGCATGGCCCTGCGGCCATGGCCTCGGCCTATTCCATCATCAACTGTGCGATTCAGAACCCCCATCAGTCGGGCCGCCGCCGAGCTCGACGAAGAGCCGGCCGTTTGGCGGAACCGGCCTCTCAGCGAGGTCACCTATCTGATCCTCGACTCCAAGTACGAAAAGGTCCGGCATGGCGGGGCGTGCGACGGATTGTCAATGCGGACGATGCTGCCGAAGCCGACCCACGACTCAAGGCTACGGTCGGCCGCCACCACGAGGCCGCACCCGACTTCGCCAGCTGGCTCGAAGCCAACATCACCGAAGCCCTCACTGTGTTTGCCTTCCCTGGCGCCCATCGACGGAGGCTGCGAACCAGATACGGACTCGCGCGACTCAAATAAAGAGATCAAACGACGGATACGAGTCGAAACGCTCTTCCCGAACGAGGCGTCGCTCCTGCGACTCGCCTCCGCCGTGCTCTCAGAGGTCAGTGACGATTGGGAAACCGAACGACCCTAGCTGACCATGGAAGCCAGATGACCCACCTCTGAAAACCGGGATTTACAGATGGGGTGTTGCTTTATCTTGGAAAGGGGAATTCATTCCGCCTCGAAGCTTTACGCTTGCGACCGTAACCAAT
>CAZPEM010000080.1:0-2605 GCA_964585575.1 uncultured Chitinophagaceae bacterium
CGGTTCTGCACCCACTCGAACCAGCTCGCCGTCACGCCGCCGGCGTTGGCGAGGATGTCGGGCAGCGAGATGATCCCCTTCGCCTCGAAGATCGCGTCGGCCTCCGGCTCCACCGGCGCGTTGGCCGCCTCGATGATGATCGGCGCCCGGACCGAAGCCGCATTCGAGGCGTTGAGCACGCCACCGAGCGCCGCGGGAATGAGAACGTCCACGTCCATCGCCAGCAGTTCGGCGTTGCCGATCGCGTCGCCGCCCGTGAAGCCCTCGAGCCGGCCCCGGTTGGCGCCCACGTGCCGCAGGGCCGCGAGCACGTCGATCCCCTCGGCGCGGTGAAATCCGCCCGTCGCATCGCTCACCGCCACGATCCGACACTCGGCGTCGCGAAGGAACTTGGCCGTGTGGCTGCCGACGTTGCCAAAACCCTGGATCGCCACGCGGGTGCCCGGCAGCTTCTTCCCGAGGCGGCTCAGGAGCTTCGTCGTGAGGATGCCAACGCCGCGGCCGGTCGCCTCCTCGCGGCCGGCGATGCCGTGATACTCGACCGGCTTCCCGGTCACGCAGGCCGGCGAGAAACCGTGGTACTTGCCATACTGATTCATGATCCAGGCCATGGTTTCGGAGCTCGTGCCCATGTCGGGGGCGGGGATGTCGACGTCGGGGCCAAAGAGGTCGTGGATCGCGTCGACGAACCGGCGGGTGATCCGCTCGAGCTCGTGGCGGCTCCGGGCCGCCGGGTCGAGGGCGATGCCCCCCTTCGCACCGCCGTAGGGGATGTTCACGACCGCCGTCTTCCAGGTCATGAGCGAGGCGAGCGCCCGCACTTCGTCGAGATCGACCTCGTGGTGGTAGCGGAGGCCGCCTTTCAGCGGGCCCCGGGCGTCGTTGTGTTGCACGCGGTAGCCGATGAAGGTCGTCAGCTCCCCGGAATCGAGCTCCACCGGAATCTGCACCTGAACCTCCCGCTTCGCGGTCAAGAGGAGCTTCCGCATGTTGTCGGAGAGGTCGAGCTCCTCGGCGGCCCGGTCGAAATAGATGCGGGTGGAGTCGGTGGAACGCATGGGAATCCCTTCCGGTTGATCGGGGCTCGGAAAGCCCGATCGTAGCCACGCCGCGGCTTCGGCGAAAGCCGGCAGAAACGCTAGGATGTCGGGCGTTCCCGACGCCTGCTCCCATGTCCACCGCAAAGCCGAAGCCACAATCCGCCGCCGATTTCTGGAGCATCGTCGCCAAAAGCGGCCTCCACGACCCCGCGCAGCTGGCGGCCCTGCGGGCGGCGTTCGAAGCCGCGACCGCCGGCAGGCCGGTCGATGCCGCGGCGGCGGCCTCGTGGATCGTGTCGCACAAGCAGCTCACCGGCTGGCAGGCGAGGCGGCTTCTCCGGGGAGACGCCGGACCGTTCACGATCGGCGACTACCGGCTCCTCGAACGGATCGACTCGCCGGTCGGTGCGATCCTCCTTCGGGCCTTGCACCTGCCGTCGGCCAGGTCCGTGGTCGTCGCGATGCTCGACCGGCGACGATGCCGCGACATCGAGGCGTGGACCACCATCGTGCGGCGAACCGCGACCGCCCACCACATGGCCGACCCGACGTTCTCGAGAACATGGGCCCTCGAGCAGATCGACGGCAACCGGATCATCGTCTGCGAGGACGTGGTGGGGCCGACGCTCCTGGTCGAAATCGCGAAGCGGGGCGGGCTGCCGCTGCAGGAAGCCGGCTGGGTCGCGCTCTCGCTCGCCCGTGCCGTGGTGGAACACCATCAATCGTGCGGGATTCACGGGGCGATCTCGCTCGATTCGCTCCGTCGCGACCCGCAGACCGGAGGGGTGCGGCTGCTGCAGTATCCGCTCGTGGGAGACCCGCACGCCTCGCCTCCGCGGGTTCCACTGGAGAATCCCGAGGCGGTCTCCAAGATGGGAACGCAGGTCGCCTTCCTCGCCCCGGAATGCATCCTCAGCGGCGGGACGCTCGACGAGGCGTGCGACATCTACGCGATCGGGTGCGTGCTGGCGTCGCTCGTCAGCGGGAGCGTGCCGGGCTGGAAGGGATCCGCCGAGGCCACGCTCACCCATGCCGCCACGAGTGGATTCGATCCGCCCGGCCCGCCGGAGGTGCCGCTCGAGGTGGGCATGCTCGTCGGCTACCTCGCCGCCCGCGATCCCGCGCAGCGGTATGCGACCGCGGCCGACGCCGCCGCCGCGATCGCCGCCTGCTTCGGCTTTCCGGAGGTGACCGCCTCCGCCGCGACTCGCAGCGGGGGCGACGATTTCTTCCTGGCGACGCCGCAGCCGGATCCCTCGCCGCCCGACATCGACATCAACATCGACATCAACATCGACATCAACACCGACGTCAACGTCGACGCGGCCCCCGCGGCGGCACCAACCACACCGCAGCCAGGCGAAATCGGCGACGCGACGCAGCGGGCCCGCCGCCGGGCTGCGATCTTCCGCGCCGCCGTGGCCGGGCTCGCCGCGGCCCTGCTGGCGGGCGTGGTGGTCGTCGCCCTCATCGGGCAGCGTGACGGCGAGGCCGATCCCAAACGGGACAGCGCGGTCGATCTCCAAAGCGACAGCGAGGCCGACTCCCAACGCGAGCCGAGCGAG
>CAZPEM010000080.1:2705-6550 GCA_964585575.1 uncultured Chitinophagaceae bacterium
GCCGCAGCCGCCGCAGGCACCGCCGCAGCCGCCGCAGGCACCCTTGCAGCCGCCGCAGCCGCCACACGTGGTGCGCGTGGCCGACTCCGGGGCCCTCTGGGACGCACCGACGCACACGGGCCCTCCATCGCTCGACTTCGCTCCGCCCGGATCGCAGGTGATGCTGATCGTACGGCCTGCCGACATGCTCGCGACCGCCGAGGGAGCACGCTTCCTCGAGGCGGTCGGCCCCGTGGCGGAGGCGGCGATCCGCGACGCCGCCGCGGTCTGCGGCTGCGAACCCTCCGGAATCGAACGAATCCTCGCCGGCTGGCAGGTCGACCAGAAGGGGGCGACGCTCGCGGGCTTCGCGTTCGAACTCGCCGAGCCGCTCGATTCGGAGAACCCGCCTGCCGCCTGGAAATCGACGAAACATCTCGCGATGGCCCTGCCGAAATCCCACGGCGGACGGCTGCTCGTCGCCGCCCCACCGGAACTGCTCACGCTCATGCTCGAGACCCAGGGGGAGCCGCAGCTGACAGCCGACATGCAGCGGCTCGCCGAACGGCTCGACGCGGGCCGGCACGTGGTCGTCATGGGCTCGCCCGCGTTCCTGGAGAACGACGGCCGCGACATGCTCTCCGGACCGCTCGGACGGCTCGCCGAGCCCGTGGCACGGTTCTTCGGCGCGGGCGTGCGGGCGGCGGCGGTTTCTCTCCACTTCGGCGAGACCTCCTCCTACGCCGAACTGCTCGCCGTGCCTCCCCGCGACGTCGCGGCCGCGGCCGTGGCGGCGTCGCTCGCGAAGAACTTCGCATCGCTGCCCGACACGGTGGAGGAATTCATCGCCTCGCTCGACCTCCACCCCTACGGCCGCAAGCTCGTCACCCGGCTGCCGGCGATGGTGCGGGCCGTCGAGGCGAACCTCCGTCGGGGCACCGAGGAGTCGATCGCCGTCGTGAACTGCCATCTGCCTCCGACCGCCCCCCACAACCTCGCCCTCGCCGCGGAAATCGTGCTCGAGCAGCGGCCAGGCCGGGCGACCGCCGCGACGGGCGGAGCGGGCCGGGCCGGAAAGGGAGCCGCCGAAGCCCTCGCCCGGAAGATCACGCTCTCGTTTCCCCGCGACAGCCTCGACCGCACGCTGCAGACCATCTCCGACGAAATCGGCGTGCCGTTCGAGATCCTCGGCGGCGACCTTCGGCTGAAGGGCATCACGCAAAACCAGTCGTTCAGCCTCGACGAACGCGACCAGACCGTCGACGCGATCCTGCGGACGATCCTCATGAAGGCGAACCCCGACGGCCATCTGGTCTACGTCATCCGCAAGAAGGACGGCGTGGAATCGATCGTGATCACGACCCGCGAGGCGTGCGAGAACCGCGGGGAGCCGATCCCCGAGGTTTTCCGGAAGCAACCCTGACGGCGAGCAGGGCCGTTCAGTCGAGGACCGCGACCGCGATCGTGGTGTAGATCACGATGCCGACGATGTCGACGATCGCCGACACGAAGGGGTTGCTCATGAGCGCGGGATCGAGGCCCACCGACCGGAAGAGCAACGGCAGCACCGAGCCGACGAGCGTTCCCATCATCACGACCGCCATGATCGTGATCGGAATCACGACGGCAGCGGCGGCGGAGGGGGCGTAGACGATCGCGAGCAGGTAGCCCGGCACGGCCAGGAGCGTGCCGAGGAGCAGGCCGAGCACCGCCTCGCGCCTGAGGATCTTCCGCCAGTCGGCGAGCTTGCAGTCGCCCGTGGAGAGCGCCGTGATCACGAGCGTCGCCGACTGGTTGCCGGAATTTCCGCCGGTCGCGATGACGAGCGGGATGAAGGCGATCAACCA
This sequence comes from uncultured Chitinophagaceae bacterium, assembly GCA_964585575.1. GTDB lineage: Bacteria > Planctomycetota > Planctomycetia > Pirellulales > UBA1268 > UBA4655. Next base: position 4,532 of record CAZPEM010000080.1, read on the forward strand.
GCCGTGCTCGAGCGGCGATTGCGAGAGCACGAGCGCCGTGAGCATGGCGGTCGCGAAGAGGATCGTGAGCCACACGCCCCGCTTCCAGGTCATCGACAGGACGGCGGCCTCCAGGTAGCTCTGGCCGAGCGGCGCGATGGCGGCGATCCGCTGGGCGTCGTCGGTGGCCTCCTGACGGACGGCGTCGAGCACGTCGTCGTGCGTGACGATCCCGACCAGCCGATTCTCGTCGTCCACCACCGGGATGGCGAGGAAGTCGAAGCGGGCGAGCTTGTGCACGACCTGCTCGCTCGACTCGTCCACCCGCACGCGGATGACGTCGGTCTCCATGAGGTCGGAGACGAGCGAGGTCGGCCGGGCGAGGATGAGGTCGCGCAGCGACACGAACCCCACGAGGTGCCGCTCGCCGTCGAGGACGTAGATGTAGTAGATCGATTCGCTGTCGGGGGCCTGCGAGCGGAGCCGGGTGATCGCCTCGCCCGCCGTGATGTCGGCCGGGAGCGAAGCGTACTCCGTCGTCATGAGGGCCCCGGCCGAACCGTCGGGGCAGGAGAGGAGCATGCGGATGTCGTGCCGCTCGGCCTTCGCGACCAAGGGCAGGATCTCCTCGACGAACCCCGGATCGAGCTCGCGGAGCAGGTCGTCGCGGTTGTCGGCCGCCATCGCCTCGAGCAGCTCGCCGAGCCGGTGCCGATCGGCCGACTCGAAGAGTTCCACCTGCCGCGACATCGCGTAGTAGGGGAATATCTCGGCCTGCCGCTCGACCGGCACGCTCGCGAGAAGCTGCCAGATCTCCGGCGGATCGAGCCCCTCCGAAAACTCCGCCACGGTGGCGGGATGAAGCTCCTCGGCCACCTCGCGAAGGCCCTGCGCATCCCCCTCCGCGATCATCACGCGGAGTTCCGGGATCAGGATCGGGTTGGCGGCCGGCATGCAGGCGTTTGTACCCTCCGAGGGGCGTTTCCGCACCCCGCGACTGGCGAAGGGCGGCTTCGTTGTCGCCCCGCCGGGGGAGCGCTAGACTGCCGGCATGCCCCGCACGCAGCCGTTTCTCGCCGCATCGGTCCTCACGGCGATCGCCGTGGCGACCGCCCTCCCCGCGTTCTCCGCGGAACCCGGCTGGAACCACCTTCGCTCGCGGGCGTACCTGCCGCCCGATTTCGACCAGGAGGTCTTCGAGGCCCTGCCGACGGTCTGGGAGGAGCCTGCCGCCTTGCAGGCCGCGTCTGCCACTCCGGAGGCTCGCCGCCGGATGGCGATGGACCGCTACGGCCTCACGCCCGACCCGGCCGATCCGTCGAAGCCGCTGCAGTATGTCGTGGCCGCGGACGGCTCCTGGACGATGAGCTGCCTCGCCTGCCACCAGGGTCAACTCGGCGGCCGCGTGATCCCGGGACTGCCCAACTCGAACTACGCGCTCGAGACGCTCACCGAGGACGTCCGGCTCGTGAAGGTGAAGCAGCGGAAGCCGTTCGGACACATGGACATGGGGTCGCTTCTGCTGCCGCTGGGCACGACCAACGGCACGACCAACGCGGTCATGTTCGGGGTCGCCCTCATGCGACACCGCGATGCCGATCTCGAGATCGTGCACAGGCCGCCGAAGTTCGACATGGTCCACCACGACATGGACGCCCCGCCCTGGTGGCACTACGCGAAGAAGAAGCGGCTGTATGCCGACGGATTCGCGGCGAAAGGCCACCGGATGCTCATGCAGTTCCTCCTCGTCAAGGAGAACGGCCCGGAAAAGTTCCGCCAGTGGGAGGATGAGTTTCGCGAGATCGAGGCCTGGCTCCTGTCGCTCCGGCCGCCGCGGTGGCCGGGCAGGGTCGATGCCGAGTTGGCCGAGCGAGGGAGGGTGGTTTTCGGGCGGCACTGCGCCGACTGCCACGGCACCTATTCCGACGCGGGCGACACCTACCCCGGAAAAATCGTCGCCATCGACGAGATCGGGACCGACCGCGTGCGGTTCGACTCGCTCACGAGGGAGAACCGCCGCGACTTGAACGAAAGCTGGTT
>CAZPEM010000080.1:6650-15000 GCA_964585575.1 uncultured Chitinophagaceae bacterium
GGCCGCGGGATCGCAGGCGAGCCGGGCGTGGACGACCCGGCCGGCTACGTCGCTCCGCCGCTCGACGGCATCTGGGCCTCCGCGCCCTATTTTCACAACGGCTCCGTGCCGACGCTCTGGCACCTGCTCCACCCCGAAAGCCGGCCGGTCGTCTGGAAGCGGTCGAGCGACGGCTACGACGAGCGGAGGGTGGGGCTCGAGGTCGAGGAGCGGGCCGCGATGCCCGCCGGAAAGCTCCCGCCGGTGGAACGACGACGGCATTTCGACACGACGAAGCCAGGCAAGTCGGCGGCGGGGCACGACTACCCCGACCAGCTCTCCGAGGAGGAGAAGACGGCGGTTCTCGAGTACCTCAAGACCCTCTAGAACCTGCTACACTCTGCACTGAAACGCACCGCAGGAGAATCGCAGATGACCCAGCTCGAGGCCGCCCGCAACGGCGACATCACCCCGGAGATGCAGTACGTCGCCAAACGCGAGGACCTGCCGGAATCGGTGATCCAGTCGGAGGTGGCGAAGGGACGGATGGTGATCCCCGCCAACAGGGTGCACCTGTCGAAGCGGCTCGAGCCGATGTGCATCGGGATCGCGTCGCTCACGAAGATCAACGCCAACATCGGCAACTCTGCCGTCACCAGCGACGTCGAGGAGGAGTTGCGGAAGCTCCACATGGCGGTCCACTACGGCGCCGACACGGTGATGGACCTCTCCACCGGCAAGGAGATCGACGCGATCCGCCGGGCGATCATCGAGGCCTCGCCCGTGCCGATCGGGACGGTGCCGATCTACCAGATGCTCGAGGAACTCGGCGGCGACATCGAGGACATGAAGCCGCAGCACTTCCTCGACATGTGCGAGAAGCAGGCGAGCCAGGGGGTGGACTACATGACCGTCCATGCGGGCCTGCTGCTCGAGCACCTCGCCCTCACGACGAAGCGGATCACCGGGATCGTCAGCCGCGGCGGGTCGCTCATCGCGAAATGGATGATGTCCCACCGCCAACAAAACCCTCTCTACACCCACTTCGAGGATCTCTGCGACATCTTCCGGGAATACGACGTCACCTGGAGCCTCGGCGACGGACTGCGACCGGGGGCGATCGCCGACGCGAGCGACGAGGCGCAGTTCGCGGAGCTTCACGTGCTCGGAGAGCTGACGCGACGGGCGTGGAAAAAGGGCTGCCAGGTCATGGTCGAGGGCCCCGGCCACGTGCCGATGGACCAGATCGACATGAACGTGAAGCGGCAGATGCAGGAGTGCGACGAGGCCCCGTTCTACGTGCTCGGCCCGCTCGTCACCGACATCGCCCCCGGCTACGACCACATCACGAGTGCGATTGGCGCGGCCCTCGCCGGCTGGAGCGGCGCGGCGATGCTCTGCTACGTGACGCCGAAGGAACACCTCGGCCTGCCCGACGCGGAGGACGTGCGGCAGGGGGTGATCGCCTACAAGATCGCGGCGCACGCCGCCGATCTCGCCAGGCACCGCAAGAACGCAAGGAACCGGGACGACGCGCTCTCCCGGGCCCGCTTCGCCTTCGACTGGAACGAGCAGTTCCGGCTCGCGCTCGACCCCGAGACCGCGAGGAAGTATCACGACGAGACGCTCCCGCAGGACACCTTCAAGAGCGCCCACTTCTGCAGCATGTGCGGCCCGAAGTACTGCTCGATGAAGATCACGCAGGAGATCCGCGAGATGGCCGAGGCCGACGCCGCCGGCACGAGCCAGCCGATGGCGATCCAGCTGCCGTAGGCGTGGAAACCGAGGGCCGCTTTGCCCTGGGGTTGGTCTGCAGGGAGGGCTGGCCTACAGGGCCTTCGCACGCAGGTCGCGAAACTCGACCTTCATCGTGACGTTGCGGTGGATCTGGAGGCCGATCGGCGCGGCCTCTCGGTACTTGTCGCTCGTGTACCGCGACACCTGCTCCCCGTTGAGCCAGACGGTGAAGGTGTCGCCCTTCGCCTCGACGCGAATCCGATTCCACTCTCCTGGCTTGAGCAGCTCCGCGGCCTTCGCCGCCCGCGCCTCCTCCGGATACGTTCCGGTGTAGAACGAGCAGGTCATGTCCCGCTTGAGGCTTCGCGACACGCCGATCTGCACCTGCAGCTCGGGCTTGCGGACCATGATGCCGCTGTCGATCTCCCCCGTGAACCGAACCTCCGCCTCCACGATCACGTCGCCGTAGGCCTTCTCCGTGTAGAGCATCGACGCCTTCTGCCCCTCGTCGCTCTCGCCGACGATCCTCCCCTCGACGACCTTCCAATAGGGCTCCCCGACGACCTTCCAGCCGGAGAGATCCCTGCCGTTGAAGATCGGCGGCAGCTCGGCCGACGCGGGGATTTCGGCACGCACGACGGAGCAGGGCAGGGGGGCACACGCCAGGGCAACGCAGAGACAGGCGAGAGGGAACCGAACGGACGAACGTGGTGTGCGCATTGGACTTTCTTCCGAATGAACTTCCGGGACGGGCTTCCGAATGAACTGCCGGGACGGGAGATCGACTCTTTCGGCCGAGGGTCAGGGTACCATGGGGGAGCGACGCGGTCGCGGCGGCTACTTCCTCGCCCAGCCGGTCCCGTCGGGTCGGTCTTCGAGCACGATGCCCGCCTCGGCGAGCTTGGTGCGGACGAGGTCGGCCGTCGCAAAATCCTTGGCCTTTCGGGCGTTGGAACGGATCTCGATGACGAGCTCCATGAGCTTGCCAACGAGCGGCCCGTCGCCGCCGCCAGCCTGCGGCCGCGGCGGCTCGAGGAAGAGGCCCAGCACCCCCGTGAGCTCCCGCAGGACGAGCATCATCGCGTCGAGCGAGGCCAGCTCGTGGGGCGGCTTCTTCGCCTCGAGCGAATGCTGGTCGATGAACTTGTTCACGACGCGGACGAGGTCGAAGAGCGTGGCGATGGCGATCGCCGTGTTGAAGTCGTCGTCCATCGCCGCGAGAAACTTCTCCCGCAGCTGCCTCACCTCCGCGGCCGCGGACGCCACCTCGCCGTCGCCCGTCCGGCGGGTGCGGCAGGGGAGGGAGTGGAAGGGCTTCCCGCCCACCCGCTCGTAGCGGGCGAAGAGCCGCTCGAACGCCTCCATGGCCCGCGCGCTCTCGCCGAGAGGCTCCTCGCCGAAGTGGATCGGGCTGCGGTAGTGCGTGGAGAGCAGAAGCAGCCGGATCGCCCGCGGGTCGTGACGGGAGAGCAGGTTCTTGAACGGCTCGGCACCGGTCGATTTCGAGATCTTCGTCGCGGCCTGCGCCGCCGCATCCTCGGCCGCCGCCCCGTCGCCCCGCGGCCTGCCGCCGACCTTGCCTGCGGCCCCGGCCGCCTGCATGAGGCCGTTGTGCATCCAGTAGTTCGCCATCGGCCGGTCGTGGAGCGACTCGCTCTGCGCGATCTCGTTTTCATGGTGCGGAAACACGAGGTCGAGGCCGCCGCCGTGGATGTCGAACTGCTCGCCGAGGATCGCCTTGCTCATGGCGGAGCACTCGATGTGCCAGCCCGGCCGGCCCCGGCCCCAGGGGCTCTCCCAGGCCGGCTCCCCGGGCTTCGCCCCCTTCCAGACCGCGAAATCCGCCGACGACCGCTTCCGATCGGCCGTCGAACCGCCCTCGCCCTGCATCTGCTCGACCGATCGATTCGTGAGCTTGCCGTAGTCGGCGTCCTTCGTCACGTCGAAGTAGACGTCGCCGCCGCTTTCATACGCGAAGCCCTTCGCGATGAGCCCCTCGATGAACGAGATGATCGTGCCGATGTGCTCCGTGGCCTTCGGCATCTGGTCGATCCCGGTCACGCCGAGGCAGGCGAGGTTCTCGAGGTAGTCGGCCGTCATCTCCTCGGCGAGCTTCGCCATCGTCGTGCCGCGGACGGCGCTCTCGGCGATGATCTTGTCGTCCACGTCGGTGACGTTCACGACCCAGGTGACCTTCCAGCCGGAATACTCGAGGTATCGCTTCACGGTGTCGAAGATCACCGGCCCGACCATGTGGCCGATGTGGCTCGGCTTGTAGACCGTCGGACCGCAGAGGTACATCCCCACGTGTCCGGGCTTCACCGTCGAGAGCGGGGACTTCCTCTTCGTGAGCGTGCTGTAGACCTCGATCGTGGGCAGGGGATTGATCGCCATCCGCCGGAAAACCTCCGCAAAAAACAAAAAAATGTGGGTGACGTTACGAAGCCACCGGACGCGGTCACGCCCGACGCACCACGAGCGCGACGCATTCCGCCGAGATCGCCTTCTCCTCGCCGACCGGTCCGACGCCTTCCCCGGTCTTCGCCTTGAGGCCGACCGCTTCGACGTCGATCCCGAGCAGGCCGGCGACGCTCGCCCGGATCCGCTCCCGATGCGGCAGGATTTTGGGCCGCTGGACGAAAATCACGCAATCCAGGTTCCCGAGGGCCCATCCGGCGGCCGCGAGCCTGGCCGCCGCCGCCTGCAGCATTTCGCCGGAATCCCGGCCCCGATTCGCTTCGAGCGTGTCGGGAAACATCTCGCCGATGTCGCCGAGGGCCGCCGCCCCGAGGATCGCGTCGGTGATCGCGTGGAGAAGCACGTCGGCGTCGCTGTGGCCGATCGCCGAGCGGTCGTGCGGGATCCTCACGCCGCCGAGCAGCAGGCCGTCGCCGGGCCCGAGACGGTGCGTGTCGTGGCCGAGGCCGATGCGGAAGGAGTGCGGGTGCGGCGGCACGGAAAGCTCCGGGAACGCTGACGGAGGGATCGTCGCATTCTCGGCCTACCGCGGCAAGCCCGATGGTCCCGGTGAACCGTGATCCGCGGTCGCTTGGTACACTTTCGACATGAGCGTCGCCCCGCGAGTGCGTCCCGTTCCGATCGAAGAATACCTCGTCGGCGAAAGCCGTTCCGAGCGGAAGCACGAGTACGTCGATGGCGTCATCTACGCCATGGTCGGGGCGTCGAACTCCCACAACCTCGTGGCGACGAACGTCACCGGACTGCTCCACTCGCAGCTGCGCGGAAAAAACTGCCGGGTCTTCAACGCCGATGCGAAGGTGCGGGTGCGGCTTCCATCGGGCACGCGGTTCTATTACCCGAATGCCTCGGTGGTCTGCAGCCCGAACCGCGGCGACGACACGTTCAACGACGCGCCGGTCGTGATCGTCGAGGTGCTCTCGGACTCGACCCGCCGCACCGACGAGCACGAGAAGCGGGAGGCCTACATGGCGATCGACTCGCTCCTGGTCTACGTGCTTCTCGAGCAGGACGCCGCCGCGGCCGTCGTGTATCGCCGGGGTGAGGCCGGCTTCGACCGGGAGGTCTGGGCCGGACTCGATCGGGTCGTTCCGCTTTCCGAGGTGGGCTGCGAACTGCGGCTCGCCGACGTCTACGCCAACGTCGGCCTCGCATGAAAAAGGTGCCAGCCACCAAATCTGGGCAAACCGCGGAATCAAGCCGCCCATCTTCTCCAGATTTGGTGGCTGGCACCTTTTCGGTGAACCCTGTCATCGCCGTCGAGGGGCTCGCCAAGGAGTATCGCGTTTACGACAAGCCGGAGGGGTTGGGTGCAAGCCTGCGCGGGCTCTTTCGCCGGACGAGCCGCACCGTCGAGGCCCTGCGGGGGGTCGATCTCACGGTCGAGAAGGGGGAGTTCGTCGCGCTGCTCGGCCCCAACGGTGCCGGCAAGACCACCTTCCTCAAGCTGCTCTCCGGCATCATCACCCCCTCGCGGGGAACGGCGCGGGTGCTCGGCCACGTGCCCTGGGAGCGGGCCGACGACTTCCGCCGCCGGTTCGCCCTCGTGATGGGACAGCGAAACCAGCTCTGGTGGGATCTGCCCGCCGCCGAGAGTTTCCGCCTCCACAAGGAGATCTACCGGCTCGATGCCGCCCGCTACGAGCGGGTGCGGGACGAGCTGGTGGACCTGCTCGGCGTGCGAAAGCTGATCCTGCAGCCGGTGCGGGAACTGTCGCTCGGCGAGCGGATGAAGCTCGAACTCGTCGCCGCGCTCCTCCACGAGCCGGAGGTGCTCTTCCTCGACGAGCCGACGATCGGGCTCGACGTCGTGGCCCAGCACACGATCCACGAATTCCTGCGGCACGTGCAGGCCGAGCGGCGGACGACCGTCATCCTCACGACCCACTACATGAAGGACGTGGCCGCCCTCTGCGAGCGGGTGGTCGTGATCACCCACGGCGACATCCTCTACGACGGCTCGCTGGCGGAGATCGTCGACCGCTTCACGACGCACAAGATCGTGACGCTCGACCTCGACGAGCCGCCGGCCCCCGGGGCGCTCGAGCGATTCGGGTTTCCCTGCGAGGTCCGCGGGCCGCAGGTCGTCATGCGGATCGACCGCAGCCGGATCGCCGACGTGCTGCCCGAGATCCTGCGGGGCGCGGGCGTGCGCGACGTGTCGGTGGAAGACGTGCCGCTCGAGGAGATCGTGGCCGGGCTCTTCCGCTCGGGGGCCACGCGGCCTGCGAAGCCCGCCGAGCCTGTCAACGCCGCCGAGGCCCCGGCATGACGAACGCCGCGACGACCACCGCCGGGCGGCCGGGGCGGCTCGCCGAATTCGCCACCCGGCTCCGCATCTGGTGGACGATGCTCACGATCTGCCTCGAGGAACGGCTCGCCTACCGCGGCGACTTCATCCTCGGCACGGCGATGCGATTCCTGCCGATCGTGACGCAGGTGTTTCTCTGGACGGCCGTCTTCGCCGCCACGAGCCGGCCCGACATCGCCGGCTACACGAAGTCGGACATCGTGGCCTACTACCTGCTCACGATGGTGACCCGGGCCTTCTCGAGCATGCCGGGCCTTGCCGGCGGGATCGCCCGCGGCATCCGCGACGGCTCGGTCAAGAAATACCTCGTTCAGCCGGTGGATTACGTGTCGTTCCTCCTCGCCGCCCGGATCGCCCACAAGCTCGTCTACTACGCGGTGGCGATCCTTCCCTTCGCCGCCGTCTTCTGGATCTGCCGCGGCTATTTTCCGCCGCTGCCCGACGCCGCCACGATCGCGGCCTTCGTCGCCGCACTTCTGCTCTCGTTCCTGCTCGGGTTCTTCATGGAGGCCACGCTCGGCATGATCGGGTTCTGGGTGCTGGAGGTGTCGAGCATCGTGTTCGCCTACATGCTCGTGCAGTATCTGCTCTCGGGCCACATGTTTCCGATCGACATGCTCGCCGGCATTCCCACCGGCATCGCCGGAGTGGACGTGGCCGACGTCGTCCGCTGGCTCCCCTTCGAATACACGGCCTACTTCCCGGCGGCGGTGTGGCTGGGGAAGGTGCAGGGGGCCGAACTCGGCCGCGCCCTCGCGATCGAGGCGGCCTGGGTCGTCGTGATGGCGGTGGCGTGTCGGATCGTCTGGCGGCGCGGCACCCGACGCTACTCGGCCTACGGGGGCTGACGATGGGCCGCTACCTCTCCATCCTCGGCACGTTCGCGAGGGCCTGCCTCGTCCGCGACATGACCTTCCGGGCCAACTTCCTGCTCGAGTGCGTGACGAGCCTCGGCTGGATGTCGATGAACCTCGCCTTCTACCTGCTCGTCTTCCAGTTCACCCCCGAGATCGGCAAGGGGACCGGCTGGTCGCGGGAGCCCTTCTTCGCGTTCGTGGCCACGGGCCTGATCATCAACTCGATCGTGCAGGCCCTCTTCATGCCGAGCGCCGAGGAACTCACCGAGATGGTCCGCACGGGCGGGCTCGACGCCGTGCTCGTGCGGCCGCTCGACGTGCAGTTCCTGCTCTCGATGCACCGGGTCGACTTCTCCTCGTTCGCCAACGGCCTCGTCGGCCTCGGCATCCTCGGCTGGGCGGTCGCCCGCATGGACCACGCGCCGCCGCCGATCGCATGGCTGCTCTATCCGCTCCTGATTCTCTGCGGCGTGGCGATCCTCTACGCGCTTGTGATCATGCTCGCCGCCGCCACGATCCTCATGGGTCGCAACCAGAGCCTCTACGACTTCTGGTTCTATCTCACGAACTTCTCCCGCTATCCCGCGGAGATCTACGCGGGCCCCTGGGGCGGGCCGCTCCGCGCCCTCTGCACGTTCGTGATCCCGATCCTGCTGGTGGTGAACGTGCCGGCGCGGGTCATCGCCCAGCCGCTCGCAGGCGGATCGTGGTGGCCCGTCGCGGGGATCGTGGCGGCCGCGGTCGCGAGCCTCGCGATTTCGCGGATCGTCTTCCAGCGGGCGTTGGCCAAGTACCGAAGCGCCTCGAGCTAGCCGACCTTGGGCCGCCGGCCGGCAGTTCCGGGGCCGATCCGGAAGATCCTGACACACGTGTTGCTTCATACAGAGTGGCGAACCGCTAGAACCGCCGCCCGTCTCTCCGGCCCGTGGCCCGCCGACCGACTGGGGAGAGCTCGTGCAGGTCCACTTTCGACCGGGCAATCTTTCAG
>CAZPEM010000081.1:0-1908 GCA_964585575.1 uncultured Chitinophagaceae bacterium
CGCTCCGAGTAGAACTCCCGGAAGACGCTGTCGTGGAGCCGGTCGCTCTCCATCCACGCCCAGAGTTCGAGCTTGTTGGAGGGGATCGTGATGAAGTAGCAGGTGAGGTCGTTGCTCGTGAAGGCGTTCATGCCGCTGCCCCCGGCCTTCGTGTAGACCTGGTCGAATTCGTCCTTCACGATCGTCGCCGCGGCGGCGCCCTCATCGCCCCGCCCCTGCTGGGCCTTCACGAGCGAGTCGAGCTTCCCGCGGAGCACCCGCAGTTCCTGCGTGTCGTTGGCGGGGTTCCACGGGTCGTCGATCTCGCCGCGGAAGAACCGCCCGTACTGGACCGTCCAGACGAGCCGGTTGATCTCGTCGCGGACCGACTTCTGGGCGGCGCGGTAGCGGGCGTCCTTCTTCGGATCGCGGGTTCCGATCGTGTCGGTGCCCTTGAACATCATGTGCTCGAAAAAGTGGCTGATGCCGGTGATGCCCGGCCGCTCGTTCACGCTCCCCACCTTCGCCACCCAGCCGGCGCTCACCACGTTGGGCTGGTCGTCGCGGGGCACGAGGAGAAACTCCATGCCGTTTTCGAGCCTGAACTCCTCCACCGCCACCTGCTGGGCGGCGGCGTCGTTTTGCCAATGTGTCCAGGGCACCGGCAGCAGGGCGGCCGCGAGGGCCAGGCGGAAGGACATGGCGAAATGACGCATGGTGGGAAGACTCGTTTGGGGGAGGCTTGTCGGACGGGGCGTCGCGGGCCACATTGGTAACGTAGGGCAGGTGACGACGGGCAGTGTTATAGCGGATTCCGACATCGGGGTCCGAATCCGGAGAGATCGAGAGGTTTTCCCATGAAGGCGACCGATCGTTCCGATCCCGTGATCCTCGGGCACGTTCTCGGTGAACACCGCGAACTCCACGCCGCGATCGCCGCCGTGCGGTGCCTTCTCGAGAAAGGGCCGGGCTCGCCCGACGTCTCCACCGACGACCTCGTCTCGGCGCTCAATTCGCTTCGTCACCATCTCGCCGACCATTTCGCCAAGGAAGAGCGGGGAGGCTTCCTCGAGGAGTCCGTCGCGAGAGTGCCGCGGCTCTCCAAGGCGGTCGCCGGCATCCTCGCCGAACATCCACGCTTGCTCGCGGAGATCGATGCCTTGATCGAGTCGGTGCCGACGACGGCAATGCCGCCGGAGGCCTGGCGGTCGTGCGGTGAAGGCTTCGGCCGATTCACAGGCCACCTGGTGACGCACGAACGGACCGAGAACTCCGTCGTGCAGGAAGGCTACAATGAGGACCTGGGCCTCGTCGATTAGCGTCTAGAAAGGACCACGGCCGTGACCGGTCAACCAAAGAAGATTCCGCTCGAGGCGATCGTCGGCCTCACGCTCGTCGCGATCGCCGCGTTCGCCCTGTTTCGGACGTCGGGGACAGCAAGGCAGGATGACGGCGGGCAGGCGGGCGGCCAGGTCAACATCGGCGAGGCAAGCGTCGGCGGGGCCGTCGGTCAGCGAGGGCAGGAGGACCCTGCCGGCAAAGCAGCCGACGAACGTCGGGTGGCCATCAAGCCCGACGACGTCGCCGTCTTCATGAGGGCAAAACTCGACCACTCGCGGCACGTGCTCGAGGGGCTTGCCATGGAGGATTACCAGGCGATCTACCGCGCGGCGCACGACCTGGCGCTCGCGAGCCAGGCCTCCACCTGGGAAGTGCTTCTCACGGAAGAGTACTCACGGCAGAGCGCCGACTTCCGCCGGTCGTGCGAGTCGCTCCGGGCTGCCGCCCGCGACGAAAACCTCGACGCCGCCGCCCTGGCCTGGATGGAGGTCACCATGAAGTGCGTCCAGTGCCACAAATACGTCCGCCAGGCCGACGTGGCCGTCCCCTGAGGCCACCCTCCGCCGGCAGGCACGTTACAGCCCGCCG
>CAZPEM010000081.1:2008-14963 GCA_964585575.1 uncultured Chitinophagaceae bacterium
CCGCCGGCAGGCACGTTACAGCCCGCCGCCCATTTCGTTGCGGCAGCGTTGCAGGTCGTGTTCGGCGTTGCCGTTGGCCTGGAAGCTGCCGTCCTGGAGCCGGACGGTGCGGATCCGCTCGATGGGGAGGAGCTTCGCGACGCCGTCGTGCGAATACCCGAAGAGCTGGATCTGCTGATGTTCGACGAGCAGTAGGTGGGGCTGGAAGCCGTCGTCGGCCGCGGCTCGCCCGTCCTCGTCGTGATGCTCGACGTCGATCAGCCGGCAGGCGACGACCGCCGAGGCGAGCGAGGAGACGAGCCTCGGCCGGCCGGCATACCGCTTCGAGGAATCGACTTCGACCCGGAAGGCCGTGAGCTGCTCCTCGACCTGCTTCTTCAGCATCGCCGGCACGCACTTCTCGAACCGGCTGCGAAGCATCTCGATCCCGGTCCAGAGCGGCGTTCCCTCGTAGGGCCTGAGGTGGGAACGTGCGAGCTGGAACGCGCTCAACTCGAGCAGCGTCAGCGGCTCGGCCAGCAGTTTCTTCATGATCGGCGCGTCGAGGCAGAGCTTCCAGCCGTACTTCCGCTCCCGCGGCAGGGGCACGTGGTCGATCGGGTAGCCGCAGGAGATGAGAAACTCGCAGTCCCGCCGCAGCGTCCGCGACGACAGCTTCGAGAGACCGAGCCTGTCGCGGAGGGTCGCGATGAGCACGTCGTCGGAGAGCGGTACGTTGGACGCGGAAAGAATCTCGAGCAGTGAGAAAATCCGAAGAAACTGTTCATGCCGGGAGAACTTCTTTGCCATGCTGCCGTGCCTGAGTTGGATGGAACCTTGTGGGACGGCGACCTCGGGGCCCCCCGCAGCCCGTTTCGCGATCACCCCCAGCCGATCGGATCCCGCGAAATCAACGGTCTACCGCGCAAGGTACCAATCACGCGACCTTTCCCTGTCATGACAGGGCGGCCGTGACAACAAGAGATTACGCCCGCTGCTCGGCACCGTTGGTCAGCGGCCGTCGGTTGCCAGTGTCGCGACCTGGCGGTTCAACCGACCCGTCGGGCCCGGTGTGCGGCCGAACGCATCGACGGATGCGCGTCGATGACGATCTGACACTCCTCCGCCGCCGCCACGAGCCCGTTGACGAGCGCGAGTAGCTGCCGAACCGTGACCGACCCGTCGATCACGGGCATCTCCGCGACGAGCGCGAGGTCTTCCCGCTCGGCGTCGAACTCGACGGCGACGAGCGGCGTTTCTGCCGTCAGCCTGCAGAGAAGCAGGCAGAGCCGTGCCGGATCGTCGCCGGGCGGGAAGGCGAAGGCGATCCTCGCTCGAAGCCGATCACCATCGTCTGGCGCATCGACCGTCAGGATGAGGACGTTTTCGCCGCGGGCGTTGCGATAGACCCGGGTGACGAGCAGCATGCGGAGCACGCCCTCCTCCGCGTCAAGGTGGTGCTTCAGGCCCTGCTCGGCCAGCAGCTGCGCGTAGCGCCGCATGTTCAAGGGCACGGGGACGCCTCCTTCAATCGGCTGATGCAATTTGCTGAGCGGAATGGACCGCCAGCGAAAGGGACCCTATGAAAGCCACGCCGCCCTGCACATGATGCGCCGTCGGCATCGACGGTCTTGCGCCGGAAAAGTTTTTCGCCGTGAACAAGGTTTTTCGAGCGATCGAGACGGACCTACCGTGCCCAGCCATGTGCGATAGTGCGGCCTCGATGGCGAGACTGGCCATCGACGTGATGGCCGGATCGCTCGTCCTGCGGGAAGAATGGGCTCGGTGGTCGGGGGCTAAGGGGGCTGGGTTGTATGGCGTCGGATGGTACGGCGTCGGGTGGTACGGGCCCGACGCTGGAATCTGCTCCCGTCGAGCGGCTTCTGCTCGAGTGGCAGTCGACTGGCGACGAGCGAACGCTCGAGGAACTCTTCAAGGCGATTTGGCCGCTCGCGGAGAGCGTCGCCCGTCATGTGCTCCGATCGACCGGCATCCAGGATCCCGCCGCGATCGACGACGCGATGTCGAAGGTGTTCGACCATCTGCGACGGCTGCATGGTTCGTTGGCGGGAGATCGCAGGGTCGCCGCGTTCCGGCCTGCCGCCGATACCGTGACACGACGGGGTGACGCCGGGATCGGCTTCATCCGGTGGCTCACGCAGGAGCGGGCCCGGGACATCGCCCGCGCGACCTTCCGCCGCGCACGGCGCACGCGGCTCTTCTCCCAGCTCGCCCCGGAACACGCCGGCATGGTGCGGAGCATCGAGGCAAGCCCTCCGGCGGACGGCGGGCTGCTCGACGACGATGTCCGCCTCGCCATCGAATCGCTCGAAGGCCGGTCGCGGCTCGTCATCGAGCTGCTCCTCGCGGGAGAGAGCCAGGCGACGATCGCGCGGCAAATGGGAGTGTGCGAGGGGACCGTGTCGCGGATTCACTCGCGGGCGATCGAGGCCCTGCGGGTGGCGATCCGGGTGCCGCCAGGGCCGGGCCTGCGATGAACTCCTCCTTGGCGTCGGGAGTGAGCCCGTGCGGGAGCAGGACGGCGGTGATGGCGTGGATGAGCCTCGTGCGGTCCGGGCCGTCGAAGGGCACGACGCGGGAACCCGGTCACTGCGGCACCCACGCGAGCACGACGTCGTCGACCGTGATCTCCGACTTCTTCGCCGGGATCACGATCTCCTCGAGCGTGGCCCGGTCGGGCGCCGTGTCGAGGCGGATCCGGTCGAGCTCGTCGGCGATCTCGCTCTCGAGCTCGTCCCGCTTCGCCTCGAGGGCCGAGAGGCCCTCTTCGGCGTGGGCGACCTCCGCCTGCTGTCTTGCCGACCGGCTCGCGGACCGCATCGACGTGGCCGCCTTGCCGATCGTCGTGGAGCTCGCGATCTTGCGGCCGAGCAGTGCCGACA
The DNA here is from genome assembly GCA_964585575.1 of uncultured Chitinophagaceae bacterium. Lineage (GTDB taxonomy): Bacteria > Planctomycetota > Planctomycetia > Pirellulales > UBA1268 > UBA4655. Next base: position 4,891 of record CAZPEM010000081.1, read on the forward strand.
GCACGGCCGAGCCGATCGAAACGTAGGTCTGCATCGTGTTGTCCTTGGCCTGAGCCTTCTCCTTCTCGAGCTTGTGCCGAGCCCGTGCGATCCGCTCCTCGAGCGACGCCAGCTTCGACACATGCCGCTGGCGGACGTCGGCGAGCGCCTCGTCGCGGGCCTCCTTGAGCTTCTGCGTGATGCGGACGCGGAACTCGGCCTGCGACTCGCCCGGACGGCTCGACTCGTCGATCGACGGGGCGTGCCAGAGCGTGATCGTGCTCGTGCGGCCGAGGAAGCTCTTGAGCGAGGCGGCGAGCGCCTGGTAGCCCTTCGGCCCGGCAAGCGGCCCGGGCAGCGAGGCGAACGAGCCGGGCCGGGGCGCCGGCTCGATCTCCGGCGGATCGGCGAACGGCTCCGCGGCGTCCCAGAACGATTCCCCCAGTGATTCGCCCGCCGGCGCCATGAGGATCACCTCGCGGTCGAAGTCGTAGCGGCCGCCGGTGCGGCCGTAGCGAACGCGGGCCTTGCCGAGCACGGCGGGACGGTAGTGGAGGCCGCGACCGGCCGCGACGGGAGCGTCAGGCGCCAGGAAGACCTCCCGCACGCCCGGCGGCAGGATCGGCCTCGGCCCAGCCGCGATTCGGTAGCCCGACGCGTCGAGCGGCAGCTCCGCTTCCGCACGGGGCGAGCTGACGGGGGGCGTCCCGGCGGCTTCCGTGAGCCGGCGCAGCTCCTCCCGCACCAGCGGCCCCCGCAGGTAGGCCATCGTCCACCGCGTCTGGAAGACCGTCTCCTCGTCCTCGTGCACGGAGTGGAGGAGGAACCGCCGCTGCGAGAGGCCCGAGAGGATGCGGTCGAGCCTCGCGCGGTCGAACGACCGGCCGGATCCGGTCGCGGCCCCCTCGAGGCCGTCGAGCACCCGCGCCTTGTCACGGGCCGTCTGCAGGCGGCCGAGAAACCAGGTGCCCGCGTTGGAGAGCCCCTTGTAGTCGAGATCGACCGGATTCTGTGTCGCGAGCACGACCCCAAGCCCGAAGGCGCGGGCCTGCTTCATGAGCGTCATGATCGGCCCCTTGCTCGGCGGGTTGGCCGTCGGCGGCAGGTAGCCGAACACCTCGTCCATGAGGAAGATCGCCTTGAGCGACGAGGTGCCGGGCTGAGACCGCATCCAGGCGACGGCCTGCCCGGCGAGAAGCGTCACGAACGCCATCCGCTGCGCGTCGGGGAGGTGGGCGATCGAGACCACGCTCACGCGGGGCTTCCCCTCGGCCGTCCAGAGCAGCCTGCCGAAATCGAGCGGCTCACCGTCGAGCCAGGCCTCGAAGCCGGGCGAGGCGGCGACCGTGTTGAGGCGGCTGGCCAGCTGGAAGCGGTCGCCGGCAGGAAAAAAGTTTTCCAAATCCAGAAAGCCGACCCGATCGATCGGCGGCGTCGGGATCGCGCGGACGAGCGTGCCGAAATCGACCTTCTGCCCGCTCTTCCAGAGCGATTCGAGGATCGCCGAAAGGAGCACGTGCTCGCGGCTCTGCGCGGGCTCCCCTTCGATGCCCGCAAGCGCCAGGATCCCGGCGACGACCGACTCGATCCGCTCGCGGCGAAGCTCCGGGTCGTCCATCACGGCGGTCGGCGGCGGGTCGAGGCTCTGGAGCATCGCGAGCGGTCGCCCCGCGCGGCTGCCCGGCGTGTAGACGGCCATGTCGACCGCCTCGCGAAGGCGGCGGATCCTGTCGGAAGACTGCCCGCTCGACGTGAGACCCTCGGCCCATTTTTTGGCCGTCCGTTCGGCGAAGGCGTCGGGCGAGAGTCCTTCCCGCTCGGCCGCCCCTTCCTCGATCCAGGGGCGGAAATCCGACGCCGCGAGGTCGGGGAACGCGAGCAGTACGTTCGCGAGATCCCCCTTGGGATCGATGAGCACCGTCGGGATGCGGTCGATCGCCGCCTCCTCCACGAGGCCGACCAACAGGCCCGTCTTGCCGCTGCCGGTCATGCCGACACAGACGGCATGGGTCGTGAGCCGCCGCGAGTCGAACAGCAGCGGCTCGGGTGTCGGCTCTCCGGTGGAAGTATCGACCTTGCGGCCGAGGTAGAAGACCCCGAGCCCCTCGATGTCGATCGCCTGCGTGGATGTCTTGGCCGCCGATTCGCTGCGTGTCCTTGCCACGTGATGGCTCCTCGAATGCTGGAAAAAGCCCGGATTCAACCCCGATTCAACGTTCGGCCGTCGCCGATTACAAGCCCGCCGATTCCGGCTCGCTTGACTTCCGCGGGCCGTCGGGCGAATGGTTGGTCATGCCGGGAGGGCGTCGAGAGCCGAAAGGCCCGCGACCGCCCCCCCCGACGACCATCTCGGAAGACGAGTGGCTGGGTCGCCGCGACAGCGTCGCGGGGCCCCGGCGCAGCGTAGGCCGACGTGGAGGAACGACCCAAGCGTTCCCCCACGGCGGCCTTTTTTGTTGCGCCGACAGCACCGCCGGCGCGGGTGAGGGAGCAGGGATGCCGCGAAGCAGTCCTTCCATCGAAGGAGCCTCCCATGGGCGTCGCCCGTTTTCCCGCGTTCGTGGCGATCGCGGTCGTGTTACTCACCTGCGCACCGGCACGCGCGGGCAACATCATCTACGAGTTCAACCAGGGGCCCGACGGCTGGACCGTCATGAGCGGCACGCTCAACTCGCCGCAGAGGCCGTGGGAGTGGGACAACGGTGTCAATGGATGGAGCGCCTACTGGGGCAACGAGTCGCCGGGCAGCGGCACGTACCTCGTGAGCCCGCTTCTCTGTGTCGAGCCCGACGGATCGAGCGACAACGCGAAGTTCGTGCGGCTCGAGATGCTGCACCTCTTCAACTTCGGCACCGGCACGAATCCGGCGACCCTCGGCCAGGCGCAGTATCGCGTGAACTTCGGCCCGTGGCTCGGGATTCGAAGCGACGACTTCGATCCACACAACAACAACCCGCCGGAGCACTACCGGCCGCTCTACGCCGACCCTCCGCCGCCGTTCATCAACTCGACGCTGTATCCGCTTCCAACGCCGGTGGGCGACTGGCCGGTCGCGGCCTGGGATGGAGCGACGGCGAACTTCGCGCAGGGCCAGCACAAGGCGAGCAACTTCACGCTCGATTACTTCACGGGCAACCCCCTCTACTACCCGATCGTTCCGGGCGACTTCATCCAGTTTCGTTTCCTCATGGGAACGCTCGTGTCTTCCACGGCGTCGCTCCCGGAGATGAACTGGGAGATCACGAAGGTCGAGATCAAGGGGGTGGTCGAGTGCGTGCCCGAGCCGGGCGGGATCGCGCTTGCGATCGCCGGCGGAGGGGCGCTGCTTTTCGGCATGGCCCGCCGGCGGCTCCGCTGGCTCGGCTCGCTGGAGCGGTCGGCGGCGGGCGGCGTCGTGACCGCCGTTGCCGTCGTGGCCTGGGTCGTGTTCGGCGCGACTGTGGCGAAGGCCGACCAGCTCTTCGACTTCCAGCTGACCAGTGGCAGCTGGACGCCATCCAGCGACGGGTTCGTGCCGTCGAGCTTTCGGTGGACGTACTTCGCGAGCGGCTCGAGCAGCGACCCGCGGTGGAGCGTGAGGGCGATGGGGGTCGACGGCGTGAACGTGGCGACCGCGAACCACCTCACGAGCCCGCCGATCGACGGGCTCGTCGATGGCTCGCCCTCCGTGAACGCGCGGATCAGCATCGCGCACAACTTCCTCTTGCCGCCGTCGGGCACGGGCGGGCCGCGGCCGATCTCGCTCGGCCAGCTGAGCTATCGGCTCAACAACTCCGGCACGTGGATCGGCCTGCCGCTTGCCGCGTTCACCAGCGGCGGCGACCTCAACGTCGACGACCCGGTCTTCGGGCCGTCGCCGTTCAACTCGGGCACGGCGGCGGATCCTCTCTGGGTGGACCAGATCGCGTTCGTCGCCCCGAGCTATCTGACGCCCAGCGGCAGCTCGGCGCTGCCGTATGTGGCCCCCGATGGCGGGTCGTTCGTCGGGCAGTCGAACGGCTGGGAGGCGCTCTACGTGCCGAGCCAGGCCTTCCTCAATATCAACACGGGGCTCCCGCTTTCCGGGATAACGTCGCTCGAACTGCGGCTCACGAACGCGAACCTCGGCGGCAATTGCGACAACAACGAGGGCTGGAACGTCAGGATGGTGCAGGTCGACTTCTCGAGCCAACAGCCGCCCGTGCCCGAGCCTGGCGCGCTCACGCTCGCCGTGATCGGCGTCGGCGGAGCGCTCGCGGCCCGGGCACGGTTGTTGGGTCGGACATGGTGTATGCGGGAATCACCACCGGCCTTCCAGGCCCAATGAGATCCCCTGCACGACCACGCTCCCGCCGGTGTCGGTGGCGCCCAGGATCGGATTCTCCGGGCAGAGTTTGTTCACGTTGTATTGGGCCGGGGCCATCGCCAGGCCGCCGAGCCAGAAGACCGTGTAGCCCGCCCGGAGCGATATCCGCTCGGTGATGTCGTAGACGCCGGTGACGCCGACTTCGCCCACGAACGCGGCGCGTCCGGTGCTCGTGCTGACGGCGAGCACGTCGGGATCGATGGTGGGATTGGTCGTCGAGAACCGGGACGACTGCGAGGCGTCGTTGTAGAAGATGCCCGCCTTGCCGATCCCTTCGATCCTGAAGTGCCTGCCCGGGCCGTGGAGGATCGAGTCGGCGCCGATCTGCAGGCCGTAGAGGTCGTTGGACGTGCGGGTGAGATAGGAGTCGGTATAGGACGAGGACGGTCCGGGCAGTGTCAGCGACTCGAGGCCCAGTCCGTCGTTCCATTCCACCCAGCGGAAGCCCATCAGCCAGCCGATGCGGCCGTCGGTCGGGAAACGGCGGTTCACCTCGGCGCTCTGGAGCGAACTCGAGAGCAGGCCGTCCACGGCGCTACGGGGCGTGAGGCTGTCGCAGCAGTAGAGCCCTCGCGGCTGGGCGTCGAAGTAGCCGTTTTCGAGCGGTCCGAGGGAGCGAGTGGCGGTGAACGACTGCACCCGCAGGAAATTGAACTCGATCGCCCCCATGTCGCCGGTATGGCGGAAGATCGAGAATCGCGGGCCGGCCGCCATGCCGCTCGTGAAGTCGGAGGCGCCGAGCGCCGTGCCGGCCGGATCGCCCGTTTCCGGATCGACGAAGTCGTAGAGAGCCGTCGACTGCGGGGCGTCACGCCAGAGCATCAGTGCCTCGACGCGTCCGGTCCAGACCGGATCCTGGCCGAGCGGGTCGAGCACCCGGCAGGGAAGGCGGCAGCAGCCGCATGCCGGCAGCCACGGCTCTGCAGGGATTTCCTCGATCGTCGCCGGGACGTCCGCCGGGGCGACGATCTTCTCTACGGTCGATTCACCGGCCTGCGCGACCCACGCACAGAGAAACGCCATTGCCGCGGCAATGGCCGCGACCCACCAGCCACGAACACGCATGTCCCACCCTTTCCTTTCCAGACTCGCTGACACGAAAAACCCCACCAGTGAGGGGTTGTATCGGTACCTCGAATGGGGGGGTGCTATTTTTTCTGGGTGGGCTGCACAGTCGGCCCATTCGTTCCACGCGGCCCGGTGTCGCGAACCTGCCGGAGGAAGCCGGGCGGCGAGCGGGGGACCGCCATCCCACCGCTCGCCGCCGGCACGCCACGGGCCCGACGCTCACGGCCCGGATTGGGATTGGTGCGCCGCTGGGCGAAGGCCCGTCACCCCTTTTTCCTGCGGTCGCGGCAGGGGGGCGGCGAGGCGAGGGTGAAGACGATCACCTCCTCGCCGGTTTCGGCGCTGATGTCGTGGTGCAGGTTGACAGTCGGCGTGCCGGTGACGTCCCGCACGAGCCGCTCGAGCACCGCTCGCCCGGTCGTGACAAGGTGGCTGCGGAACTGCTTCACGATCTCGGCGCCGCGGCCGTTGTCGTCGTCTCGCAACTCCATGAGCCGCTGCTCGGCGGAGGTGAGCACGCCCTGGAGCCGCACGAAGAGCATGTTGTCGACCAGGTGCGTGTGGACATGCCGTGGCCCCCGGCCCATGTACTCCTGCTGGAATCGGGAGATGGCATCACAGACTGCGGCCTCGATCTCTCCCTGCGATTTTTTCGACGGCGAGTCGGCCGCTTGGTCGGAAGTCGTACGCATGGTGATCCCTCCTTAAGGGGGGTGTTCGTGTGAGATTAGTTTCGGCCATGAGGCCGTGGCGGCAGTGAGCATCCCCCGCCTTCGTCCGCTCAGGCAGGCTGGGTTGACTTTGCGGGGGCATCGGCGAAGGATGCCATTGGAAGAAAAAAACTTTCTTCTCGGGAATGGGGACGCACGATCGCGTTCCCGCGGTTGGCAGGGAGGCCGGAGGCCATGGATCGGCGGCGTCAGCGGGGGCGGTTTGTCAGCGGACCGGAGCGTCTCGAGGCTCGTGTCGCGTTTTCAGCGAACGGGTTTTCCGCGAATGCTCCGACGGCGAACGCGACCGAGGTCATCGATTGGCGTGGTGGCCGTGTCACCGCAGTGGTGGAGCAGTGGGTGGGGCGGTCGACCATGGGGCTGCCGGCGATTTCGGCCGCTGCTCTCGCCCGCGACTGGACGACGACCGACCTCGGTGACGGGTTTTTCTCGCTCTCGACGCCCGGGTGGTCGAGGGACCGTGTGCTGGCCTGGTCGGCCGGCGTCCCGGGACTGGCGTCGTTCGACCCGGAAATCGAACTGCGGCCGACCGCCGCTCCGAATGACCCGAGCTTCGCGACGCAGTGGAGCCTCGCGAACGTCGGACAGAGCGGCGGCCGGATCGACGCCGACATCGACGCCCCCGAGGCCTGGCAGATCACGACCGGCTCGCGAAACGTCGTCGTCGCCGTCATCGATTCGGGGATCGATTTCTCCCACCCCGACCTCGCGGCCAACATCTGGACGAATCCGCGCGAAGTCGCAGGCAACGGCGTGGACGACGACGCCAACGGCTACGTCGACGACGTGCGAGGCTGGGACTTCGTCGACGTCGACAACACGCCCCAGGACGGCTTCGGCCACGGCACGCACGTGTCGGGGATCATCGGCGCCGTCGGCAACAACGGCATCGGCGTCTCCGGAATCGCCTGGCAGGTGTCGATCCTCCCGCTGCGGTTCCAGGGCAACAGCGGCATGGGCTACACCGGCGCCGCGATCTCCGCGGTCAACTACGCCACGAAGCTCCGCCGAGCGGGCGTGCCGATCGTCGCGAGCAACAACAGCTGGGGCGGCGGCACCACCTACTCGTCCACGCTCCAGGCGGCCATCAAGTCGCACGGCGATGCGGGCATCACGTTCGTCGTGGCCTCTGGCAACAGCGGCGCCGACAGCGACGCCGTGCCTCGCTACCCGAGCGGCTACGCGGGAGACAACGTCATCGCCGTCGCGGCGACCGACGCCTCCGACAATCTCGCGTCGCTCTCGAACTACGGCCTGACGAGCGTCGATCTCGCGGCGCCCGGGATCGGCATCCTCTCGACGCTGCCCGGCGGCGGGTACGGCGTCATGTCGGGAACGTCGATGGCGGCCCCGCACGTGACGGGGGCGGTCGCACTCCTGGCCGCCCGCAAGCCTGGCATCACGCCGGCGGAGGTCCGGGCGGCTATTTTCGGGTCGGTCGATCCGCTCGGGTCGCTCGCGGGCAAGGTTGCCACCGGTGGCAGGCTCAATGTTCGAGCGGCAGTCGAACGGGTGACGAGCGTTCCGACGCCAATCCCGACCCCGACCCCGACCCCGACGCCAACCCCGGCGCCGACCCCGACGTTGCTGTTCAGCGACGCGTTCAACCGGCCCGATTCCACGGTGCTTGCCTCGCCCTGGCGGGTCGTGCAAGGACGCTTCGCCGTGTCCAACAATCGGATCGTGGCGAGGGCCGACGGAAATTCGGTGGCCGTTGTCGATGGGATTGCTGTCGCCGACGCCACCGTGCGATCGGTCGTGTCGCTCGGAAATGGCTCGAATGCCGGGCTCGTGCTTCGGTATTCCGTTGCTTCGGACGGATCGAGGTCGATGTATGCCGGCACCTTGACCCGCACGAGCAGCGGCGTGGTCGCTCGCATCTGGAAGTTTCAGGCGGGAGTCTGGACGCCTCTCGGCGCGAAAGCCGTCTCCACCACGAGCGGAACCCTCGCCTTCTCGGCGATCGGCACCCGGCTGTCGCTCTCGCTCGACGGTCGGCCGATCATTGCGATCGACGATGGCAGCATCCGCGGGGCGGGCGGCGTCGGCTACCGATTCAAGGGGCAGGGGGGAAGCGGTGATTCGTTCGAAGCGTTCCGCGCGTGAACGATGAATGTTTCCATGATTACGGGATCGACAACGTCTTCACAGCGGCCGCGCGAGGCGTGAATTCGGTCGCTCGCTCGGTTTCCGCGGCGAATCCGCAGACAAAACCGATGATTCCTCGACCACCCGCACCCAAGAGTCAGCCCAGACTGCGCAGTCTCCTTGAATAGCCTGTCTATCCAAGCTAGAATGAGTTCGTCGAACGGATTGGAATGCCGAAAGGCAGGCCGATCCGGGCGGCACAGTAAGGATCACTGACGGAAGACGAGTCGAGGGGCAGTCCGGCATATCGCCGGGAGGTCCGTCGCAGCGTAAGCCGGCGTGAGTGTTTGCCTCATGGCATGCCCTCCCGCCGGCTTTTTTTATTGCCCTGCGCGACCTCACGACCCCCCGGAACTCCCGGATCCCAGCCCATGACAAACCATCTTCTGCCGATGGAAACGCCGGCATTCACGACGAATCGCACGCATTTTTTCGCCGCTTCCGATCCCTTGGCCCGTCGGGTGGCAAGGGCCGCCGGCACGTTCCATCACGAGCGGCTCGGCCGCAGTCCCTCGCGGGTGACGGTCGTCGCCGGCGGCGACTGGATGGTGGTCTGCCTCCAGTCGGCGCTCGCTCCGCTCGACCAGATCGTGGCACGACACTGCGGTGACTCCGCGGCGGAGATCGAGCGGCGACAGCGGGCCATCGTCGCCCGTTCGCTCGCGGAACTTCGCGGCTACGTGTACGACCGGACCGGGATCGAATTCGTCGCCGCCATGGTGAGCGTCGATCCGTTCACGGGCAGCGTCCTCAAGACCTTCACCACGACGCCGACGGTGGACCTGTTCCTGCTCGGGCAGGGACTTCCGTGCCTCGGCGTCCCGATCGATGCACACGTGCGTGCGGGCGGTCCTCACGCACCAGGAGCCGACGGCAACCACGCCGCCGGCACGAGCCCTATCGTCCGGAGGGAGCCGTTTGCCATGACCCACTTCTAGGAAAGGTGTACGCCATGCTGGTGCTGACAAGGAAAAATCGTGAGAGCGTCGTCATTGCCCGTCCGGAGGATCTCCAGGTGATGCTCGAGATCACGATCCTCGACATCGAGGGAGGGAGGGTTCGCCTCGGCTTCCAGGCCGACAACAAGATGCCGATCCACCGCCGGGAGGTGTGGGACCGGATCTGCAACGGCAACGGGGCGCCGCAGGTCCAGGCGGTCGCATCGGCCCTCACCCGGAGCGGCTCTCAGGGGACAGCCATGTCCTGACGGGGGACCGTCGTGCCCCGTTGTCCTCCTTTTTCCCCCCCGAGGTCTGACCCATGAGATCGCAAGGCGAGATCGAGGCCGCTGTCTGCGATGGCATCGCCCGGTTTCAGCAGGAGTTTATCGGCCGCGGCCCGCGAGACATCCACTCGCACCTGCTCGGCAGCCTGCTCGTCGTGCGGCTGCAGGGCGCGCTCACCGCGGCCGAGCGGCAGCTCCTGTCGCCGCGGCCGGGCGGCGAAGACTCCGACGGAGAGGAGCCCCAGCGGGCGGCGAACGGCAGCGATTCGGGCAACGGCAGGTCGCTCCTGAAGCAGGTGCGGTCGCACATGATCGCCTCGGGCCGGCCGCGGCTCGAGACGATCGTGGAGTCGGCCGTGGGCGTGAAGCTGGTGAGCGTGCATCACGACATCTCGACCGTCACCGGCGAGGAAGTGATCGTGTTCTCGCTCGCCGACACGCCCGCGTGCCGGCCGAAAAAGCGGCCGTGAATCGCTCGTTCTGAACGCCAAATGTGGGGGTTCGGGGCTGCCCGTGCCACGTCTCCGGACGTTCGTCTCGGCCCTCCCGGCCTCGACTCACTGCATGTCCGCTTCGC
>CAZPEM010000082.1:0-14956 GCA_964585575.1 uncultured Chitinophagaceae bacterium
TCGTCCGCGGGCGTGGCGGCCAAGGCGGGGAGGCACGGGCGCGTCGAGCGGCCGCGGGCCGGGAGGGCGGGCGTGCGAAGGGCCTGACGGCGGGAGGCTTTCGAGAGCGACGGCATGGCGATGCTCCAGGGGTGGACGAACGGAGGCGACAGGGTCAGGGGCTGAAGGCGAACTCGGCGGAGTTGACGAGCGCCCAGTGGATGTCGACGAGCGCCAGCCGGCGGCCGGCGGCGGTCGTCTCGCGGCCGAGCACCTCCAGGCAGGTGGCGAGCTCCGCATCCACCGGCGGCCGCGACACGGTGGCGAGAAACAGGGTCTCGATCCGCTCCGGGTCGGTCCTGGAGGCGAGCATGGCCTCGTGGTAGACGACCCGCATCGGGTCGAACATCTGGCCGTTCATGAGCGTGATCGCCTGCGGGATGCCCGCCGTGTACTCCCGCTGCTGGCCCGGTGCCGTGCGGAACTTCGCCAGGAACTGCTCGGCGGTCGGGGCCCGGCCCGCGGCCTGCATGCTGCTTGGGGAAGCCTTCGCGGCGTGGTAGGCCACGGCGAGCGAGTTGTAGAGCTGCACGGCGTTGAGCGGCTCGAGCGGCATCGCCGCGAACAGCCGGTCGGGCTGCCCGTCGCCGCTGGAGAGCCCGTAGGCCCGCGTTCGCGTGAGCACGCGGAGCACGTCGCGGTGGTTCCATCCGCCCGCCGCGAAGAACCCCGCCAGTTCGTCGAGGAGGCCGGCATGGGCGGGCGGGTTGTGGCTGCCGAGATCGTCCACGGGCTTGACGATGCCTGCCCCGAACAGCAGGCCCCAGAGCCGGTTCACCGTCGCCCTCGCGAACCAGGGGTTCGCCGGCGAGGCCAGCCACTCGGCGAGCTGCTCGCGGGCAGGTCGGACCGAATCGACCGCCGTGGCGTCGCCGAGGAACCGCGGCTGCACGGTCGCCTTCGTCGCGGGGTGCGTGACCGGGCCGAAGAAGGCGGCGAAGCCCCAGAAGTCGTCCTGCGTCCAGACGTCGGTGGGATGCTTGTGGCACTCGGCGCACTGGATCTGCGTGCCGAGGAACGCCCGCGAGACGGCGGCGGCGAGTTCCGTGGGCGTGCGATCAATCGCGAGGCCACTGCTCGCGTCGCGGTCTCCCTTGGCGGCCCCCAGCACGACGTTGCGGGCGACGCGGTCATAGGCGACGCCGTCGCCGAATTGCCTGGCAAACCAGGCTTCGACACGACTGCCGGCACCGCCGTCGATGTCGGGCGCGAAGGCCCTTTGCCAGAGCGACCCCATGTAGTCGGCGTGCTCCCGCGAGGCGAGCAGCCGTTCGACGACCTTGCGGCGCCGATCCGCCGCCGCATCCCCGAGAAACTCAAGGATCTCGCTCACGCGGGGAATCCGTCCGATCAGGTCGAGCGACACCCGCCGCAGGAACCGCTCTTCGGTGGCGGGGGCGGCGGGCTCGATCCCTCGTTCGGCCCAGGCAGTGGCCAGCAGCGCGTCGATGCGGGCCGCCATGGCGTCGATGCGGGCCTCCTCGGCGGGCTTCATCGACGGCGTTGCAGCATCGTCGCCCGGCGCGGGAAAGACCGCCGCCACGCCCAGGAGAAAGACCGCGATGCGGAGCGGAAGGCGGTTCATGGCGAGATCCTGGCGGAAAGATTGCAGCATGATTCGCCAGGCGTCCCCAGACACGCGGGCGGCACGTGCGACCAGTGGCGAACGGCACTATCGAGGGCCGTGGGTGTCGCCTTTGGGCCGCCTACCTCCGCTGCAGGGTCTGCCGCTCCTCGAACGTTTTCGGGATGACGAAGTCGTCGGATTCGCTGCCGTCGGGCTCCGGAATCAGTTCCAGCGTCTCGATGAGCGGGATCTGGACGTCCTCCTTGGCGATCAGCGCCGAGAGCGTCTTGGGGGAGATCTTCTTGAGGTTCGGCAGCGAGAGCCTGCCTTTCGCCGTGGCCAGCGCCGCGGCGACGGCGACGGAGTCGGGGGCGGTGAAGGCGGTGATCCCGGGCAGTCCGATGCCGTCCGGTTCGCCCGACGCGGCAAGTTTGCGGGCGGTCGCGGGGGAGAGCACGCCCTCGGGGGCGAGCACGGTGAGCCTGTTCCGCAACGCAAGGATGCTCCGCGCGAGCAACACGTCGGCCACGTCGCGAGTGGGCTCCTCGACGTCGAGCAGGATCGTGTGGGGGGTCGGCGTCGTGAGCTCACGAGCCGTGGAGACGTCGAGCGTCTTGACACGGATCCGGAGCCCCTGGCCCGGGAACTCGCGCAACACGCGCATCGCTTCCGGGGTGAGTGTCGTCAGCCCGTTCATGTGCACGTACAGCGGCTTGGCCTCGACGATGGCCCGGGCGACATCGCCGTCGATTTCGGTGAGCCCGTCCAGATGCAGCGTCGTGACGCCCGCGAGCGCCCGGGCCGCCTCCGGCGTGAGCCTGGTCAGGCCGTTGAGGCTCAGGTCCTTGATCGCTTTCGAACTCAGGAGCGACGCGGCCGCTTCCGGCGCGAGCGACTTCAGACCGTTGAGAGTCAGCCTGGAGATCTTGGTGTTCGCGAATCCCTTGGCGACGTCCGGCGGAAGCGTGGTCAGGCCGTCGAGGTTCAGGACATGCCGGGGCACGGCCGCGAGCGCCGCGGCGGATTCCGGGGAGAGTGTTTCCAGGCCGTTGAGCGAGAGCTGTCCCCTGGCTGCCGGCCGCCCACCTTGGCCTCCTGCTGCCGCCGGCGTCTTCCCGGCGGCCAACGCCCGGGCGGCTTCCGGCGTGAGCGACGTCAGACCGTTGAGCCACAGGCCTTGAATTGTGACGAGCTGGGCGGCGGTCGCCGCATCGATGGTGGTCAGGCCGCCCAGTGACACCTGGGCGGGAAAACTCCCCCGCGGAGTCGCGAGCGCCTGCGCCGTGTCGGCGTCGAGCGTGGTCAGCCCGTCGAGGAGGAGAGAGCTGACATGAGCTTTTTTGAATCCTCCGGCCAGCACCCGGGCCGTTTCCGCGTCGAGCGTCTTGAGGCCCCGCAGCGGGAGCGACATCGGCGGAATGCCGCGGGCGATCGCCACTTCGTTCTCCAGCGGCATGAACTCCCGCAGCAGCTCGGCCTGCGCCGGCGTGAGCGACCTGATCGAGTCGGGGTCTTCGAGCAGCCGGCGATCGTCCTCCGGGCCGTCGGCCGCGGTCGTGGTCGTGGCGGCGAGGCCGAGCGTCAGCACGAGGCCCACCAGGCCGGCCATGGCGAAGGCCGGCAGCGGCCAGCCGCCGACCGCGGGATCGACGCCGGTCACGAGCCGCCGGATCCGGGCCACGAGCGACCCGTCGGCCGCGCCGAGCGCGGGCACGAGCTCCCGGCCGCGCAGCTCCGCGACCGCCACGAGGGCCCGTCCGTAGGCCGCACAGTCGCCCGTCGTGGCCACGACGAGGTCGTCGCAGCAGTGCTCCCGCTCCACGCGGATGCGGGCGGACAGCCACCACACCGCCGGATGGTAGAAGGCGATCGTCTCGAGAAGCAGCTGCAGGATGTGCACGAGCAGATCGCCGCGGCGGACGTGGGCCAGTTCATGGACGATGAGCGTCTCCAGTTCGTGAGGCGCAAGCGACGTCACGAGGGCCACGGGCACGAGCATCACCGGCCGCAGCCAGCCCGCGACGGCCGGCACGCGGACGGCGGCCGACTGCACCACCGCTACCGCCCGCCCGATGCCCAGCCGCCGCCGGGCCCGCTCTACCACCTGCATCACCCGAGCCGGCACCTCGGCCGCACCGCTGCAGGTGAGCCGTCGCCAGGCTATCCAGCCGACGAGCGGCCGCACCGCCGCCGTCGCCACGCCCAGCAGCCACGCGGCCGTCAGCCAGCCGAGCCAGGGTCGGATCCGCTCCGCGATCGCGTCGCCGGAGGATGCTGCGGGCCAGAGCGTCGCGGCCGCCGACGTTCGCGGGCCACGGTCGTGCGGCGGCACCACTAAGCCCCGGGCCGACACTAAGCCCCGGGCCGACACACTTCCCGCCGCCACGGAACCGGCGGCAGCGGCAGCCTGCGGCTGCGGCCGGACGTCCAGCGTGTGCCAGGTCACCACGGGCAGCGCCGCCATCGCCACGAGTCCGCAGACGAGCAGGCCATGCCGCACCCGCGGTCCGGCCCGCCATGCGACCGTCGTGGCCGCCGACGTGACGGCGGCCACGGCCGCGAACTGCCAGATCGAGTGCACGAGCACCCAGCCGAGTGTCTCGAGGATGACGGCCGCCACGGGGGCATCGAGGAACGTCTGCATGGTCGACTGTCTCCAGGAAAATGACGGCGGATATCGGCGGTCGGAAGGCGTGTCGTCAGATCGTGCGGCGGCGTTCGAGTTCGTCGAGCATGGCCCGGGCCGCGGCGATCTCCTCGGGCGCTGCGCGGCTCTGGCCGAGGGCCTGGAGGGCCACGCTCATCGCGGAGCCCTCGTAGACGGAGTCGATGAGGTCGGAAAGCAGGCTCGTGCGGGCCCGCTGGCGGGTGAACTTCGCCCGGTAACGGTGCGGCGAGACTGTCTCGTCGCGGGCCAAAAGTCCCTTGCCGAGCATGAGCGAGAGCATCTTCATCGTCGTGGAATAGTTCGTCCGCCGCGCCTGGGCGATCCGCTCGTGGATCTGGCCGACGGTGCACGGCTGCAAGTCCCACACGATTCGCAGAATTTCCAGCTCCGCAGTCGTCGGCCGGGTCGTGCCGCGATTACGCATCGTTCAACGCTCCAGGGGTCATGATGAAAGTCGTCTCGTCGTCGGGCGACGGTGCAAGCGAAAGTCTTCGCCATGCGACCATGGTAGCGAAGGCCTTCGCTCCCGGCAAGACCATGGGGCAGCGGCCCCGTCGGCGACAGCCCAAAGGCATCGGACGGCCCGAAGGCATGGAAAGGAGATCAACGATCCGCAGACGAGGGCCCTTGGCCCAGCGGAAACGTCGCCGCGACCACGTGCTCGGTCGCCCCGTCGAGCTTGCGGCTTTCGTAGAGTTGGAATCGATCGACCGGGATCCCTTCGATCGCAAGGTCTGCCGTGGCGGCGAGAGTCCTTGGCGTCCACCCCCGCGGAGCGGCCGGCGTCAGCCGGGCGAGCGTGACATGCGGCACATACTCGCGGTGTTCGATGGCGAGCCCGCAGGATTCGATCGCCCCGGCGGTGGCGGCATGGAGATTGGCGAGGGGCGCCGACTCGGCCAGCCCGGCCCAGAGCACGGCCGGCCGGCCGCGTGGAGGAAACACGCCCGTGCCCCGGATCGCGATGGTGAACGCAGCCTGCTGCACGCCCGCAAGCCGTTGTTCGAGGGTTGACTGCACGTCATCCTCCACATTGCCAAGAAAGTGCAGCGTCAGGTGCAGTTGGGCCGGCCGCACCGGCCGCACGCCCTGCGGGGGATCGGCCACGAGCGTGCCGAGCTGCCAGCAGACCTGCTTCGGCAGGTCGATTGCGATGAACAAACGCCGCAGCATCGGCCTGGTCAAGGAAACCACCCCATCGCGGGTTTACGGACGATTTCCTCGGTTTCTGGAAACCACTTCGCCTGCGACCGGGAGTGTGACCTGAGACAGCCGGTACTTGCCGTTCCCCGAGATGAACAACGTCCGTCCGTCCGCGCCCCCGAACGCCAGGCCGTAGACGTTCCCGGGCATCCCAACGTCCGCGCTCGGGTCGCCCACGATCATCGCCGCCAACGTCGTGCCGTCGGGGGTGAACACCGCGACGGCGCTCCCCGACGACTTGCCGTGGGATCCTCCGATGTAGATGTAGCCGTTGGCGTCCACGGCCAACCCATGAATTCGCCCAAGCCACCCGAGCAGTTTGTCCGAGCCGTCCTTCGCCGGGGGCAGGTCCTTGAAATGCGTCGTCGTGAACCGATCCACCGCGATGAAGAATGCTCCTTCTCCCAGGCTGCCGTCGTCCTTCACGGGAAATCGCCACACGCCACGGGCGGCAGGATTCGGCAGTTGGGACGTGACGTACAACCACTCGTGTCCGGGGCTCAGGCCGATCCCGTAGGAATGGCCGACATGAGGCTTGGCGATCACGACGTCAGCGAGGGTGAAGTCCTTCTTTCCGGGCAACAGATAGCGGGTTCCCGTCGAGGGGTAGCCTGTCCAGTAGATCGTTCCATTGGGATGCGTCGCCAGCATCAGGGGCGTGCAGAGGCCGGTCTGGAGATTTTTGTCCCTGTGGTTGACGCCTGTTTCCTCGAGGAGCGTTTCCTCTTTTCCGTCCGCGGTGAGCCGGGCGAGCCGATAGAGGACGTCGTCCTTGTTTTCGGTGAACAAAAGCCGCCCCTGCGGGTCCACGGCGACACCGAACGGATTGGTGAGCCCCTGCTCCTTGACGATCTCGAACCTGTCCGGCGGCGTGAAGGCATGGAGTTGTGCCGGCTCGCGATTGGCGATGATCAACCTGCCGTTCCACCATGCCATGCCCTTGGCGAGGAACTGCGGGCTGGATTCGACTTTCCTGGCGAAATAGACGCCGGATATGGGCTTGTCCTGCGCCCGGGCCGGGATGGCGGAAATCGCCAATACCACCGCCAGAAAAACCGGACAGTTCGTGCTCATTCGCGCGAGCATAGGCAGGCCGGCGAGACGTTGGCAAGCGGAGTGCCCTCGACGTCGCCCGGCAACTGAATCCCCCATCCCCCAGAACATGAATCCTCAGGTGACGCAGGTCACGCAGCCGGATTTGAATCCTGCAGATTGAACGGCTCGATCGAGGCGACGTGCAGGAGCGGGCAGATGTCGAACTCGGCCGGCATGCCGTCGTTGGCAATGTCCACACCGACGAGGATGTCGTTGCGAAGCACCCACGCCATCTCCGGATGACGAACCTCGTAAGCCTTGCCGCTCGACATCACGAGTCGAAATGGCTTGAACGGCTGCTGGCGGAGCAATTTCCGAATGCCTTCCGGCGACATGATGCACCTCTGAAATACCCCTCGAAGAATATACGCCCGTACATATGCTGTCAACGGCCCTTTTTGGCCGCGATCGCGGGCTGCCCCGACCGCGGCCGCGGCCAATTCCCGGCCGATGAATCACAAGCTACCCTTGGGCCATGCGAACCATCGAAATCTACGACACGACGCTCCGCGACGGCAGCCAGGGAGAGGGAGTCAACTTCTCGCTCGAGGACAAGCTCGCGATCACGAGGCGACTCGACGAAGCCGGCGTCGATTTCATCGAGGGAGGCTATCCGCTTTCGAACCCGAAAGACTCGCAGTATTTCGAGCGGGCTCGCTCCCTGAAGCTCGCCCACGCGCGGGTCTGCGCCTTCGGCATGACCCGCCGCCGGGGCATGGAGGCCGCTGCCGACCCCGGCATGAAGGCCCTCCTCGACGCGGGCACGAGCGTCGTGACGATCGTCGGCAAAACCTCCGCCTTCCACGTCGCCGAGGTGCTCGGCGTCTCGCGGGAGGAAAACCTCGCCATGATCGCCGACACCGTCGGCTACCTCACCGGAGCCGGCCGGGAGGTCTTCTACGACGCCGAGCATTTCTTCGACGGCTGGAAGCTCGACCGCGACTATTCGGCGGCGACGATCGTCGCCGCCGCAAAGGCCGGTGCGACGCGGATCGTCTGCTGCGACACCAACGGCGGCACGCTCCCCGACGAGATCGCCCGAATCCTCGGCGAGGCAGCGGCGACCCTGCAGGCGGCCGGCTGCGACCGGCCGCTCGCCATCCACTGCCACAACGACTGCGACCTCGCCGTCGCGAACTCGCTCGCCGCCGTGGCCGCCGGCGCCGTGCAGGTGCAGGGCACGGTCAACGGGATCGGCGAACGGTGCGGCAACGCCGACCTGATTTCGGTCGTGGCGAACCTCGCACTCAAGCTGCCGGGTTACCGCGTGCTCGGCGGCACTGGTGAAGGCTCGGGCGTCGCGCACCTCACGGAGCTCTCCCGGTTCGTCTACGAGACGGCGAACATGGGCTACCGGCCGAATCAGCCGTTCGTCGGGGCGAGCGCCTTCGCCCACAAGGGAGGCATGCACGTCCACGCGGTCGCGAAGGCGACCGAGTCGTACGAGCACATCCCGCCGGAGGCCGTCGGCAACTCGCGGAGGATCCTCGTGAGCGAGCTCTCCGGCCGCTCGAATATCGCCGCCATGGTGACGCGGGCCGACGTGCGAAACGACCGGACGCTGCTCGACAAGGTGCTCGCCGAGGTCTGCCGGCTCGAGAACGAGGGCTGGCAGTTCGAGGCAGCCAACGCGTCGTTCTCGCTGCTCGTCGACCGGCTCACCGGCTCGTTCCGGCCGCTCTTCACCCGCGACAGCTACAACGTCGACGTCGAAAGCCGCGGCGACGGCGACATCCGCACGCTCGCCACGGTGAAGCTGCTCGTGGCCGGAGGCCCGCGGCACGAGGTGGCCGAGGGGGACGGACCCGTGAACGCCCTCGATGCCGCCCTTCGCAAGGCGCTCGAGCCGGTCTACCCGCCGATCGCGCGGATGCACCTGCTCGACTACAAGGTCCGCGTCATCAACGCGCAGGAAGGCACGGCCGCGAAGGTCCGGGTCTCGATCGAGAGCACCGACGGCGACGAGGTCTGGGGCACGGTCGGCGTGAGCGAGAACGTCATCGAGGCGAGTTGGCTCGCCCTCGCCGACTCGTTTCACTATTTTCTCTCCCGTCCGGTGTAGTCATCCGCATGCACGAACTTCCGAAACAGTACGACCACTCCACCGCGCAGGCCCGCTGCCGCACCCTCTGGGACGCGGGCCGCTATTGGCACGCCGAGCCCGCCGACGCCAAGGCAGGCCAGCCGGTCTTCTCGATCGTCATCCCGCCGCCGAACGTCACCGGCGCCCTTCACCTCGGCCACGCCCTCAACAACACGCTCCAGGACCTGCTCGTCCGCATGAAGCGGATGCAGGGGTTCGTCACGCTCTGGATGCCCGGCACCGACCACGCCGGAATCGCCACGCAGGCGGTCGTCGAGCGGCGACTGCTCGAGGAGGAGAAGCTCTCCCGCCACGACCTCGGCCGCGACGCGCTCGTCGGGCGGATCTGGGCCTGGAAGGAGCAGTACGAGAAGCGGATTCTCGGCCAGCTCCGCGATCTCGGCGCGAGCTGCGACTGGGACCGCACCCGCTTCACGCTCGACGATCAGTGCGCCCGGGCCGTCCGCGAGGCTTTCTATCGTCTCTTCGAGAAGGGGCTCGTCCGACGCGGCAAGCGGCTCGTCAACTGGGACACCTTCCTCCAGACCGCGGTCAGTGACGACGAGGTCTTTCACGAGGAGGTGAAGGGGCACTTCTGGCACATCCGCTACGACGTGATCGATCCGCTGCCGGGCGAGCCCGCGAGCGTCACCGTCGCGACGACCCGGCCGGAGACGCTCTTGGGCGACACGGCCGTGGCCGTTCATCCCGACCCGTCCGCCGCGCTCGACGCGGCCGAGGCGGCCTTGCGTGAGAAGCTCGCCGCCGCTCCCGCCAAGGAGCAGCCTCCGATCGCGGCCGAGATCGAGTCGATCCAGGCGCGGCGGGCCGAAATCCTGCCGGGGCTCCTGAAGCTCGCCGAGATGGCCCGAGCCGGCCGAAGGGTCCGGCTGCCGCTGCTCGGGCGGGCGATCCCGCTCGTCGCCGACGAGTGGGCGAAGCCCGAGATGGGCAGCGGCTGCGTGAAGATCACGCCGGCCCACGATCCCAACGACTACGAGGTCGGCCTGCGACGGTCGCTGCCGATGATCAACATCCTCAACCCCGACGGCACGCTCAACGCCGAGGCGGGCCCCTACGCGGGCCTCACGATCCGCAAGGCGAGGGAACGGGTCGTCGCCGACCTCGAGGCGGCCGGGCAGCTCGCGCAGGTGGAGGACCGGCTCATCGATCTCGCCCACTCCGACCGCTCGAAGACGCCGATCGAGCCGTACCTCGCCGACCAGTGGTTCATCCGCATGGCCGACCTCGCCGAGCCGGCCCTGCGAGCAGTGCAGGACGGTCGTGTCGCGATCCATCCCGCCCGCTACGCCAAGAGCTACCTCGACTGGCTTGGCGAGAAGCGGGACTGGCCGGTCGGCCGCCAGCTCTGGTGGGGCCACCGCATCCCGATCTGGCATGTGTCGGGCGTGACGGAAAAGGACCTCGCCGCCGCGTTCGCCGGCCGCGACGACGTGCGGTGGCGGAAGGCCGACGACGACGACAACGCCTTCTTCATCTGCTCGACCGCCAAATCGCTCGGCGTCGATGCGATCGCCGGCCGGCCGCTCCGGCGCGACCCCGACGTGCTCGACACCTGGTTCTCCTCGGCGCTGTGGCCCCACTCCACGCTCGGCTGGCCCGAAAAGACGGCGGAGCTGGCGGCCTTCTACCCGACGACCACGCTCGTGACGAGCCGCGACATCATCACGCTCTGGGTCGCGCGGATGGTCGTGATGGGGCTCTTCGACATGGGCGAGATACCCTTCCGCGACGTCGCCATCCACCCCAAGATTCTCGACCGCTACGGCGAGACGATGAGCAAGAGCAAGGGGAACGGCGTCGATCCGCTCGACGTGATCGAGGCGCTCGGGGCCGACGCGCTGCGGTTCGGCATGGCGAGCATGGCCACCGAGACGCAGGACGTGCGGATGCCGGTCGAGTTTCGGTGCCCATCCTGTGGCCACATGATCGAACAGACCGTGCAGAACCGCACGAAGCCCCGGATCGACTGCCCGAAGTGCGGGAAGCCCTTCCGCACGCAGTGGGCGCAGACGCCCGACGACCTCGCCCTGCCCCGCGGACCCGCGGTGAGCGAGCGATTCGAGGCGGGACGCAACTTCTCCAACAAGCTCTGGAACGCAACCCGGTTCGTCCTCATGAACCTCGAAGGCTATGCCGGCGAGGACTTCTCTCCGGGCCTCCCGGCCGGCTCGCTTGCCGCGCTCGAGGACCGCTGGCTCGCCAGCCGCCTGGCCACGGTGACGGCCGAGGCGACCGCGGCCGTAGAAGCCTTTCGGTTCGCCGAGGCGGCCCGGGTGCTCTATGCGTTTGCGTGGGACGAGTTCTGCAGCGCCTACCTCGAGCTCTGCAAGCCGCGGCTTGGCGACCCGCAGACGCGGCGGCAGGCGCAGTCGATGCTCCTGCTCGGGTTGGACACGATCCTGCGGCTGCTCCATCCGATCATGCCGTTCGTCACCGAGGAGATCTGGCAGCACCTTCGCGAGGCGGCCCCGCTGCGGCGGATGCCGTGGGACAATGGGGGGCTCGCCGAGTCGATCATGGTCGCCGCCTGGCCCGCGCCGCCGCGGGAGTGGATCGACGCGACGACCGAACGGCAGTTCGGAACGTTCCTCGCGGTCGTCGGCGGCATCCGCGAGATCCGCGCCCGCCAGAACGTGGCCCCAAAGACCCGCGTCGAGGTCGGCCTCAAGTGCACGCCCGACCTCGCGGAGCTCCTGTCGCCGATGGTCGCGGCAATCGAGTCGATGGCCGTGGCGACCCTAAAGGGAATCGGCCCCGACACGGCCGCCCCGGCGGCCGCGGCGGGGACGACCGCGGCCGGCGTGGAGGTGTTCGTCGATCTGGCCGGGCTCATCGACGTGGAGGCCGAAGTCAAGCGGCTTTCGAAGGAGAACGAGAAGCTCGCCGGGCTCATCGCGGCCAAGAAGTCGAAGCTCGAAAGTGGCTCCTTCGCGGCGAAGGCTCCGCCGGCGGTCGTGGAGAAGGAGCGGGAGCAGCTCGCCGAGATGGAGGGACGGCTCGAAAAGGGCGTGGCCACGCTCGCCGCCCTCCGCGGCCGTTCCTGACCGCGTCGCCTGATTGACGGGCCGCTTTCGGGTACAATCGTTTTCCGCAGGCGGGCGGATGCAGGCAGTCCCTGGATGGAATCGATCCCTGGATGGAATGTCGATGGGCCGTTCGGAGCACGACACATGACGGTGCAGATGGAGCTCTCGCGGATCATCATCAGCGAGATCAACGACCAGCAGGTCGTCTACCTCAAAGAGGTCGAGGGAGACCGCACCTTCCCGATCCTGATCGGGCTCTTCGAGGCGACGAGCATCGACCGAAGGGTGAAGCACCACCAGTCGCCCCGGCCGCTCACGCACGACCTGCTCGTCGCCGCCGTCGAGCTGCTTGGCGGCGAGTTCCAGGACGTCGTCATCGGCGAGCTCAAGGAACACACCTACTACGCGACGATCCGCGTGCTCAAGGACGGCGAGGTGGTCGAGATCGACGCGCGGCCCTCCGACGCGATCGCGGTCGCGGTCACCTGCGAGCCCAACCTCCCGATCTACGTCGCCGAGGAAGTCCTCGCCGACGTGCTCGGCTGAGCGCGAGTTTCCCTGAAGGCGAACAGTTTCCCTGTACGCGCGCCCGAGGCGCAAGCCGAGGGGGCCGATCGCGGCAAATCGGACGCGACGCTCGCCAACAACCCACCGCATCCGCGCATTGCTTCAACGCTGCCCGGGCGTTGTGACACGCCGCTTCCCCGATGCCGCCGGAACCCTGCGAGCGGCATGACGGAGTGCGCATCACCGACCGGCCATCAGCTCAAGCTGCCACGTCAACGCCCGTCTCGGCTTGTGCGTCGGGCATCCGTGTGAACGGGGTGTCAGTCAGTATTTGAAAACGAGAGTCAACAACATCGTGCTCGGGGTAGCATGACCGCGATGGACGGGATGTCTCCACCACATGCTGGGCACTGCAGTGGAAACGCCTCCGCGACCCCGGCAATCAGTTTGGCCCAGGCGATCCGGGAGGTGTCGTGCGAGCGGGACTTTCCACCTGGGTCGCAACAGCCGCCGGCGGCAAGCTCGGCGGCTGCATGCCCACCGGTCACAGCCGCACCGAGCTTGCCAGGTGTTCCAGACTCTGAAAGTAGCTCCGCACGTCGCGGTCGATGAGGGTGATCCGGACGCCGGCATCGACTGAAAACGCGATGACACACCTCTGGCCGCAGCCCGTGCACAGAGCACGGGGTCTGGCGGTATAATCGGTCTCCATGAGCGACTTCGCCGATTCCCACGCCGCCGCCGATCCAGCCACGCCCGGCCATCGTCAGCGATGGGAACTGTTCGAGACGCTCTGCGGCGAGAGGATTCGGGCTCGGGATGCAGAGTGGGCCGACCGTCTCTCTCCCGCAGACCGCGTTGCCGTAGCCGATGACCTGCTCACCACGATCCGGGCGGCGCGTGTCGCGGCCGGAGACTGGCAGGCGGTGGACGATCGTGCCTGGCGGGAGACACTCGCCGAACGCATCCTGCAGGTGAAGGCCTTTCGCCGCCTCGACGAGGTAACCCATGGCACCGGCCCTGTGGCCGACGCTGGCTGACGCGGCGCGGGTGTTCGAGTCTCGAGGCATCCAGTTCGCCCTGATCGGCGGGCTGGCCGTGTCGCTCCGCGGCCAGCCGCGGATGACGGTGGATGTGGACCTTCTCATTCTCGCGGACGTCGATCAGGCTCTCGGGCTCGTGAGGGAACTCGCTTCCACGCCGTTTGAACCGCTGTTTGCAGGCGTCGAGGAGGTTGTCACGAGGTCGTACATCCTGCCTTTACGACACCGCATCACGGGCATCCGGGTCGATGTGGCGATCGGCATGTCGGGCTTCGAGCAGGAGGCCGTCGGCCACGCAGCGCCGGTGACGATCGGCGATGTCCGCATGCCAGTGGTCGTCATCGAGGATCTCCTCGTGATGAAAGCCCTTGCCGGACGTCCGCAGGATGAGCAGGACATCCGCGGCCTGATCGCCGCCCAAGGCGATGCGATCGACTGGCCCCGATGCCTCGCACTGGCCCGGAAGCTCGGGCTCGGCGTTGAGTCCTTCGGCCGGAAGAAGGCCCACCGCGGACGTCTCCCCCAAGGTGCTGCTCCGGCCGATCTGCGGATGCTGTGGCAACCCGATGATCCTCGGCCGATCGGTTGGCAAGTGCTCCAGGCTGCACGCACCGCGGCTACAAGTCGGCCCGGATCATCGATGCCGCCCAGGTACTCAAGGTCCTCGCGAGCGACGTGATCCTCGAGACGCGGCAGGTCGAGGGTCAGGCGAAGCCTCAGATGGTCGCCCGGTTGACGATGAACGCCGTGCCGGCCCTGGCTGCGCTTGACCGCCGCGCGTCCGGCTTGAAATCGGCAAGGACGTCGATGTCGCTGCGCATGCGCGGCATCGGCTTTCGCTTCTTCGGGTGCACACGCTTGATTCCCTTCCGGCAGATTGGAAGGCGAAGGACATCGCGGGCACACGAGATCACCTTATCCGCGGCTACGACCTGATCGACCATCGCGTCCTTTGCGATGCGGTGCACATTCACGTTCCTCGGCTCATCGAAGCGATCGACGAACTGCTCGGCCGAGCAGGTACCCCGCTGCCCGAGGTGTGGCCAGCGACGCCTGGGCTCTTGTCAAGCGTTAGCCGCCCGGCGCCGCTCCGGACGATACGCCTTGATCTCGGCCTCAATGTCTTCAGCCGTCATGGGAGGTGTTCCGCTTGGAGAGAACTTGAACCGCATCGCCTGCATCTTGGCTACGCGGGCTGTCGCGAGTCTTTTTTCCCGGGATCGCTTCGATCGCGCCGGGCTCGAGCAAGCCTTCGGCAGCGGCCTTCTTGGCGAGGACATCGGGAATCGTGATCTGGACGGTGGCGATGAGTTGTGTCCACTCAGGGCAGTGATGATCGTAGGCGGGGATCAAGGCGAAATGCCTACGGCGGCCCGTCAGCAGCGACCGCCGGCGACGATCCAACTGTCACTATGTGCGAGTGTCAGAGTCTTCCGGATTGGCCCCGGCTTTGGTGGAACGCGATCAGCCGGATGTCGCCGCCGCACGCTGGGCACTGCAGGGGAAACTGCTCCCCCTTCCGAGCCATGAGCTTCGCCAATGCAATCCGCGACGTAGCGTGGGAGCGGGGCTTTGGGGTCGCGTGAGTCGCGTCGCAGCAGCCTCCCATGGCATGCTCGACCGCCGCATGTCCGCCGACCGCATACCCGCCGGTCGCGGCCGCGCATTGCTTGCCGACATTCCCTTTTGTCATGCGCCGTG